>DAOTZV010000098.1:0-106699 GCA_034434235.1 Anaerolineae bacterium
CGGGCGCCGCAGCGCCGCGACACCCACCTGCGTGGGTGCACGCGTCGGCGCAGGCCGACGCCCAGCCGCAGGCTCCTTAGCCGCGACCTCGGTCGCCCCACACGCGACCTCGGTCGCCCCACAGGTCGGGGCGATTGAAATCGCGGCTAACGGGCGCCGCAGCGCCGCGACACCCACCTGCGTGGGTGCGCGTCGTCGGTGTCGCGGCCGCATGTTGCGGGCGATTGAAATCGCGGCTAACGGGCGCCGCAGCGCCGCGACACCCACCTGCGTGGGTGCACGCGTCGGCGCAGGCCGACGCCCAGCCGCAGGCTCTTTCGCTGCGACCCCGGTCGCCCTACAGGGCCCGCGGCGATCGTGCGTGGGGGGCGATTGAAATCGCGGCTGAGGGGCGCGGTGGCGCCGCGGCACCCACCTGCGTGGGTGCACGCGTCGGCGCAGGCCGACGCCCAGCCGCAGGCTCCTTCGCTGCGACCTCGGTCGCCCTACGACTTGGCCAATACGCGACCATGCGCTATAATCCACATATCCCTGCGAGGTCCACCTATGCGAACCATCCTTGCGAGCGTGCGAACCTGGGCCGGCGGCCTGGTCATCCTGATCCTCGCTGCGGCCTGTACGTGGCCGGGAACGGTCGCTCCGACGCCGACCGTTTCTCCGGTCCCGCGGGATGCGGCCGCGACGCCGCGGCTCACCCGGCTGATCGTCGCGCCGGAGCCGGCCGGCGTGGAGGTGATCGTGGACGGCGCCGTGCGCGGCCGCTCGCCGCTGACGTTGACGTTGCCCGCCGGCGAGCATCGCATCGAGCTGCGCGGAGACGGCTACGCGCCCCTCGCCGAGACGATCGCGCTCGAAGCGGGCGCCGAGGCGACCTACGCGCCCGAGCTGGAGGATGTGGCGCCGCCGACCATCGTTCTGCAGAGCGACCGCACGGAAGTGGCGTGGGGCGATCAGATCCAGGTGCGCGTGACGGCCGACGACAACGCCGGCGTCGTGGACCTGGCCTTGCTGCTGGATGACCAGCCCCTGGCCGCCACCGAAGGGGAAGAGATCGCCTTCTCGTTCGCGCCGGCCACCTTGCCGGGCCTCGTCCCGGGTCGGCCCTATACCCTGACCGCGACGGCCACCGATGCCGCGGGCAACATGGGCCAGGCGTTCCTGGTCGTGAACGTCGTCCCCCGGCCGACGGCCGCGGCGACCATCGCGCCGACCCCGTCGCCGACGGCGATCCTACCGACCGCGACGCCGGTTCCGCCGGCCGCATCGTCCACGCCCACCCGGCCGGCCGCATCGCCCACGCCCACGGCAACGCGGCCGCCTCTCGTCACCTTCCGGGTGACCCAGGTCACGATCCCGACTTATCCCTATCGGTCGTTCCTGCGCCCCGCGGCCGACCCGACGCTGGGGGGCTACGCGGTCCTGACGCTGGATCGCGCCGCATACGAGGCATCCAATCCCCGGCCGGCGCCGGTCAGCTACACGTTGCTCGTGTTGGAAAATCGCTACCTGCGCATCAGCATCTTGCCCCAACTGGGCGGCCGCATCTACGAGGTGATCTTCAAGCCGACCGGCCACAACGAGCTGTACCGCAATCCCGTCATCAAGCCTACGGGCTGGGGGCCGCCCAGCCCGCCCTATCCGGCCGGCGCCAACTGGTGGCTGGCAGCCGGCGGGATCGAATGGGGCTTCCCGGTGGAAGAGCACGGCTACGAGTGGGGAAAAGAGTGGGGCTACAACACGATGCGCCTTCCCGATGGCGGCGTGCAGGTGAGCCTTTTCACGGGAGATTTCGAGCGCCCTTACGTCACGGTCAACGTCACCCTGCCGGCCGAGGCGGGCTACTTCACGATCGCGCCGACCATCGTCAATCCGACGACGGCGGCCGCGCGCGTGAAATGGTGGCTCAACGCGATGGTGGCGCCCGGCGCGGCCAACGCGCCCGGGCCGGAACTGCGCTTCATCCTGCCGGCGCGGGAGGTGACCGTCCACAGCACGGCCGATCCGTCCCTGCCGGGGCCGGGCGCGGCGATGGCGTGGCCCGTTCACGCCGGCCGGGACATGAGCCGGCTGGGCAACTGGGGACCGTATCTCGGCTTCTTCGCGCGGCCCGCGGCCGGGGACGGCTATATGGGCGTGTACGACCCGGCGATCGAAGAGGGCCTGATGCGCGTTTTCCCCAGTGCCGTGGCGCGGGGGGCCAAGATCTTTGCCCTGGGATGGAGCCAACCCATCGGTTCAGACGTCTATACGGATGATCGCTCCGCCTACGTGGAGCTGCACGGCGGCCTGGCGCCCACGTTCGACGACTGGTACACCTTGCCTGCCGGCGGCAGCGTGAGCTGGACCGAGACCTGGTACCCTGTGGCCGACATCGGCGGGATCACGGCCGCCGCGGCCGGCGGCGCGCTCCATCTGACGGCAGAGCCGGCCGGCCTGCGCGTCCGCCTGGCGCCGACGCGGCCGGTGCGGGGCGAAGTGCGGATCGCGGCGGCCGGCGCCGAAGCGTTCGTCGGCCGCGTGGACATCAGCCCGGCGCAGCCGCTCGACGAGCTGATCCCCTTGCCGGCCGCCGCGCCGGCCGCCGGCGAGGTGCGGATCGAGCTGAAAGACGCGCAGGGCAATGTGGTCTTCGCCTATCAGGGCCAGGCGCGCCTCCGGCCATGAGATCCGCGCGGCCGTAATTGACCGCGCGGGTGGGCAATGCTATAATCTCGGTGCCCATGGACAGTGCGCCGATGACATCTCTCGATCTGGCGATCATCATCGTCAACTACAATACCAGCGCCCTGCTGCGCGATTGCCTGCGTTCCCTGGCGGCCAGCGAGCTGGACGGCCTGTCGGTGGCCGTGTGCGTGGTGGACAACGCTTCGGCCGACGATAGCGTGGCGATGGTGCGCCGGGAATTTCCCGACGTCCACCTGATCGCGAACCAGGCGAACGTCGGCTATCCGCGCGCCAACAACCAGGGGTTGCGCTACTTCGGATTCAGCGATCGGCCGGCGGTCGCCGCGGCGGAAGCGGCCGGCGAGCGCGCCGCGGCGTTGCCCCGCTACGCCCTGTTGCTCAACCCCGACACCGTTTTGCCGCCGACCGCCCTGCGCGACATGATCGCGTTCATGGAGGCGCATCCCCGGGCGGGCGCGGCCGGGCCGAAGCTGGTGCGCCTGGACGGCTCGCTCGATCGCGCGTGTCGGCGCTCCTTCCCCACCCCCGCCAGCTCCCTGTTTCACCTGGCCCGGCTCGATCGCCTTTTTCCGCACAGTCCGCGCTTCGCCCGTTACGACCTGCGTTACCTCGACCCCGACCTGGTGACGCCGGTGGACGCCATCGTGGGCGCGTTCATGCTGGTGCGTCGCGAGGCCATCCTGCAGGCCGGCCTCCTGGACGAGACCTTCTTCATGTACGGCGAAGACCTGGATTGGGCCAAGCGCATCACCGACGCCGGCTGGCAGGTGTGGTACAATCCCGCGGTGACCGTCACCCACGTGAAGGAGGCCGCATCGCGACACTCCTACCGGGCGCGCGTCGAGTTCTACCGCGCGCTGACGATCTTTTACGAGAAGCACTACAAGGCGAGCACTGCTTTCTGGATGGATTGGCTGATCCGCGGGGGCATCTTCTTCTTCGCGCAGCTCGATCTGCTCGGCCGCCGACTGCGCGGCCAGGGGCCGGCCGCCGACCGCCGGCCACGACCTTCTGCCGATGTGAGGACCAGCTCATGAGCGCCGATCCGGCCACGCCGACCGCCACAGCCGCCGGCCGCAGCGGCCAGCGCCGGCCCGATCAGCCCCCACGGGCGCCGGGCCGCCGGCTGCGCATGTTCTTCCTGGTCTCGCTGGTGTTGACCGATGCCGCCGCGAGCCTGCTCGCCTTTTATATCGCCTACCTCTTGCGCATGCTCACGGTCGGTCCCAAGATCGGGCCGTTCCGCGACTACTTCATCCTGGCGGCCATCCAGCTCGTCAATACCCTGCTCGTCTTCTTCGGCTACAAGTTCTACCATCGCCGACATGCAGCCATCTTGTTGGACGAGGTCTACCGCATGTTCGGGGCGGTCTCGGTGGCCACGCTGCTCACCATCGCGTTCCTGGGCTTCGTCCTGCGGGGGCTGGAATATCAACGCCTGATGATCGTGTTCGCCTGGGCCGCGGCGCTGGTGCTGATGCCGTTCGGCCGCTGGGTGCATAGCCGGATTCAACGCTGGTTGCAGCGCCGCGGCAAAGGCGCGGAGCGCGTGCTGATCGTCGGCAGCGGCGAAGTAGGCCGGATGATCCTGCAAAAGATCCAGCACACCCCTGGCCTGGGCTACCAGGTCGTCGGCTTCGTGGATGTGAACCCGACGCAAAGCCGCGTGTTGGGCCTGCCGGTCTTCGGCAGCATAGACGACCTGCCGCGGGTGATCGAAGAGCAGGGGATCGCCGAGGTGATCATCGCGCTGCCCGAAGCGAGCCATCAGGAGCTGGTGGGGATCGTGGCGCAATGCGAGCGCGAAAAGGTGAGCATCCGCGTCTTCCCCGATGTCTTCCAGATCATGGCGTCGGAGGTGACGATCAGCGACCTGGCCGGCTTGCCGCTGTTGACGATCCGCGATGTGGCGCTGCGCGGCTGGAAGCTGACCCTCAAGCGCATTGTAGACATCGTGTTCAGCAGCCTGTTCCTGTTCTTCATGTCGCCCCTGATGATGCTGGTGGCGCTGGCCATCAAGCTGGATTCGCCAGGGCCGGTCTTCTTCGTCCAGGAGCGCATGGGCCTGGACGCCAAACCGTTCAAGCTGCTCAAGTTCCGCTCTATGCGCCAGGACGCCGAGGCGAACGGCCCCGGTTGGACAACCAAGAATGATCCGCGGCGCACGCGCGTGGGCGCGTTCATCCGCAAGACCTCGATTGACGAATTGCCCCAGTTCATCAACGTGCTGATGGGCGACATGAGCGTGGTGGGCCCGCGGCCCGAACAGCCGGCCTATGTGGAGCAGTTCCGCCAGAGCATCCCCCGTTACATGGAGCGCCACCGCGAGAAGGCCGGCATCACCGGCTGGGCGCAGGTCAACGGCCTGCGCGGAGACACCTCGATCGCGGAGCGCACCAAGTACGACCTCTGGTACATCGAAAACTGGTCCCTCTGGCTCGATTTTCGCATCATGTTGCGCACCGTGTTCAAGATCTTCACCGATCAGTCCGCCTATTGAATTTTGACACGCTCGCCGCTTCGTGGTATCATTTGGCCCGATGGATTAGCACTCTCGCATCGAGAGTGCTAAAGCGAGGTGGGAGCGATGCCCGAGATGACGCTGCGTCGCCAGGCCATCCTGGGCCTGGTCATCCGATCCTATATCGAGAAGGGCCAGCCGGTCGGGTCGAAAGCCTTTGTCGAGGGGTATGGCCTGGAGCTCAGCGCGGCCACCATCCGCAACGAAATGGCCGCGCTGGAAGAGATGGGATATCTGACGCATCCGCACACCTCGGCGGGTCGCATCCCGACCGAGCAAGGCTACCGCTATTTCGTCGAACACCTGTTGGGCGACACCGAGCTGCCGTTGCCCGAGCAGCTCAAGATCCGCCATCAGTTCCACCAGGCGCGGCTGGAGCTGGACCAATGGGTGCGGCTGGCGGTGGCCGTGTTGGCGCACACCACGCGCAAAGCGGCCGTGGCGACACCCCCGCGGGCGCGCGAGAGCAAGTTCAAGCATCTGGAGCTGATCAGCCTGCACGACACCCTGGTCTTACTGGTCCTGGTGTTGCAAGGGGGCACGGTGAAGCAGGAGATGCTCACCCTGGACCAGCCGATGGATCAAGAGTCGCTGAGCCGGCTTTCCAATCAGCTCAATGCGGAATGCGTGGGGTTAACCGGCAGCCAGATCGGCGCCCGCCTGGCTGCCCGTTCTGGTCTGATCGGCCAGCTCGGCGAGCTGGTGAGCCAGACCATGCTCAACATGGATACGCGAGAGGCGAACGCGTTCTACCGCGAGGGGCTGGTGCACATCCTGGCCGAGCCGGAGTTCGCAGAGGCGGAACAGGCGCGCCAGATGGTGCAGACGCTGGAAGGCCCGGCGCTGGTGGACGTGGTCATGGCCGCGGCCGAGCCGCTCGGCGTGGGCGGCGTGCAGGTGCTGATCGGCGGCGAAGGGCGCTGGCGCGATTTCGCCGAGCTGAGCCTGGTGCTCTCGCGCTACGGCGTCGAGGGTCGGGCCAGCGGCTTGCTGGGCGTGGTCGGGCCGATTCGCATGCCCTATGACTACACCATCGGCGCGGTGCGCTACGTCTCGCAGTTGATGAGCGACCTGGTCAACGAGTGGTACGTCGGCCATCCACTTGAGCATCGCGTTGGAAATTCACGGAGTTGAGTAGAAACGATGAGCGAAGAGAGTGAACTGATCAACCAGCCGGTCGAAGAACAGGCCGGCCGACAGGACGGCCATGAGCAGGCGCCGGCCGGGGAAGTAGACGAAATCCAGGCCTTGCGCGAGCAACTGGCGCAGGCGCAGGCGCAGGCGGCCGAATACCTGGATAACTGGCGCCGCACCGCGGCCGAGCTGAGCAACGCGCGCAAGCGGATGCAACGCGAGGCGGAGGAATATCGGGCCACGGCGGCCGTGCGCGTCCTCGAAAAGCTCTTGCCGATCGCCGACGACATCGCGCGGGCCTTCGAGAACCTGCCGGCCGACCAGGCCGAAAGCGAATGGGTCAACGGCTTCCGCCTGATCCAGCGCAAGCTGGAGCAGCTCTTGGAGAGCGAAGGGGTCTCGGCGATCGCGACCGAGGGCCAGCGCTTTGACCCGGCTCTGCATTATGCGGTGACCCACGAAGACGCCGAGGGTTACAGCGAAGGCCAGATCATCGCAGAGGTGAGCCGCGGCTATATGCTGGGCGATCGCGTGCTGCGGCCGAGCATGGTACGTGTGGCGAAATAATCGAAAGAAGGAGTTTTTCAGCTATGGGCAAGATCGTCGGCATTGACCTTGGTACGACCAACTCTGTCGTGGCCGTCATGGAAGGCAACGAACCGGTCGTCATCCCGAGCGCCGAGGGCTCACGCCTCTTCCCGTCGGTGGTGGCGGTGAATCCGAAGACAGGCGAACGCATGGTGGGCCAGGTGGCCCGTCGCCAGGCGATCACCAATCCGGATAACACCATCTTCTCGGTCAAACGGCTGATGGGGCGCCGCTTCAACGATCCGGAAGTCGTCAAGGCGCGCAAGGTGCTTCCCTATAAGATCATCGAACACAGCAACGGCGACGCGTGGGTGGTGTTGGGCGGCCAGAACTATTCCCCGCCCGAGATCTCGGCCATGATCTTGCAGAAGATCAAAACCGACGCCGAGGCGTATCTCGGGGAGCCGGTGACCCAGGCCGTGATCACCGTGCCGGCCTACTTCAACGACAGCCAGCGCCAGGCGACGAAGGACGCGGGCAAGATCGCCGGGCTGGATGTGCTGCGCATCATCAACGAGCCGACCGCCAGCGCGCTGGCCTATGGCCTGGACAAGAAGATAGACCAGAAGATCGCGGTGTACGACCTGGGCGGCGGCACGTTCGACATCTCCATCCTCGACGTCGGCGAGGGGGTCTTCCAGGTGCTCAGCACCAACGGCGACACCTTCCTGGGCGGCGACGACTTCGATCAGCGCATCATCAACTGGATCGCGGACGAGTTCAAGCGCGAGCATGGCATTGACCTGCGCTCCGACCGCATGGCGCTGCAACGCCTGAAGGAGGCGGCCGAGAAGGCGAAGATCGAGCTCTCGACGGTGCTGCAAACCGAGATCAATCTGCCGTTCATCACGGCCGACGCGAGCGGCCCTAAGCACCTGCAGATGACCCTGACGCGGGCCAAGCTGGAACAGCTCACCGCCGACTTGATCGAGCGCACCATCGAGCCGTGCCGCCAGGCGCTGGCCGATGCCAAACTGACCACCAACGACATCGCCGAGGTGGTGCTGGTGGGTGGCATGACCCGCATGCCGGCCGTGCAGGAGGCGGTGCGTCGTTTCTTCGGCCGCGAGCCGCACAAGGGGGTCAACCCCGACGAGGTGGTTGCCATCGGCGCGGCCATCCAGGCGGGCGTGCTCGGCGGCTCGGTGAAGGACATCCTGCTCCTCGACGTGACGCCGTTGACCCTCTCCATCGAGACGCTGGGTGGCGTGGCCACGCCGATGATCGAGCGCAATACCACGATCCCGGTCAAGAAGACGCAGATCTTCTCGACCGCCTCGGACATGCAGACCGAGGTCGAGATCGTGGTGACGCAGGGCGAGCGGCCCATGGCGCGCGATAACAAGCTGCTCGGCAATTTCCGGCTCACCGGCATTCCGCCGGCCCCGCGTGGGGTCCCGCAGATCGAGGTGACCTTCGACATCGATGCGGACGGCATTTTGCACGTGAGCGCGCGGGACAAGGCGACCGGCCGCGAGCAAAGCATCAAGATCACGGCCTCCAGTGGCCTGTCGAAGGAGCAGATCGAGCAGATGGTGAAGGAGGCCGAGCGGCACGCCGAGGAGGACCGCAAGCGCAAGGCGCAGGTGGAGGCGCGCAACCGGGCCGACAATGCCCACTATCAGGTGCAGAAGTTCATCCAGGAGAACGGCGACAAGCTATCGGACGCGGACAAGAAGGCGTTGCAGGGCAAGATGGACGAAGTGAAGGCCGCGCTGGATCGCAACGCGAGCACCGAGGAGCTGGACAAGGCGACCGACCGGCTGATGGACGAGTGGCAGAAGGTGGGCGCGAAGATGTATCAGCAGGCCGGTCCGCAGACGCCGCCTCCGGGCGCGGGCGGCTCCGGCGGCGATGGCAGCGAGGATGTCGTCGAAGGGGAATACCGCAAGGTGTGATGGGATCGCCTACGCGCCAGGCGCTTGAGAAGGATGCCTGGCGCGTTTCGGCGATGACGGATCTATGTGCCAGGCACCCTTTCCGGTGCCTGGCACTTTTTTTGCGCGGGGGTGGGCCGTCCACGAATAGGGCCACGAATAAATCATTCGTGGACGGCCGGCCAACTTACCGCAACCTGCGCAACGCGGCTCCCAGGCCGATGCCCAGGAGGGAGAGGCCGGCAACGAGCAAGGGACTGAGCGCGCCGCCGGTCTTGGGCATGGTGGCCGGCGCCGGCGCTGCCGCGGCCGGCGCCGGCGCGGCGGCCGCCTTGATCGCCGCTACCTGCGTCTTCATGAAATTGGCAATCTCGGCCGCCTGCGCGTCGGTCACCTGCGTCGCGCTGAAGCTCGGCATGTTCTTGGCCGGCGTGCGGAGCTGCTTCAGGACGATTTCCGTCGTCACTTCGCGGTTTTGGTCCACGAAACGCGTCTTGATCATGCCCTGGCCGAAATTGCTGTGGCAGGCCTCGCAACGCTTTTGCGACCACAGTTGCTTGCCGACAGGATCTGTGGCCGATACCGGCACCGAGTAAGGCGTGAAGGAGGCCGGCTTGGGCAACGTCTGCATGTAGGCCCACATGTCGGTGAGGGTGGCGTCGCTGATCTGAGCGGCGCTATAAGAGGGCATGTTGGCGCGCGGGGTGCGCACCTGCTTGATCCAATCGGCCGCGGTCTTGCCGTCGCCGGCGCGCGGGCCGGCAAACTTGCCTTCGCCGTTGGCGCCGTGGCAGGACTTGCAGTTGGCGGCATCCCATGCGGCTTTGCCTTTGACGGGGTCCCCTGTGCCCTGGGCGGTGACGGTGGCGGCCAGCAAGAGGAGCAACAACATGGGGAGAATCGCAATCGCCAGAATTCGCCTGAACATCTGATCATCCTCCATAATAAGGTTGATGTGTTGATGGTGTGCTGGCAGCGCGCGACGCAGAGTCTCAGTAGATCACAGATTCAAGCTCAGAGGGGGTCTGTGACCCCCGACCGCCGGTCACAGACCGGCTTGGAGCAGCAAAATTGTGATCTACTGAGTCTCTATCCTGACCCGTAGGGTAATCATACTGGAATCAGGGAAATCTTGTCAAATCTCTCCTCACGGTTCACGGTCGAATGTGTCCATCGCCGAAGCAGACCCACTTGTAGGTCGTCAGCTCTTCCAGGCCCATCGGCCCGCGGGCGTGGAGCTTCTGCGTGCTGACCGCCACCTCCGCGCCCAGGCCGAACTGGCCGCCGTCGTTGAAGCGCGTGCTGGCGTTGACGAAGACCGCCGACGAGTTGATCGCGTCCACGAACCGATTGGCGTTGGCCCAGTTGTTCGTCAGGATGCTGTCGGAATGCTCGGTGCTGTGCTCCTGGATGTGGGCGATGGCTTCGTCCAGGCCATCCACGATCTTGACGCCGAGGATCAGCGACAGCCATTCGGTGTCGAAATCGTCCGGGCCGGCCGGCACGACGGTGGCGCCGCCGGAGTTGCGCTGGAGGATGGCGAGCGCGTCGGGCGTGGCGCGCAGCTCCACCTTGTGCCGCGCCAGCCGCGCGGCCATGGCCGGCAGAAAGCGCTCCGCGACGGCCCGATGCACCAGCACGGTGTCGAGCGCATTGCAGACGCTGGGCCGCTGGACCTTGGCGTTTTCTACGATGTCCACCGCGCGCTCGAGGTCGGCGCTCTCGTCCACGAAGATGTGGCAGATGCCGATCCCGCCGGTGATGACGGGGATGGTGCTCTGTTCGCGACAGAGCCGGTGCAGGCTGTTGCCCCCGCGCGGAATGATCATGTCCACGTACCTGTCGAGGCGGAGGAGCTGCGTCACCAGGCCGCGGTCGGGGTTGGCGATGTATTGCACCGCGGCCGGCGGCAATCCCACGCGGCCCAACGCGGCCTGGATCGCTCCGACGAGCGCCAGGTTGCTGCGCAACGTCTCCGAGCCCCCGCGCAGGATCGTGGCGTTGCCGCTCTTCAGGCATAGGGTGGCCACGTCGATCGTGACGTTCGGCCGCGCCTCGTAGATCACGCCGATGACGCCGATGGGGATGCGTCGTTTGGCCAGCCGCATGCCGTTGGGCAACACCCGGCTCTCGATCTCCTCGCCGACCGGATCGGGCAGATCGGCCACGCGGCGGGTATCGACCGCGAGGGCCGCCAGGCGCTTTTCGTTCAGCAGCAGGCGGTCGAGCAACGCCGCGCTCAGCCCCTTCGCCTGGCCGTCGGCGATGTCGAGCGCGTTCTGCGCCAGGATGGTGGAGGCCTGGGCTTCGATCTCGTCGGCGATGGCCAGGAGCGCCGCGTTCTTGCGATCGGTGCGCAGCGTCGCGAGAAGGCGGCTGGCCGCGCGGGCCTGTTGCCCCATCTGGATCAGGTCGGGATGCGGGGGGCTGGGGGCTGGGGGCTGGGGGCTGAGGGCTGGGGGCTGGAAACTGGCAGCTGGATGCTGGGAGCTGGATGCTGGTTGGATCGGGTCGTTCATGGATCTGCGTTCCTCGTCATACCAGGATCATGTCGTTGCGGTGAACGGCCACCGGGCCGTGCTCGTAGCCCAGCCGTGCCTCGATCTGGTCGGAGCGGCAGCCGAGGATGCGGGCCAGGTCGGCGCTGTCGTAGCGGGCGATGCCGCGCGCCAGCAGCGTGCCGTCCGGGCCGAGGATGGCGACCGTGTCCCCGCGCTCGAACTCCCCTTCGACCGCCACGATGCCGGCCGGCAACAAACTGCCGCCGTTCTCGCGCAACGCCCGCGCCGCGCCGGCATCCACCAGCAGCCGGCCCATCGGCGTCGTGCCGCCGTAGATCCAGCGCTTGCGGTTTTCCAGCGGCGCTTCGAGGGCCGGGAAACGCGTGCCCACCGGCTCGCCGGCTGCCGCGCGCAGGATCACATCGGGGGCGTGGCCGGCCGCGATCACCACGTCCGCACCGCCGCGCCGGGCGATATCGGCCGCCTGGAGCTTGGTGGTCATGCCGCCGACCCCCAGGCCGCTCACGCTGCCGCCGGCCAGCCGATAGAGCGCCTCGTCGATGACCTGCACCTCCGGGATGAGCTGCGCGTCGGGATGGGTGCGCGGATCGGCCGTGAAGAGCCCGGGCTGGTCGGTGAGCAACAGGAGCAGGTCGGCTTCGGCCAACAGCGCCACCAGCGCCGACAGGTTGTCGTTGTCGCCCACCTTGATCTCGGCCGTGGCCACTGCGTCGTTTTCGTTGATGACCGGGATGATGCGATGCTCCAGGAGCGCGTGCAATGTATCGCGCGCGTTCAGGTAGCGCGCGCGATCGCGAAAATCGTCGCGCGTCAGGAGCATCTGGCCGATGTGGATGCCGTAGATCTCGAACAGGCTCTCCCACGTGAGCATCAGCCGGCTCTGGCCGACCGCGGCGAGCATCTGCTTGTGGGCCACGGTTGCCGGCAGGTCGGGGTAGCCCAGGCGCTCCCGGCCGGCCGCGATCGCGCCGGAGGTGACGATGATGATCTCGCGGCCCGCGTCGTAGAGCTGCGCGCATTGCCGCACCAGCTCGACCATGCGCGCCCGGTCGAGCCGACGTGTGCCGCCGGTCAATACGCTGGTGCCGAGCTTGATGACGATCCGTTGATACATATGGATCCGTTGGTAGGACGAAATTAATTTCGTCCTACAGTGGCGTAGGGCGAAATTAATTTCGCCCTACAGGGTTTTGATCAGGTCTTGCAGCTTGAGGGCCAGCATCGGGTCGCCGGTGACGGTGAGCCGGCCGGAGAAGAAGAGGTTCATGCCGCTGGAGGGGTTGTTCCAGAGCTGCTCGAAGTCGGCCGCGCTGATCTTGATCGTGCAATCGGCCGTGCCCGGATTGCCCTGCTCGACCTTCGGCCCGGTTGGGGAAACGTCTACGAACCATTCACCGCCCCCCTCGCCGGTGATGATGAACTGGTATTTGACCCCAATGCGCCGCGCCACATCAGGCTTGAGTGCGATGGCGTTGGCGAGATCGGTATTGAAGAGCTTTGCGATATCCATGGGAAGCCTCCGCTTGAGAGAGTGAAGATGGTCGGCGCGTCGGCCGCGAGCGCCGGGCCTATTTTAGCATACGTTCGCGCGCCGGGCAAACGGGTATATTCGGCATCGGCGATTTCAATTTCAAATGTGTCGGGCGCGTTTCCGGCGCGCGGTGCGTCCAGCGGGGGCCGCCCGGCTGGCCCATGACCCGCAGCCTGCCTCAACGCGCCTCGGCCTTCGGCGGGTCCACATTTGGAATTGCTGATTCGATATCGGCGGTTTTGACAAGAACGGCCTTTTGGGCTACACTTTTCCCTAGATGCAAGGGGAGCCGGGGGAAGCCCGGCTGAGAGGTTGGCCGCATCGCCAACGACCCTTTGAACCTGACGGGTAATGCCGGCGTAGGGATGCAGGGATAATGCAAACTTAAGGCGATCCTGTCGGGTCGCCTTTTTTGTTGCCCGGAGGTAAGCATGCGCGCTTTCGTGGTGGCCGGCAGTCCGGTTGCCCAGAAGCCGATCCGCCTGGCGCCCGGCCCGGCCGATCGGGTGATCGCGGCGGATTACGGCGCCCATCACGTGCTGGCGTGGGGTTGGCCGCTCCATCTGCTGATCGGAGACCTGGATTCGCTGCCCGCGGCCGATCTGGAGGCGATTCGGGCCATGGGGATTCCCATGGTCACCGCGCCGGCGGCGAAGGACGAGACCGACCTGGAGCTGGCGCTGATGCACGCGCTGGACGGCGGCGCGCGGGAGCTGGTCATCTGCGCGGCGTTGGGCGGCCGGGCCGATCACATGCTGGCGAACGTCCTGCTGTTGGCCCGCCCCGAGCTGGCCGACGCCTCGGCTGCGATCGTCGAGGCCGGGCAAACGGTGCGCCTGTTGCGCGGGGGAGTTTCGGCCGCGGGCGAGACGGCGCACCTGACGGTGGTCGGTGCAGCGGGCGACCTGCTCACGCTGTTGCCGCTGGCCGGCGACGCGCGCGGGGTGACCACGGCCGGGCTGCTCTATCCGCTGTCCGACGAGCCGCTGCTGTTCGGCCGGGCGCGCGGGATCAGCAATGTGCTCTCTGCCAGTGTAGCGCAGATCTGGCTGCGCGAGGGTCTGCTGTTGGTGATTCACACATCTCAAGCGCTTGAAGCATCATGATCATATGGAGGTGAAGCATGTTCCATCGAGTTGTCTTGGTCCTGTTGATGGTTGCGTTCTTGTTGACCGGTTGTACGGTGCCGCCGGCCGCGCCCACGGTTGCGCCCGCGGCCACCGCCACGGCCGTCGTCGCGCCCACTCAGACCGCCACGGCCGCGCCGACCGCAACGTCGGCGCCGGCCACCGCCGCGCCGACCGCCACCAAGGCGCCGGCCGCCGGCCGCACGGTGACCGTCATGACGCACGATAGCTTCAGCGTCAGCCAGCCGGTCGTGGATGCGTTCCAGGCCCGCTGCGGTTGCCAGGTGCGTTTCCTCAAGTCGGGCGATGCCGGCCTTGCCCTGAACAAGGCAATCCTGGCGAAGGGCAATCCGCTCGCCGATGTGTTCTACGGCGTGGACAACAGCTTCCTCAGCCGGGCGCTGGCGGCCGACATCTTCGAGCCGTACGAGTCGCCGGCTTTGGCGGGCATCCCGGCCGAGCTGAAGCTCGACCGCAGCAATCGCCTGTTGCCGGTAGACTTCGGCTACGTGGTGCTCAACTACGATAAGAAGTACTTCGCCGACAACAACATCCCCGTGCCGCAAGACCTGCGGGACCTGACCAAACCGATCTACAGCGGCCTGGTCGTGGTGGAGAATCCCGCCACCTCTTCGCCGGGCATGGCCTTCCTGTTGACCACGGTGGCGGCCTTCGGCGAGACGGGCAGCTACACCTATCTCGACTTCTGGCGCGACATGCGCAAGAACAAGGTCGTGGTGGCCGACGGCTGGGACGATGCCTACTACAACCAGTTCAGCGGCGGCAGCGGCCAGGGCGATCATCCGCTGGTCGTCAGCTATGCCACCAGCCCCGCGGCCGAGGTCTACTTCGCCGACCCGAAGCCGGCCGAATCGCCCACCGGCAACATCCTGCCGGCCGGACAGACCTTCCGGCAGATCGAGTTCGTCGGCATTCTGAAGGGCACGCCCAACCGTGACCTGGCGCAACAATGGGTGGACTTCATGCTCGGCGAGCAGTTCCAGGCCGATATCCCGTTGCAGATGTGGGTCTATCCGGCCCGGACGGGCACGTCGTTGCCCGAGGTCTTCGTGAAGCACGCGCAGGTGCCGGCCCAACCGGCCGCCATTACGCCGGAACAGATCGAAGCCGGCCGCGAGAACTGGTTGAAGGCCTGGACGGACGTGGTGCTGCGGTAAACCCGTGGGGGGCGTTACGTGCCAGGCGCTCTGCAAGGTGCCTGGCACATGGAGAAAATGAGCGACGCTTACGTGCCAGGCATCCTCTCAGGTGCCTGGCACGTTTGGCGGGCCGTTTTCAGGTTTATCCGTTGCTGCATACCAAGACGGGAAACGTCGGACGGCAAACATGAGACGCAACTTCGGCATCGTGCCCTTTTTCTTTCCGATGGCCTTCCTGGCGGTCTTCTTTTTCTACCCGCTGGCGATGGTGATCGGCAAGAGCTTTGCGGCCGAAGGCCGGCTCGACCTGGCCCCTCTGCTCGCGATCTGGCGCGAGACCTACTTCCGCCGGGCGCTCTGGTTCACCACCTGGCAGGCGACGGCCTCCACCGCGCTGACGCTGTGCCTGGGCTTGCCGGCGGCGTTCGTCTTCGCGCGCTATCGGTTTCCGGGCAAGCGCATTCTTCAGGCGCTCACCACCATCCCTTTCGTATTGCCGGCGATGGTGGTGTCGGCGGCGTTCATGGCCCTGGTGGGCCCGCGCGGCTGGCTGAACGAGCTGCTGATGGCCGCGTTCGGCCTGGGGCGGCCGCCGATCCGCCTGCAACAAACCGTCTGGCTCATCCTGATCGCGCACGCGTTTTATAACACCTCCGTCGTCATCCGCCTGGTCGGCGGGTTCTGGGCCCATCTGGATCGCAAGTTGATGGACGCCGGCCGCGTGCTCGGCGCGGGCCGGCTGCGCGTCTTCTGGGAGATCACCCTGCCGCTGCTGCTGCCGGCCATCATCGCGGCGGGGCTGCTGGTGTTTCTGTTTTGCTACACCAGCTTCGGCATCATCCTGATCCTCGGCGGCCCGTCTTTTGCCACGCTGGAGGTGGAGATCTACCGCCAGTCGGTCACGCTGTTTCGCCTGTCCGACGCGGCCGCGCTCAGCCTGGTGCAGATGGCCTTCACCTTCATCGTGATGGCCGTCTACAGCCGCGTCCAGGCGCGCGCGGCGGTGCCGCTGAACCTGCGCCCGGCCGAAGAGACGGCGCTGCCGGCCATCACGCCGGGCCAGAAGCTCGTGGTCGCCGCGACGGTGGCGGGCCTGTTGATCTTCCTGGTGTTGCCCCTGGCCTCCCTGGCGTTCAAATCGCTGGCGCCGGCCGATCCGCTGCGCTTCTACCGGGAGCTGTTCGTCAATCGCGCCAGCTCGATCTTCTACGTGCCGCCCGGCGCGGCCATCCGCAACAGCGTGTTTTTCGCCGGCCTCACCACCGCGCTGGCGCTGGCGTTGGGCACGCTCACGGCGACCGTGCTGGCGCGCGGCCGCGGGCTGATGGCCCGGCTTCTCGACCCGGTCGTCCTGTTGCCCCTCGGCACCTCCGCGGTGACCCTGGGCTTCGGCTACATCCTGGCGTTCGGCCGGCCGCCGCTCGATCTGCGCGCGTCGCCGGTGCTCGTGCCGTTCGCCCATACGCTGGTGGCCTTTCCGTTCGTCGTGCGCACATTGCTGCCGGCGCTGCGCGGCATGAATCCGGCCTGGCGCGACTCGGCGGCCGTGTTGGGCGCGTCGCCGTGGCGGGCCTGGCGCGAAGTGGAGCTGCCGATCATCGGCCGGGCGTTGCTCGTCGCCGCGGTCTTCGCGTTCACCGTCAGCATGGGCGAATTCGGCGCCACCCTTTTGATCGCCCGGCCCGAATTCCCGACCATGCCGGTGGCCATCTTTCGGCTCCTGGGCCAACCGGGCGCGCTGAACTACGGCCAGGCGCTGGCGATGAGCACGCTCCTGATGCTGGTGTGCATGGCCGGTTTCGTCTTGATCGAGCGTTTTCGGGCCGGCGCGGTGGGAGAGTTCTGAGCATGTTGTTACAAGTCGAACACCTTTCCAAGTCCTATCCGGGCCTGCCGGTGCTCCACGACGTGAGCCTGGGGGCCGCCGATGGCGAGATCGTGTGCATCCTGGGGCCGAGCGGCTGCGGCAAATCCACCTTGCTGCGCATCGTCGCCGGGCTGGAGGTTGCCGATGCCGGCCGGGTGGTGTTCGACGGCCAGGACATGGCGAACGTGCCGCCGCATCGCCGGCGCTTCGGGCTGATGTTCCAGGACTACGCGCTCTTTCCCCACAAGGACGTACAGGGGAACGTGGCGTTCGGCCTGCGCATGGCCGGAGTGCCGGCCGGCGAGATCCGCCGGCGCGTCCAGGAGGCGCTGGAGCTGGTCGGCCTCCAGGGCTACGAGCGCCGCCGTGTCACCGAGCTTTCGGGCGGCGAGCAGCAACGCGTGGCGCTGGCGCGCAGCCTGGCCCCGCGGCCCCGGCTGCTGATGCTCGACGAGCCGTTGGGCGCGCTCGATCGCGCGCTGCGCGAACAGTTGATGAACGACCTGCGCGGCATCCTGAAGCGGGTGGGGGTCACGTCCCTCTACGTCACGCACGACCAGGAAGAGGCGTTCGCCATCGCCGACCGGATCGTGATCATGCGCGCCCGACCGGAGATCGGCGAGGGCGGCCGCGTGGAACAGATCGGCGCGCCGCGCGAGGTGTATCGCCGGCCGGCCAGCGCCTACGTGGCCCGCTTTCTGGGCTTTCGCAACCTGATCGAGGGGACGGTGGCCGGCCAGGGGGAAGACGGCGGCGTGGTGGTGGAGACGCCGTTGGGCGCGCTGGTGGCCGCCGACGTGGCCCGGCCCTACGCGGCCGGCGAGCGCGTCACCGTGCTCATCCGACCGGAGGCCGCCAACCCATGCGCGGCCGATGAGAATGGCCCGAACCTGCTCCGCGGCCGGCTGAGCGAGCGATCGTTTCGCGGCGGCCACGAGCGCATCCAGATCGAGCACGCCAGCGGCATTTCCCTCGTGTGCGAGATGCCGATGGTCAACCACGCGGTCCTACAGACGGGCGATACCCTGACGCTGCGCCTGGATCCGCAGGCGATCAGCCTGTTGTAGGACGCGGCGACACGAACTCTTGTTCTGGTGTTTTTGACAAAATCGTGCATCTGGGATATCCTATTAATCACGGTCCGCTGTACGGATCGCACACGCACCGATTCGAGCCGCCAAACAAGAAAGGATGCACGCCCATGTACCAGAAAACGATCGTCGTCGGCCACCTCGGCCGGGACCCCGAGATGCGCTACACCCCCAGCGGCGTCCCCGTCACCAGCTTCAGCATCGCCACCACCCGCAGATGGACCAATGCCAACGGCGAACAACAAGAGAAAACGACCTGGTTCCGCGTTACCTGCTGGCGCAAGACCGCCGAGCTGGCCGCCCAGTATCTGACCAAGGGCCGATTGGTCCTGGTCGAAGGGGACATTGATGCCTCGGCCTGGATCGACAAGGAAGGGAGCCCGCGTGCCAGCCTGGAGCTGACAGCGACCGCGGTGCGCTTCCTGGGCGCGCGCGAGGGCGCTGAAGGCGCGGCGGCCGGCGCCGGCGTTCCGGTCGAGGGCGTGCCGGTTCAAGAAGAAGATATCCCCTTCTGAGATGGCACAACCGAATCCTCCGGCCGCCCAAATCAATATCGAGTTGCCCGTCGATCTCGAGGCGATCTACAGCAATTTTGCCATCATCAACCATTCGCCCTCGGAGATCGTCGTGGACTTTGCCCGGCTTCTGCCGAACATTCCCAAGGCGAAGGTCTACGCGCGCATCGTGATGACTCCGCTCAACGCCAAGTTGCTGTTGCGGGCTTTGCAGGACAACCTGGGGAAGTACGAGGAGAAGTTCGGCGAGATCCGCCTTCCGGCCGAGGTCGGCTTCGAGGCGCAGGAACGGACGCTCGGCTTCAAGCATTGAGGTGGGGTATATGGCGGCCGAAACCTCCGTCGTCGAGTATTACCCCACGATCAAAGAGCTTCCCGAAGGCGAACGGCCGCGCGAGCGCCTGGAGCATTACGGCGCGGCCGCGCTCAGCACCGCGGAACTGATCGCCATCATCTTGCGGGTGGGCACCAGGGACGAGAACGTGCTGCGCCTGGCGCAGCGCCTGTTGACCGCGTACGGCGGATTGGCCGGGCTGGCGCAGGCGCCCTTCAGCGAGCTGGTGGAGATCAAAGGGATGGGCGAGGCGAAGGTCACTCAGCTCAAGGCCGCGTTCGAGCTGGGCCGGCGGCTGCTGGTGGCCGCACCGCACGAGCGGCCCACGGTCCGCTCGCCGGCCGATGTCGCCAACCTGCTCTTGCTGGAAATGGGCATGCTGGAGCAGGAACACCTGCGCACCGTGCTGCTCGACAGCAAGAACCACGTGCTCAAGGTGCATACCGTCTACATCGGCTCGCTGAACACCACGGCCGTGCGCGTGGCCGAGCTGTTTCGCGAGGCGATCCGCCTGAACTGCGCCGCGCTGATCGTGGCGCACAACCATCCGAGCGGCGATCCTACCCCCTCGCCCGAAGATGTCCAGGTGACGCGGCAGATCGTGGAGGCCGGCAAGCTGCTGAACATTGACGTGCTCGATCACCTGATCATCGGCCAGGCGCGCTGGGTGAGCTTGAAGGAGAGGGGCTTGGGGTTCTGAACCCGCCGACGTCGGGCTTGCGACCATCAGGTCGTCGGCGCGGCGGTCGGCAGCCGTCCGGCTACAGACAGGGGCGCCCGGCCGGGCGCCCTTGCTTTTTCATGTCCGAACGCTTCAGCGTCGGCGGCTTTTCTGGGCTGGGCCTATTTGATGCGCGCGGCGGCCTCGGCGTCGAAGATCTGCTCCAGCGCGCGCAGCTCCGCGGCCTTCAGGGTATCCCCCTTGCCCGCGCCGCGCAACCACTTCTTGAGGTTCTTGGGCTCCAGTACCGGCACCACCGGTTCGGTGATTTGCAACTTCGCGCGCGGGTCTATGAAGACGATGACCGGTTGCACCGCGCCCGAGAAATCCGGCAGTCGGGCCTTGATCCAGGCCAGCAACCGGTTGGCCGCATCTTGCGCTTCGATCGTCGGGTTGCCAAGTCCCTCCTGAGCAAACGCCAGCAGCAGCTTGCCGATGCTGAACTTGCTCTTCCACTCCGCGCCGCGCACGCTGATCTCCCCCGTCTGATCGCGCACGATGAAAAGGTGGATCCCCTGCGGCGAGAGCAGCACGTAGGGCCACGGCAACGCCCAGGCGTAGTAGTGATAGCGATCGTCGAAGCCCTTGAGCGCGGTTTCGATCACCTGATCGGGCCGGGGCGAGCGCCCCCAGCGGCGCAGGCTATAGTTGCCGAACTGGGCCAGGACGAAGCCGACCACGATGGCGACGAGCGAAACCCAGAGCAGCTCCTGGTTCTGCTGGAGCGAGACGATGAAGCCCACGACCAGCACGGCCAGGCCGAACAGGCTGGCGTAGACGCCCAGTCGGTTGCGACGGCGGATGAACTTTTCGTTTTTGGTGACTTGCATGGTGGATTGTTGCCTCTATCTCGTATTACCCGCTGACATGGGCGTCGAGCGGGCCAACATCAGGTGACGGAGTGCCTTCGGCCTGACGGTCTTGCCATTTCCCGAACACGACGCACGCGTTCTGTCCGCCCAGGCCGAAGGAATTCGAGATCGCCACGTTCACGCGACGGCGCCGGGCCACATTGGGCGTATAGTCCAGATCGCAGGCCGGATCGGGGGTCTCGTAGTTGATCGTCGGATGGATGGTGTCGGTGTGGACGGCCATGACGGTGGCCAGCGCTTCGACCGCGCCCGCCGCACCGAAGAGATGGCCGATCATGCTCTTCGTGCTGCTGATCGCCAGCCGATACGCGTGCGGGCCGAAGACCTGTTTGATCGCGGCGGTCTCCGCGGCGTCGTTCGGTTGCGTGGCGCTGCCGTGCGCGTTGATGTAGTCCACCTGTTCCGCCGCGATCCCGGCGTCGGCCAGCGCCAGCCGCATCGTGCGGGCCGGGCCGGCGCCCGTCGGATCGGGCGCGGCGATGTGGAACGCGTCGGCCGTGGCCGCTTCGCCCAGCACCTCGGCATAGACGCGCGCGCCGCGGCGCCGGGCATGTTCCAGCTCCTCCAACACCAGGATCACCGCGCCCTCGCCGATCACGAAGCCGTCGCGGTTCAGGTCGAACGGCCGGCTCGCCCTGGTCGGGTCGCCGGCATAGGTGGAGAGCACCTTCATCGAGGTAAAGCCGATGTAGAAGAGGGGCGTGATCTGCGCCTCGGCGCCGCCGGCCAACACCACATCGCACGCGCCGCGGCGGATCCACTCCAGCCCCTCGCCGATGGCCTGCGTGCCGGCCGCGCACGCCGTGCCGAGGGTCGAGAGGGGCCCGCGGAAGCCGTGCTCGAGGCCGATGTGAAACGCGGGCATGTTGATCAGCGTCTCCAGCGGCACGTGCGGCGTGACGCGCGTGACCCCTTCGCCGAGGAAGCGATGGATCGGCTCCATCAGGATGTCTATGCCGCCGAACGCCACCCCCAACACCACGCCGATGCGCTCCCGGTCTTCGTGCGCCACATCCAGGCCGGCATCCGCGACGGCCTGGCGGCCGGCGACGATGGCCAGTTGCGAACAGCGCGCCATGCGCCGGGCCTCTTTCGGCGCGATGTGCGCCTCGGGGTTGAAGTCCTTCACCTCGGCCGCCAGCCGCGTCGGAAAGACGCTCGCGTCGCACAGGGTCGCCTCGGCGACCCCCGAACGCCCCTGCACGAAAGCTTCCCACGTCTCGCGGGCCGTGTGCCCCACGGGCGTGATCGCGCCCAGGCCCGTGACCACCACACGGCGGCGGCCGGCCGGCCGTTCCGCTCCCTCTACCACATCCATCATCCCTGAACGTTCTTTCGTTGTGCGATCTCCGCCTGAATCACGCCGACCAGGTTCTGCTGCGCGCTCTTCTCGGCCATGCGGATCATGCTGACGATGGCCCGCGCGTCGCTGCGGCCATGGCCGATGACGACGACCCCGTTGACGCCCAACAGCGGCGCGCCGCCGATCTCCCGCCAGTCCACGCGTCGCTTCAAGCCGCGGAGGCTCGGATAGAGCAGCGCCGCTCCGGGCAGGGCGAGGATCAGACCGGGTATCATCAGCATTAACCCCAGCTTGTTGCGAAAGCCGCGGGTGAATTCGCGCTTCAACGTCTTGCCCAGGAACGATACCACCCCTTCCGTCAGCTTGATGATGACGTTGCCGGTCAGCCCATCGGTGACGACCACGTTGGCGATGCCGCGGCCGATGTCCTTGCCCTCCACGTTGCCGACGAAGTTCAGGCCCGAAGCCTTGAGGAGCGGATACGTCTCGCGGATCAACATGCTCCCCTTGTCTTCCTCTTCGCCGTTAGAGATGATGCCGATCTTCGGGTTGTCCAGGCCGAAGATGAGCCGGGCATAGGCGTTGCCCATGATGGCGAATTGCACCAGGTATTCCGGCTTGCAGTCGGCGTTGGCGCCGATGTCTATGATCAGGCACGGTTCGGGCGCGGCCGGGTAGACGCTGCCGATGGCCGGCCGCTCGATCCCCGGGATGCGGCCCAGGCCGAAGAGCGCGGCCGCCATCACCGCGCCCGAATTGCCCGCCGACGCGAACGCATCGGCCTTGCCCTCTTTGACCAGGCGCATGCCCACCATCATGGACGAGTCGCGCTTGGTCTTCACGGCCATCGTGTGCTCGGCCATCTCCACGACCTCGGACGCGTGGACGACCTCGATCGGCAATCCGCCGATGTCGCCGTGTTTGGCCAGCTCGGCCCGCACGCGCTCCTCCTGGCCGACGAGGATGATCTGCGTGCCGTGGCGACGGGCTGCTTCGACCGCGCCGGCTACCACGACCGCGGGCGCATGATCGCCCCCCATGGCGTCTACAACGATCTTCATGAGTCCTCCCCTTTGACGATGATCGGATCGCAGATCATGAGTATACGACAGGATGCGGCGGTTGACAAAGAAAAGAGTACGGGCTACACTAGCGAGGCCTCACGTGCCGGGCACCCGAGAGGGCGCCCGGCACGTGAGGCAAGTCTCGGCTATCCAGGAGGAGGATCATCCTATGCGGGCGCTTATCACGGGCGGCGCCGGTTTCATCGGCAGCCATCTGGCCGAGGCCCTCTTGGCCCAGGGCCATCGGGTCGTGGCCATTGACGACCTTTCCACAGGGTCGGAAGCGAACATCGAGCACCTCTACGACCGGCCCGACTTCCAGTTCGTCCTGGAGACCATCACCAACGAGGCGGTGATGGATCGCCTGGTGAGCGAGTGCGATATCGTCTTTCATCTGGCGGCCGCGGTGGGGGTCGAGCTGATCGTGCGCGATCCGATCCACACGATCGAGACCAACGTCCTGGGCACCAGCATCGTGCTGCGCATCGCCAATCGCTACCGGCGCAAGGTGATCCTGGCGTCCACGTCGGAGATCTACGGCAAGAGCACCGATGTGCCGTTCCGCGAGGACGGCGACCGGGTGATGGGGCCGACGACGCACTCCCGTTGGGCCTACGCCAATTCCAAGGCCATGGACGAGTTTCTGGCGCTGGCCTATCACAAGCAGCGCGGCCTTCCCATCGTCATCTGTCGCTTCTTCAACACCATCGGCCCGCGGCAGACGGGGCGCTACGGCATGGTCGTGCCGCGTTTCGTGCGCCAGGCGCTCGAGGGCGAGCCGCTCACCGTCTACGGCGACGGCCAGCAATCCCGTTGCTTCGCCGACGTGTTGGACGTGACCGATGCGGTGATCAAGCTGGCCGCGCACCCCGGCGCGGTGGGGAAGGTGTTCAATCTGGGGAGCACCGAGGAGATCACCATCCTGGAGCTGGCGCAGCGCGTGCTGCGGCTCACCGGCAGCGCCTCGCCGATCGTCATGGTGCCCTACGATCAGGCGTATGAGCCCGGGTTCGAGGACATGCGCCGCCGTGTGCCCGACATCAGCCGCGCGGCCGGCCTGATCGGCTATCGGCCCCGGCACTCGCTCGACGATACCCTGCAGCGCATCATCGCGTATTATCGCCAACACGGCCGCGCCTGAGCGCGTGAAAATCCTGTCCGGTTTTGGTGGCTTCAAGCGACTCATGTATAATGAGGTCAGGCTTCTTTGCGAGCCTGATCCGGCAAGTACATCACAAAACACAAAGGAGTGTCCGATGTCTGCAACTCTTAATCCCTTCGAGATCGCGCAGCGCCAGCTCGATGACGCGGCGGCCATCCTCGGCCTTTCGCCGGCAATGCATGCCTTCTTGCGGCAGCCGATGCGCGAAATGCATTTCACCATCCCTGTCTTGATGGACGACGGCAGCTACCAGACCTTCCAGGGCTTTCGCGTCCAATATAACGATGCGCGCGGGCCGGCCAAAGGCGGCATCCGCTTCCACCCCGACGAGACGATTGACACGGTGCGGGCTCTGGCGGCCTGGATGACCTGGAAGACGGCGGTCGTGGATATTCCCCTGGGCGGGGGCAAGGGCGGCGTGATCTGCAACCCCAAGACCCTTTCCGCCGGAGAACTGGAGCGTCTCAGTCGCGGCTTCATTCGTCAGGTGGCGTATTTCATCGGCCCGGACAAAGACGTGCCCGCGCCCGATGTTTACACCACGCCGCAGATTATGGCGTGGATGATGGACGAATACGAGGTCATTCGGGGCCAACACTTGCCCGGCGTCATCACGGGCAAGCCGGTGCCACTCTTCGGATCGCTGGGCCGCGGAGATGCGACTGCGCGTGGAGGGATCTATGTGACGCGCGAGGCGGCCAAAGCATTGGGCATCAATCTGCAAGGCGCGACCGCGGCGATCCAGGGCTACGGCAATGCCGGGCAATTCGCCCATCAGTTGGGCCACGATCTGCTGGGGCTGAAAGTCGTGGCCATCAGCGATTCCAAGGGCGGCATCTATAACCCCCAGGGCATTGACTATGCCAGCGCGCTCGCATGGAAAGAACAAACCGGCAGCGTCGTCAATCTGCCCGGCGCTGAGAACATCACCAATGCCGAGCTATTGGAGCTGCCGGTGACGGTGCTCTTCCCGGCCGCGCTGGAGAACGTGATCACTCAGGCCAACGCGGACAAGATCAAGGCGAAGATCGTGGCCGAGCTGGCGAACGGCCCCACCACGCCCGAAGCCGATCAGATCCTGTTCCAGAACGGCGTGTATGTCTTGCCCGACTTTCTGTGCAATGCCGGCGGGGTGACGGTGAGCTATTTCGAGCAGGTCCAAAATGCCTATAACTTCTATTGGACGGTGGACGAAGTCGTACGGCGGCTGGACGAGAAGATGACGACCGCGTTCCATGCGGTGCACGAGATGGCGCAGAAGCGCAAGGTGCATAACCGGCTGGCGGCCTATCTGGTGGCCGTCCAGCGCGTGGCCGAGGCCGTGGCGCTGCGCGGCTGGGTGAAGTAAGATCCCCGTGGACGTGCCGGGGGCTCCTGAGGCCCCCGGCACATTTCTATAGTGCGGCCGCTATTTCCTCGCGTACCCACGCCTCGGGCTCCACCGCGAGCCGTTCTATCAGCGCCTGCATGCCCTCGCGTTCGCCGATCTGCCCCAGGGCCCACGCCGCGTGCCCGCGGATCAGCGGCTCGGCATCGGCCAGCAGGCTCACGAGCGCCGGCACCAGGGTCCGATCGCCGGCGTTGCCCGCCGCGACGCATGCATTGCGCACCAGTCCGCGACGTCTGGCGCGCCAGATCGCCGTGCCCCGAAAGCGTCGTCTGAATGCCTCTTCGTCGAGCATCAATAGCTCCCGCAGCGGCATGGTCGCCCGCCCTGGATCGGCCGGCCAGCGCTCGCGGGGAGCCGGCGTCGCGCGCCGGTTGTATGGGCACACTTCCTGACACACATCGCATCCGAACACCCAGTTGCCCATGAGCGGCCGCAGATCGCGAGGGATCGGCCCGCGCAGCTCGATGGTCAGATAAGCGATGCAGCGCCGCGCGTCCAGCACGTGCGGCCCGACAAACGCGCGCGTCGGGCACGCATCTAGGCAACGCGTGCATCGGCCACATCCACCCCCCTGACGGGAGGCCCCCCCAACCCCCCAATTCTGGGGGGCGCCACCTTCCCCCCGCGATCGGGATGCCTGCGAGGCCCCCCCAACCCCCCAATTCTGGGGGGCGCCACCTTCCCTCCGCGATCGGGATGCCTGCGAGGCCCCCCCAACCCCCCAATTCTGGGGGGCGCCACCTTCCCCCCAGGGTTGGGGGGCCGGGGGGCCGTTCCCTTCCCCCCAGGGTTGGGGGGCCGGGGGGCCGTTCCCTTCCCCCCAGGGTTGGGGGGCCAGGGGGGCCGTTCCCAACTCGACGGCGTGATCGCGGGCGAGATCCTCCGGCACCGCCAGCGCCGCCAGGAACGTCCACGAGCCCATCCCCGGCGCGATCAAGCAGGTGTTGCGGCCGATGAAGCCGAGACCGGCCTGGGCCGCGAAGTCGCGTTCCAGCAGCGGCGCGGTGTCCACGCACGCCTTGCCCAGGCCCGTCCGGCCGGTGCGCGCCCGGATGAACGCGTCGAGCGCGAAAAGCCGCGCCTTGAGGAGGTCGTGGTAGTCGGCCGCCCACGCGTAGCGCGCAAAGCGACCGTGCGCCGGATCGTACCAGGTCGAGGGCGGTGGGCCAGAGAAGTAGTTGGCCGCCACCACGATCAGGCTGGTCATACCCGTCAGCCACGAGGCGGGATCGAGCCGTTCGGCCGCGCGGTTGGCCAGATAGGCCATCTCGCCGGCATAGCCGGCCGCCAGCCAGTCGGCGAACGCCGCGGCATGGGCCGGCCGGCCGATGGGGATGATGCCGCCGCGGTCGAAGCCGAGCGCTTGCGCGTGGACCAGGATATCTTCAACCAGGGTCATGCCGGTATTATACTATACTCTACTTGCGGCTGCGGTATAATATGCGCATGTCCGTCGAGTCCGCGTTGCAGGCGCTTCGGTTCGATCCGCGCTTCATGCGCCATGTCGGTCGCTGGGTGCATGTGCCGGCTCGCGCGGCGCGCTTCGCGGCCTTCCCGGCCGGGTTGGATCATCGCCTGGTCGAGGCGCTGGCGGCGCGCGGGGTGCACCAGCTCTACGCACACCAGGCCGAGGCGGTGGCCGCCGGCCTGCGGGGCGAGCATGTCGCCGTCGTGACGCCGGCCGCCAGCGGCAAGACGCTGTGCTACAACCTGCCCGTCCTTCAGCGCCTCCTGGCCGATCCCGCCGCGCGCGCCCTCTATCTCTATCCCACGAAGGCGCTGGCGCACGATCAGTTGGCCGGATTGCGCGAGCTGGCCGATCTGACCGTGGCGCACGCGGGCAACTTGCGCCGCAGATCCGAGCTGATCTGCGCGACCTATGACGGCGACACCCCTTCCGCGCAGCGGAGCAAGATACGCGATACGGCCCGGATCCTCCTCTCGAATCCCGACATGCTCCACGCCGGCATCCTGCCGCAGCATCCGCGCTGGGCCGCCTTCTTCGCCAACCTGACCGCGGTCGTGATTGACGAGATGCACGTCTATCGCGGGGTGTTCGGCTCGCACGTGGCGAACGTGTTGCGCCGCCTGCGCCGCATCTGTCGCTTCTACGGCAGCGACCCGCGCTTCTACCTGGCATCGGCCACCATTGCCAATCCCCAGGAGCTGGCCGAGCGCCTGGTCGAAGCGCCGGTCACCGTGATCGGCCCGGAACGCGACGCCGCGCCGCAGGGCGAAAGGACGATCCTCTTCTACAACCCGCCCCTGCTCGACCCGGCGCTGGGGATCCGCCGCAGCGCCGGCCTGGAGGCCGCCGAGCTGGCCGCGCACTTCGTGCGGCACGACGCGCAGACCATCGTCTTCGGCCGCGCCCGTCTGACGGCCGAGCTGATCCTGACGTACCTGCGCCAGCAGCTCGCCGGCCGCGACGCCGCCCCACAGGAGTTCGGCGGTCTCGCGGCCACCGACGTGCAGCGCGCGATCCGTGGCTATCGCAGCGGCTACCTGCCGGCCGAACGCCGCGCCATCGAGGCGGGATTGCGCGATGGCACGGTGCGCGCGGTCGTGGCCACCAACGCCCTGGAACTGGGGATTGACATCGGCCAGATGGCCGCGGCGCTCCTGGCCGGCTATCCGGGCACGATTGCCGCCGCGCGGCAGCAGATGGGCCGCGCCGGCCGACGCCAGGGGGCGGCCGCGGCCGTGCTCGTCGCGGCGGCCGATCCGCTCGATCAATACCTGATCGCCCATCCGGAATACCTGCTCGAGCGGACGCCCGAACACGCCCGCCTCAATCCCGACAACGCGGTGATCCTGGCCGGCCATCTGGCGTGCGCCGCGGCCGAGCTGCCGTTCGAAGCCGGCGAGGAGTTCGGCCGGGCCGGCGTCGGGTTGGGGCCCGATGGCCTGGCGCGGCTGCTGGACGAGCTGGTGGAGGCGGGCAAGCTCTACCGCGCAGGCGGCCGCTACTTTTGGGCCGGGCCCGGTGCGCCCGCGGCTGCCATCAGCCTGCGCAGCAGTGCGGCCGAACGGGTCATCATCCAGGCGCCGGATCCCGCGGGCAAGCCCCAGGTGCTCGGCGAGATCGAACGCACCGCGGCCCCTCTGTTCGTCTACGAGGGGGCCATCTACTTGCACGAAGGGACGAGCTACCTGGTCGAGCGCCTGGATTGGCCGGCCGGCATCGCGTACGTCCGGCCCCTCGAGGCCGATTTCTACACCCGCCCTGTGGTCGGCGAAGGGGTCGAGGTGTTGGCCGTCCACGCGACGATGCACTTCGGCGCTCCGGCGGCCGATGAAGACAACGAGGCTTTCCGATGTTCGTGGGGCCGCGTTCGCGTCGCGCGGCAGGTGACCGGCTACCGGATCATGCGCCGGGGAACCAACGAGGTGTTGGGCTTCGGCGCCGTGGACCTGCCCGAACATGCCTTCGAGACGGAAGGGTGTTGGCTGGAGCTTGCGGCCGATCTGGTGGAACAGCTTCGGCTGGAAGGGCGGTGGCTCTCGGATCCCAACGATTACGGCCCGAACTGGGCCCAGCAGCGCGCGGCCGCTCGCGCCCGCGATGGCTTTCGATGCCAGGGTTGCGGCGCGCTGGAAGTCCCCGGTCGCCAGCACGATGTCCATCATCGCATCCCGTTGCGTGCGTTCGTCGCCGATCCCCACCTGCGCGGCGGCCTGCCGCCGGAACGCGCCTGGGAAGCGGCCAACGTGCTGGAGAACCTGGTGACGTTGTGTCCGGCGTGCCATCGCCGGGCCGAGACGGCCGTGCGCCTGCGCTCGGGGTTGGGCGCTGCGGCTGCGGCGCTCCTCGGCGTCGCGCCGATCTTCCTGATGTGCGATCCGGCCGATCTGGGCATGGTTGTCGAGCCGCAGGCGCCCGCGAGCGGCTTGCCCGCCATCACGATCTTCGAGCAGACGGCCGGCGGCATCGGCTATGCCGAACAGTTGTATCGCCTGATGCCCCAGGCGCTGGCGGCCGCGCTCGACCTGGTGCGCGGTTGTCCTTGCGAGCACGGTTGTCCGGGGTGCGTGGGCCCGACGCCGGAGCACGACTACATGCCGGACGCCAAAGCCCTGGCCCGCGCGCTTCTGGAAAGAATCGCTTCGGTTTCACCTTGCCAATCGTCGCAGCCGTGATATAATGGTTATGTGTGTCTGCACACAACCTCCTGTCGCGTTCACAATCGGTGGCTTTGCGGAGGGGCGCCTGGCCGGGCACCCCTGCTCCGCCCCGAAAGCCGACGGTGGCATCCCAATCGCAGCAAGAGGGTCATGGATTTTCACCAACAGGTCGCGCTGGTGACCGGCGGATCGAGCGGCATCGGCCTGGCAACGGCCAGGCTGCTGGCGGCGCGCGGGGCCAGGGTGTGGCTGGTGGCTCGCAACCCGGAGCGGCTGCGGGCCGCGCTGGCCGAGGTCGAGGCGGCAACCGGCGATGATGCCGGCCGACACGGCGCCATCCCGGCCGACGTCGCCGATCCCGCGCAGGCGGCCGGTGCCGTGCGGGCAGTGGCGGCCGCGGCCGGCGCGCCGACCATCATCGTTAACTCGGCCGGGATCGTCCTCCCCGGTTACGTTGAAGCGTTGACGCCTGACGCCTTTCGGGCCCAGATCGAGGTCAACTACCTGGGAGCGGTTTACGTCATCCAGGCGGCTTTGCCCGCGCTGCTCGAGCGCGGGGCCGGCCACATCGTCAACGTGTGCTCGGCGGCCGGGTTCCTGGGCATGTTCGGCTACGCGGCCTATGCCGGCTCGAAGTTCGCCCTGCGCGGCTATTCCGATGTGTTGCGCGCCGAGCTGAAGCCGCGCGGGATCCATGTGGCCATCGCCTTCCCGCCCGATACCGATACCCCGCAACTGGCCTATGACCGACAGGTTCGGCCTGCCGAAATAGACCGGATCATCGGCGGCCGGGCGCAGGTGCTGTCGGCCGAGGCGGTGGCGCGGGCCATTGTGGACGGCATCGAGCGCCGACGCTACATCATCACCCCAGGATTGGACACGACTTTGGCTTTTTGGTTGAGCTGTGTCTTGGGGCCGCTGCAATATCCGATCATGGACCTTCTCGTTGCGCGCGCCTTGCGCCAGACGGGACGGTTGAAAGCGCGATAAGGAGGCAGAGATCATGAGCGCGGGGATCGTCATCGAACCGGTGACCGATGCCAGAGGTATTTTGACCTTCGTGAAGTTCCCCTTCAAGCTGTACAGGGGCGATCCCAACTGGGTGCCGCCCTTCATCGAGGAACGCCGCGACTTTTTCGATCCCAAGAAGAACCCGTTCTATCAGCACGCCCGCTATCAGCTTTTCCTGGCGCGGCGGGGCGGCGAGCTGGTCGGCACGATCGGCGCGGTCATCAACGATAACCACAACGCCTTTCACAACGAACAGGTGGGCGCGTTCGGCTTCTTCGAGTGCATCAACGATCAGGCCGTGGCCGATGCCCTGTTCGAGGCGGCCGAAGATTGGGTGCGCGGCCAGGGGATGAAGGCGATCCGCGGGCCGCTCAACTTCTCGACCAACGACGAATGCGGCACCCTGATCGAGGGCTTTCACGAGCCGCCGATGGTCATGATGACCTACAACCCGCGCTACTATCCGGCCCTGATCGAGGGACACGGCTACACCAAGGCCATGGACCTGTTCGCCTGGATCATCGAGGATATCCCCGAGCGGTTGCCCTATGCACCGCAAAAGCTGGTGCATGTGGCAGAGAAAGCGGCCCAGAAGGAAGGGATCCGGCTGCGCGAGATAGATCGCAAGCACCTGGATCGGGACATTGACCTCATCAAGCAGATCTACAATCAGGCCTGGGAGAGGAACTGGGGCTTCGTGCCGCTGACCGACGCGGAGATAGACCATCTGGTGAAGGCCTTGTTGCCGGTGGCCGACATGCGCCTGGTGCTCCTGGCCGAGACGGAGGACGGTCGGCCCGTCGGCGTCTCGCTCACCTTGCCCGATCTGCATCAGGCGTTGAAGCGCGCCGGCGGCGGCCACATGTACCCGTTCGGCCTCCTGAAGTTCCTCTGGTATCGGCGCAAGATCAACCAGGCGCGGCTGCTCATCATGGGCGTCATCGAACAGTACCGGGGCCGCGGGGTGGATGCCTATTTTTACCTCACCACGGCGCGCAAGGCGGCCGAGTGCGGCTACAGGCGGCTCGAAGGCTCGTGGATCCTGGAGACCAACACGATGATGAACCGCATCATCGAGCGCCTGGGCGGCGTGAAGTATAAGACCTATCGCATCTACGAGAAGCCGCTATGAAAGTACTGGTCACCGGCGGAACCGGATTCGTCGGCTCGCAACTGGTCGCGGCGCTCGTGTGCCGGGGCGATCGGGTGCGGGTGTTGCGCCGCGCCAGCTCCGACCTGATCGCGCTCCAGGAGATCCCCGACGTCGAACACGTCATCGGCGATATCCTGGATCCGGCCGCGGTGGCCCGCGCCGTGGCCGGCTGCGATCTGGTCTTCCACGTGGCCGCGCTCTCCTCCTACTGGCGGGCCCAGCGCGAGGCGGTGTACCGGATCAACGTGGAAGGCACGCGCATCGTGATGGAGGCTTGCCTGGCGGCGCGCGTGCCGCGGGTGGTGTTCACGTCGTCCGTGGCGGCCATCGGCATGCGTCCCGACGGCCGGCCCGCGGACGAGACCACGGCGTTCGATCCCATCAGCGCGCGGCTGGCCTATGGCGACAGCAAGCACCGGGCCGAGGCCGTGGTGGCCGGCCTGGTCCGCCAGGGATTGGACGCGGTGATCGTCAACCCGGCCGCGGTGTTCGGCCCCGGGGATCATCATCTGATCTCGGGAAGCATGATCGTGGAATACGCCCGACGTTCGCTGCCGGCCGTGCCGCCCGGCGGATTGTGCGTGGCCGATGTGGATGCGGTCGTGGCCGGGCACCTGGCAGCCGCCGAACGCGGTCGCACCGGCGAGCGTTACATCCTGGGCGGCGAGAACCTGTCTTTGCGCCAGATCGCGGAGATCATCTGCGGGGTGGTGGGCCGGCGGCCGCCGCGCTGGACGATCCCTCGCTGGGTGTTGCCGGTCGCGGCGCGCGGGGTGGATGCTTTCAACCGGATCAACCCGCGGCCGCCGCTCGTCAGCGGCGATCAGATCCGGTTGAGCGCGTACCGGCTCTTCTTCGATTCCGGCAAGGCCGTGCGCGAGCTGGGCTATCCCCTGTTGCCGTTCCGCGGCGCGGTGGAACGGGCTTATGCCTGGTACAAGGAACACGGCTATATCTAGAAATCATGGAGGGTTTTCCTGTGGATCTTTTCGATAAATGCTATCAGTTCACCGAGGCCAAAGCCGCTATCGCGGCCGGCATCTACCCCTACTTCCTGCCGTTGACCGGCAACGAGGGGACCGAGGCCATCTTCGGCAACAAGCGGCTCATCATGTGCGGCTCGAACAATTATCTGGGGTTGACGGTGGACCCGCGCGTGCGCCAGGCCGCCATAGAGGCGATCGAGAAGTTCGGCACCAGTTGCACCGGCTCGCGCTTCCTCAACGGCAACCTGGAGTTCCACGAACAGCTCGAGCGCGAGCTGGCCGAGTTCGTCGGCAAGGAGGCCGCGCTGGTCTTTTCCACCGGCATGCAGGTCAACCTGGGCACGATCAGCGCGCTGGTCGGCCGCGGGGATTACGTCATCCTGGACAAGGAGGACCACGCCAGCATCGTGGACGGCGCGCTGCTCAGCCTCGGCGAGGTCAAACGCTTTGCGCACAACGACCTGGACGACCTGGAGCGCCTCCTCAAGCGCCTGCCGGCCGACAAGGGCAAGCTGGTGGTGGTAGATGGCGTCTTTTCGATGGGCGGCGACCTGGCCCCGCTCGACGAGCTGGTGCCGCTCTGCAAGAAGTACGGCGCGCGGCTGATGGTGGACGACGCGCACGGCATCGGCGTGACGGGCGGCGGTCGCGGCACGGCCTGGCAGTTCGGCGTGACCGAAGGGGTGGATCTGATCATGTCCACCTTCTCGAAGTCGTTTGCGTCGCTGGGCGGCTTCGTGGCCGGCGACGAGCCGGTCATCCACTACATCAAGCATCACGCCCGCTCGCTCCTCTTCAGCGCCAGCATCCCGCCTTCTAACGCGGCCGCGGCCCTGGCCGCGCTCAAGATCATGCGCGAGGAACCGGAACGGGTGAAGCGGCTGAACGAGATCGGGGATTACATGCGCGCCGGCTTCAAGCGCCTGGGCTTCAACATCGGCAATTCGGTCACGCCGATCATTCCGATCATCATCGGCGACCGGATGCGCACGGTGATGGTGTGGCACGCGCTGTTCCAGGCGGGCGTGTTCGTCAATCCGGTCTTGACGCCGGCCGTGCCCCCCGGCATGGATCTGTTGCGCACCAGCTACATGGCAACCCACACCGACGAGCAACTGGACAGGGTCCTGGCCGTCTTCGAGCAGGTGGGGAAGCAGATGGGGTTGATCTAGGCTGAGGTTAAGGCTAAGGGGGAGGTTGGAAGATTATCTCTTCCTCTCCCTCAACCTTAACCTCAACCCTCGTGGTCGCCAGCCCGCTTCAGCGGGCGTTGCCCGGGTAGCACGGGCACTTTATGCCCGTGCGGCGTTCGATCGCGCAGCCAGGCATCGGAGGGTTTCCTGTCGCCGCGCGGCGCATGCTCAGCTCTTATCGCGTCGTCTTGTTGCGTCGGAAGTCCACGAATCGGTAGCCGACCCCGCGCTCGGTGAGAATATAACGCGGGTTGTCTGCATCCGGCTCGATCTTCTTGCGCAGATAGTTGATGTAGGTGCGCAAGAGCTGCATGTCGTCTCGATATTCGGGCCCCCACACTTTCGTGAGCAGGCTCTCCTGCGGCACGATCCAGCCGGCGTTCTCCACCAGGTAGAGCAACAGGCGATGTTCGGTCGGCCGCAGCTTGATGCGCTCTCCGCGCACGATCACCTCGCGGCGCGGGAAGTCTATCGCCAGGTCCTCGTCGATCACCAGCGGCTCGTCGGCCTGAGCTTTGGTCGGCTCCATCCGCCGGAGCACCGCGCGGATGCGGCTGACCAGCTCGCGCGGACTGAACGGCTTGGTGACGTAATCGTCCGCGCCCAGGTCGAGGCCGCGGATGCGATCCTCTTCGTCCCCCTTCACGGTGAGCATGATCACCGGCACCGACGACGTCCGGCGAATGCGTTCCAACGTCTCGAACCCGTCCAGGTCGGGCATCATTACGTCGAGCAGCACCAGGTCGGGCATGTCTTCGCGCACGCGCTCCAGGGCCACCAGCCCGTTCTCGGCCTCCAGCACGTCGAACCCCTCCAGCTCGAGGTTCATGCGCACGAAGCGGCGCATGCGCGCTTCGTCGTCCACCACCAGGATGCGTTTTCTCATACTTCACCTTCGTCGTGCATATCGGCTGCTGTCACTGAAGCGGCAAGGTGAAAAAGACGGTCGTCCCTTTGCCCGGTTCGCTGCGCAACCAGATCTGGCCGCCATGCGCCTCGACGATGGACTTGCAGAGATAAAGCCCCAGCCCGGCACCCTGGGTGCTGCGGCGCAGGCTCGAATCCACCCGATAGAAGCGCTGGAACAGCTTGCCTTGTTCTTCAAGCGGGATGCCGATCCCCTGGTCGGCCACGTAGACGGTGACCCGCGTCCGGTCGGCCCAGCCGCCGATGCGGATCTCGCCGCCGGCCGGCGAATACTTGATGGCATTGCTCACCAGGTTGTTCAAGACCTGGCGCAATCGCTCTTCGTCGCCCGACACGCACGGGAAGTCGGCGGGAAAATCGAGCACGAAGCGATGGTTCGTCGTCTGCACCCGAAAGCCTTCCACCACGCGCGCGGCCAGTTGCGGGAGCATCACGTCGCCGATCTCCAGCCTGAACGCGCCGGCCTGGATGCGCGAGGCGTCCAGCAGGTTGTTGATCAGCGCGTTCAGCCGGTCGCTCTCCTCGCTGATGATCTGGAGGCCCTCCCGCAGGGTGGCGCTATCCCAATGCGCGTCTTCGCGCGCCAGGGTATTGGCATACCCCTTGATGAGCGCCACCGGCGTCTTCAGCTCATGCGAAATGATCGAGATGAAGGTGGACTTCATCTCCTCGGCCTCGCGAAAACGGGTGATGTCCACCACGTTGGCGATCACCTGCGCCAGCCGGTCCTCTTCGTCGTAGAGGGGCGAGTAGGTGACGCTGACGGCGATGCGCGAGCCGCCCGGCCTGGAGAGCAACCCTTCCACGGTCAGCGGCTGGCCATCGGGAAAGCGCGCTTCGGCCGGATCGGCCCCGCACAGATTGGGGCCCGAGGCCTGTTCCAGCGCCAACACCTCGTAGCATGGCCGGCCGATGGCGGCCTCGGCCGGCCAGCCGGTCATCTGGCTCAGCGCCCGGTTGAAGACCTGGATGCGCAGGTCGGGATCGAGGATCATGATCCCGTCGGCGCTGTGCTGGATGATCGCGTCCAGTTGCTGCTTCTCGGCGATCACCTGCTGGTAGAGCTGTGCGTTGCGCACCGCGATCGCGGCCTGGTCGGCGAAGCTGGTGAGCACCGCGCGATCGTTGGCGGTGAACGCGACGCTGCCGCTGCGGAAAAGGTAGATCACCCCGAGCAACCGCTCCTCGAACGTCAGCGGCAGCGCGATGACCTGGTGGAGGGGAAGCAGGATCGCGTGCGCCACCATCTCCAGCCGCAGCTCCAGGTCGGGAAAGATGAACTGATCGGCGCGCAGGGGCACGTCGTCGAGCAGCGGCGCGAAGCGCGGCAACAGGCTGCTCGGGATGTTGTAGCTGGCGCGGATCACCAGCGAATTCGTATGCCCGCGGCGCAACGCGATCAAGCCGGCCTCGGCTCGCACGATCTCCGCGGCGTTCGTCAGGATCAGCCGCAAAAGGGACGGCAGATCGAGCCGCGAGGTCATCGCCCGGCTGATCTGCAACAGGTATTCGCGCTGGCGCAACTGATAGCTGATCACGGTCCCTCGATGGAAGTGGATTGCGGGCAACGGTTTACGGCCCCATTGTACCCCAGAACCCCCGACTCCGCCAACTCCGCCCATTCCCCAACCCCCAGCCCCTGGTCTCCCTCCCCCATTCCCTCGCCCCTCATCCAATCACTTGCCCCGACTTCCACCCCGTGCTATAATTGCGCCAGCGTTTCACATTGAAAGGCGATCCTATGACCCCAGCCAATCGTATTCGCAGAACCATCGGTAACGTCCTGGTCGTGGCCGGCGTGCTTCTCTTGCTCGTCGGCTGTTCGATCTTCGCGCGTCAACAACTGGAGGGCGAGCAGTTGCGGGCCGAGCTGCAATCCACGCCGACCGCGGTTGCCGCGCCGGCGACCCCCACGGCCGCGCCGGCTCCGACCATCGCCCCGCCGACGCCGACCACGGCGCCGACCGTCCCGACGACCCTGCCGCCCACCGCCACGTCTGTTCCGGCCAGTCCCACGCCGACCGCCACGGAGCCGATCGCCCATGCGGCCGCGGCCAACGCCACGCCCGATCTGCCCGTGCGGATCGTCATCCCCGATCTCAAGCTCGATGCGCCGGTGGTCGAGATGGGGTGGACCATTGTCAACACGGCCGCCGGACCCCAATCCGATTGGGTCATCCCGAAGAACGCGGCCGGCCACCACATCAACAGTGCAGCGCTGAACGAAGAAGGCAACATCGTCATCTCCGGGCACAACAACATCGAGGGCAAGGTGTTCGAGGCGATCAGCCTGGCGTGGGACGAGAAGACCAAAGTCCGCGTAGATGACGTGACCGACCGGTCGGACATCCTGAAGGGGCGCAAGATCGTGCTCTACAACGCGGCCGGCAAGGCTTTCAACTACACGATCAGCGATTTCCTGCGCCTGAAGGATGCGGGCGTTTCCGCGGAACAGCGGCTGAAGAACGCCCGCTTCATGGATCCAACCCCCGAGCGTCGTCTGACCCTGGTCACATGTTGGCCACCATGGAGCAACACGCATCGCCTGATCGTCATCGCGACGCCGGCGCAGCCGTGAGCGGGTCGCCGGCCGGCATGGCTGTGGCGCGCCGGGGATGGGGCGTCCGGTTGCAGATCTGGCTGGGCGCGGCCATCGCGCTGGGCACGATCTACCTGGCGGCGCGGGCCGTGGACTTCGGCCAGCTTTTCCGGGCCTTGCAGGAGGTGCGCCTGCCGTTCGTCCTGGTGGCTTTGGGCACGGCCCTGGGGACCAATGTCCTGAAGGCCGCTCGCTGGCGGGCGTTGTTCCATCCGCGGCCGGCCCGACTGAGCCTGCTGCAGTTGACCAACCTGATCGTCGTCGGCCAGGCCGTCAACTTCTATATCCCTGCGCGGCTCGGCGAACTCGTGCGGGCCTATCTGACGGGCGAAGAGGCGGGCGTCAGCAAAGTCTATGCGCTGGGCACCATCGCCGCGGAAAAGCTCATTGACATCATCGTGTTGGCGCTGTTGATCGCGGCCATGTTGCCCTTCCTGGCTTTGCCCGATTGGTTGGCCGGCCGGATCGGGCCCCTTTTTTTGACCGCATTGGCCGTGTGCATCGTGATCGCCGGCCTGGTCGGCGGCCGGCGGCTGATCTGGCGGCCGATCGAGTGGGGCTTGGGCTTGCTGCCGGCCGCCTGGGGCGAACGCTGGCGAACGCGGCTGCGCGCCGGCCTGGATGGGTTGAGCGCGTTGGGTTCGCCGCGAGCCGCCGCGGCGGTGTGGGGATGGACGATTGCCTTTTGGCTGGTCGCAGCGTTCACCAATTACCTGCTGCTGTTGGCTTTCGATCTGCCGGCCTCGGCCTTGATGGCCTTCTTCCTGTTGGCCGTCCTTCAGGCGGGAGTGGCCGTGCCGTCTACGCCGGGCAAGATCGGGGTGTTTCACTACCTGTGCATCCTGGGCCTGGGTGTGTTCAATGTGTCGGCGACGACCGGCCTGGCGTATGGCCTGGTGCTCCATGCGCTGGTGGTCGGGGGCGTGAGCTTGTGGGCGGCCGCGGCGTTGTGGCGACGGAGCTGGAACCTGCGTCGCCTGGCCGAGGCATCCCGAGATGGATCGGATCAGCTTGAAGGGAGACAGATATGAAGCGCGAATTCCGCCTGGCGGGCTATCTTCTGCTGCTGGCGATCTTGCTGGGATCGCTGGCCGCCGGCCCGCAGGTTTGGGCTACGCCAGATCAAACCGCGAGCAACCAGACGGTGCCCACGCGGACACCGAAGCCGCCCGCGCCGACCGTTGCGCCCACGGCCGCGCCGCGGCCCACGTCTGAGCCGCAGCCGACCGCGCCGCAACCCACTGCCACAGCGCCCGTCGCGGCCACGCCGTCGCCCACGGCCGTCGCGCCGGCGGGTCGCGTCGACTTGAGCCTGGCGCTGAGCGTCGCTCCGGTGCAGGTCTGGTCGGGCGTGACGGTGGTCTACACATTGACGGTGACGAACCTTTCGATGAGCGCCCTGCGCGATGTCGTGTTGCTCGATCCGTTGCCCGCCGACCTGGAGCCCGGCGCGATCCTGGTCGGCCGCGACGTCGGCTGGCAATCCGGCGCCCTGCGCGCCACCTTCGCGGAGCTGGCGGCCGGCGCACAGGCCGAGGTGATCTTCACGGCGAAGGTGGCGGCCGGGGTGCCGGCCGGCAAGGTGATCGTCAACCGGGCTACGGCCACGGCCGGCGCGGCGTCGGCCAGCGCGAGCGCGGCCATCGCCATGCCGCCGGCCGAGCTGCCCGCCGTCGGGAGCGGTGCCGTCTGCATTCGTTGACGTATTTTGTCTACATTCGTTAACGTATTTTGTCTACATTCGTTGACGTTTCCTGGATGAAGCTCGCCCGTTCCCGGCTGTTGGAGGACGCCTGGCCGGCGCTCTGCGCCGGGGCCGGCGCGCTGGCGCTCTATCTCTGCACGGCCGCGTCGGGCCTCACCTGGGCGCACCACGGCGCCGACGGCGGCGACCTGCTGGCTGCCGCGCTGACGCACGGGGTCCCTCACCCCACGGGCTATCCCACCTATCAGTTGCTGCTGAGCGCGGCCGTCGGGCTTTGGCCCCAGGCGCCGGCGCGCGCGGGCAATCTGCTCTCCGCGGTCGCTGCCGCGTTGGCCGTCGCGTTCCTGGCCGATCTGACCCGGCGCACGCTGAGCGGCCGTCCGGCCGGCGCGGCGGCCGCGGCCGGCGTGGCCGCGGGCTGGATCTGGGCCACCTCGCCCGGTTTGTGGAGCCAGGCGGTCATCACCGAGGTCTACGCGCTCAACGCGCTGGCCGTGATCGCGCTCCTGTGGCTGGCGTGGCGCGGGCGAGAGGCGGCGTTGGCCGGCCGTCGCGTCGGTCCCTGGCTGGCGGCGGCCGGCCTGATCTTCGGCCTGGGATTGGGCAATCATCTGACCCTGGCGCTTTTGTTTCCGGCCCTGGTGATCTGGTGGGCGGATCTTGCGGGCCCGCCGCGGGCCGACGCACGCGGCCACGCCCGGCCGCGGCTCGCGAGGAGCGCCTGGGCGCCGGCCCTGATCGCGTGCGCGCTCGGGCTGGCGGTCTACGCCTATCTGCCGTGGGCGGCGCGCCGCGGGCCGCCGATCAACTGGGGCGATCCCGCCACGGCCGATGGCTTCTGGTGGCTCGTTTCGGGAAGCATCTACCGGCGGATGGTCTTCGGGATCGGCCTGGCCGATTGGCCCCATCGCCTGGTGGCCTGGGCCGCGGAGGCCGGTCGGCAGCTTGGTGGGGGGCCGTGGGGCGCGGGGCTGGCGCTGCTGGGCGCCTGGCGACTGGGGCAGGAACACCCCTCCTGGCAACGGGCCGTGGCCCTCGCGGCCGCGCTCTTCACCCTGTACGGGATCGGCTACGACGCGGCCGATTCCTACGTCTATTTGATCCCGGCCTGGGCGGTCGCCGGCCTCTGGTTCGGCTGGGGCGCGGCGCGGTTGGCCGCACAGCTTGCCGCGCGGAGCACCGCCCGATGGGGCACGGCGCTGCTGATCGCGCTGACGATCGGCCTGCCGACGCTCGCCGCGGCGCGCTGGTGGCCGCAGATGGACCTGAGCCGCGATCGGGCCGCGGCCGATTACCTGGCAGAGGTCGAACGGACGGCCGACCGCGGCGCGATCATCCTGGTCGGCGGCGATCAGGCCACCTTTGCGCTGTGGTACGACCGCTATGGGCTGCGCCGTCGGCCCGATCTGATTCCGGTCAACGTGCACCTGTACGACTTCCCGTGGTATCAGGCCGCACTGATGCGTTACCATCCGGCCCTGGCCGATCTGGCCGCGGCGTCGGGCAAGCTGCCGACGGTGGAGGAGTTCGTACGCGTAGCCGCCGCGCGCGGGCCGCTCTACCGCGGGGATGCGCTCGCCGGCTTCGAGACCGGCCTGCGCGAGACGGCCGCCGGCGTCCTGGTGCGTTTGTCGTTGCCGGAGAGATGAGGCGGATGATCGGGCTTCCCGCCACAGACGCTTTTTCTCGGCGCGCCCGGCGCGATTCTCAAGCGAGAGAAGTTGCGAAGTAGGGGCTTCCAGCCGGTCTGCCCGCCCTGGCTACGCCACGCGGGCCAGGGCGACCGGCGTCGTCGGCGTTGCAAGCGTCGTCTTGGGTGGCCAGACGGGAGACTCGCCCGCCGATCAAGTCGGCGGGCTACCGAACGGCGCCCCCTGCCTGGGGCTATAACGGCTGGCGGCCAAGGCTCGCGGCCGCCAGCCCGCTTCAGCGGGCGTTGCCTGGGTAGCACGGGCACTTCATGCCCGTGCAGCGTCCGAGGGCACAGCAATCCTATTCACGTGAGAGGTTCATGACGCGCAAGGCAATCCTCATCCTTTTGTGCGCCCTGCTCGTGGTGGCCGCCGGCTGGTTGGGCTGGACGGCCTATCGCGCGGCCGCCTCTGCCCGGCTCGCGCTGGCCGACCTGCGCCAGCTCCAGGCATTGGCCGCCGACCCGCAGCCGCAGGCGTTGCCGGCGTTGCGTCAGTCCCTCGCCGGGCTGGAGGAACACCTGATCGCCACGCGGGCCGCGGCGCGGCCGTTTCTGTGGCTTGCGCCGGGCCTGGGCTGGATACCCGAATACGGGCCGACCCTGCGCGACGCGCCCGCCTTGTTGGATATGGCCATCGAGCTGGCCGGTGCCGGCCGACAGGCGCTCGACGTGGTGGCGCCGCTCGCCGATTTGCCCGGCCGATCGGGCCAGGGCGAATGGATCGGCCAGATGCTGACGGCCATCTCGGCAGCCGGGCCGCAGCTCGAGGCGGCCGACGCACGTCTGGCCCGCGCCGAAGCGCTGCGGCAGCGGGTGCAGGGGCCGTTGCATCCCCGACTGGTGCCGCAGGTCGAACGGCTGGACCGCTATCTGCCGCTCCTGCGCGCCGGATTGCAGGCCGTGCGGGCCGCGCCGGTCCTGATGGGCATGGATAGGCCGCGCACCTATCTGGTGCTGGCGCAAAACAACGACGAGATCCGGCCCACCGGCGGCTTCATCAGCGGCGCGGGGCACGTGCGGCTCGACCGCGGCCGCATCGTCGAGATCCGGCTCAGCGACAGCTATGCGGTGGATAACTTCAAGCAGCCGCATCCCGACCCGCCCCCGGCCCTGCGCGAACATATGGGCGCCGACCTGCTGGTATTCCGCGATAGCAACTGGTCGCCCGATTTTCCGACCAGCGCGCAGGTGGCCCAGGCGCTCTACGCCCAGGATCAGGGGATCGCCACCGACGGCGCCATCGCGCTCGACATGGAGGCGGTGCGGCTGCTGGTGGCCGCGCTCGGTCCGTTGGAAGTGCCCGGCCGGCCCGGTCAGATCACGGCCGCGAACGTCATTGCCGAGATCAAGCGCGCGTGGGAAGCGCCGACCGCCAGCGCCGATACGGTCGAGAAGCCGACGGCCGACTGGTTCAAGAAGCGCAAAGACTTCATGAGCGAGATCGCGGCCGCAGCGCTGGCCAGGCTGCTGGATGGCCGCCAGCTCGACCTGTTGGCGCTCGGCCAGGCCGTGCTCGCCATGCTCGACGAGCGCCATCTCCAGATCGCGGTGGCCGATGAGACGGTGGCCGCGCTGCTGGCCGAACGTCGCTGGGACGGCGCGCTGGCGTTGCCCCGGCAGGGCGACTTCCTGGCCGTGGTTGATGCCAACGTCGGCTTCAACAAGGCGAACGCCGCGGTCAAACAAGAGATCGGCTATCGCGTGGCGCCGGAGGGGGACGGCTTGACGGCCACCCTCGTCGTGACCTATACCCATACGGCCCGGCCGTTGCCCGCCAACGCCGCGTGCGAACGCTCGCTCAAGTACGGCGATTCCTACCAGGCGCTCGCGGAACGCTGCTATTGGGACTATCTGCGCGTCTACGCGCCCGCCGGCAGCGAGCTCCTCGCGGTCGAGGGATTGAACCGCAGCCAGGCGGCACGCGGGGAAGGCGGCGCGACCGTGTTCAGCGGCGACTTCGTCTTGCGGCCCGGCGCGCAGACGGCGATCACCTTGCGCTACCGGCTCCCGCCGGCCGTTTCCCCCGCGGACTACACCCTGACCGTCCGCAAGCAGGCCGGCACACTGGCCGTGCCCCTGCGGGTACAGGTCGGCGCGTGCTTGTGGCAAACAGATTTGAAACAGGACCGCATGTTTGCGTGTCGAAAGATGTAAGGCGAAATTTATTTCGCCTTTTTCGTTTCGTGAGATGTAAGGCGAAATTTATTTCGCCTTCTTTCGCTTCGTGAGCTGTAAGACGAAATGAATTTCGTCTTACAGCACTTTGAACGGGAGACTGATCGTGAAGATCGAACGGGTCAACGCAGTGACGGATGAGCTGATGGCGGCCTTCGAGCAGCTCATCCCGCAGCTCTCATCGTCCAACCCGCCGCCCACGCGGGCCGAGCTCGTCGAGATCGTGAACTCGCCGGCGACCGTGCTCTTCATTGCGCGCGATGAGGATCGGGGCAACGCGATCGTCGGCGCGCTGACGCTGGCGCTGTTCCGCATTCCCACCGGCCTGCGCGCCTGGATCGAAGATGTGATCGTGGACGTCGGGAGCCGCGGCAAGGGGATCGGCGAGGCGCTCTGCCGGGCGGCGCTGCAACACGCCCGCGATGCCGGCGCCACGACGGTGGATCTGACGTCGCGGCCATCGCGCGAAGCCGCCAACCGCCTCTATCAACGGCTGGGCTTCGAGCGCCGCGACACGAACGTCTATCGCTACAAGCTGGGTCGCGGCTCCGGGTGAACCAGGAGCCGCTCGATCTCCGCGAGGGACGCGACCCGCGTTCGTTGCACTTCTCGCCGCCAGCCGAGCACCTTCGGCAGGCCGAGCAGGCCCGCGATCTGGCCCCGCAAACGGGCGCGGGCGGCCGCGCCGCGCCATGCGGCCAGCGCGTCGCGCGCGATCTTGAGCTGGGCCGCGACGATGGAACCGAAGTGCCGGCGGATGAGCGGGCCGGGCATGTCCTTGGCGATCACCCATAGCGTGTTGCGGCCCACGTAGAAGCTGGCCAGCGTGCCGCCGCCGGTGGCGCTCAGGTGATGATAGAGCCGGGCTTGCGGCGCAAAGACGGCGCGCCATCCCAAGAGTTGCAGCCGCCACGCCAGATCCACGTCCTCCAGGTACATGAAGAGCCGCTCGTCGAATCCGCCGGCCTGCTCCCACGCCGTCCGCCGGTAGGCCACCCCGCCGCCGCACCCGCCGAAGATCTCCAGGTCGGCGTCGTATTGGCCCGTATCCCGCTCCCACACCCCGCGGTTGCGCGGGATGCCGTCCGCGGCCATGATGTCGCCCGCGTTGTGGAGGGTGTCTCGGCGATCGAAGAGGAGCATCTTGCTGGCGATCGCGGCCGCCTGCGGATGCGCCCGTGCGGCCTCGACGAGCGCGGCCAACCAGCCCGGCTCGACCTCGGTGTCGTTGTTCAGCATCACCAGCAGGTCGCCCCGCGCGGCCCGCGCACCGGCATTGCAGGCCGCGGCCAATCCGCTATTGCGCGGCATCTGGACGACGCGGACATCGGGGTAGTGCTGGCGCACGAAGGCCACCGAATCATCCGAGGAAGCATCGTCCACCAGGATGACCTCGGTCTTCTCCCGGCCATACGTCTGGCCGGCCACGGCGTCCAGGCAGGTCGTCAGGAAGCGCCGGCCGTTGTAGTTGGGGATGATGATGCTCACGTTCATGGGGTGAGGGTCGCCATGTAGTCGGCCAAAGCCTCTTGCCACGGCCGCAACGCGATGCCCAGGCCGGCCGCGGCGGTGTTCGCCAGCACCGCGTGCAACGGCGGCCGCGAGGGCCGCGGCCAGTCGGCGGCCAGGATCGGCGCGATGGGCATGTCGGGCCGGCCGGCCAGGCGCATGATCTCGCGCGCCCACTCGTAGCGCGAGCAGAAGCCGGCGTTCGTCAGGTGATAGATGCCGTGGTGGCCGGTCGCCGTCAGCCGGACGATGGCCGCGGCCAGGTCGGGCGCATAGGTCGGATTGCCGAACTCGTCGGCCGCCACGCGCAGCGCGGGGGACTGCGCGGCCGCGGCCAGGATCTTGGTGACGAAGTTGGTGCCGCCCGGGCCGAAGAGCCAGGCGATGCGCACGATGTAGAAGCGGCCTCCCAACAGGTCGCGCACGATCTGTTCGCCGGCGGCCTTGCTGCGCGCGTACACGCTCATCGGATTGGGCAGGTCCCACTCGCGATAGAGGTCGCGGCGGGTGCCGTCGAACACCTCGTTCGTGCTGATGTGCAACAGGGTCGCGGCGGCCCGTTGTGCGGCCAGCGCGACGTTCTGCGTGCCGAACGCGTTGACGCGGAAGGCCCGCTCCGGATCCTTCTCGCAGCCGTCCACGTCGGTGTAAGCGGCGGCATGGATCACCAGGTCGGGCCGCCACGCGGCCAGGCGATCGCTCATCTCGGCTTGCGTGATGTCTTCCTCGGGCAGATCAATGCCCCACAGTTCGTGGCCGGCAAAAGCGGCCATCAACTGACGGCCGAGTTGCCCCTTTGCTCCCGTAATTGCAATTCGCATCAATAGTAGTCTCCGTTGTAGACCGAAGCGCGATTGTCCTGGGGGAAGAGCATCTGCAGTTCCTTCCGGATGGCCTCCAGGGCCGGATCGGCCTCTTCCTGCCTGCGCGATGCGGTGGCCACCAGCGGCACGAAGCGCACCTCGGCCAGGAACTCGCGGCGAAAATGCCCCCCTTCCTTGTGGATGCACCACAAGATCTGGTCCCAGCTCGTTTCCCCGATCGGGATCACCATGCGGCCGCCCTCGGCGAGCTGGGCGGCCAGGGCCGGCGGCACATCGGCCGAGGCCGCGGTGACGATGATCGCGTCGTAGGGCGCATGTTCCGGCCACCCCAGCCGGCCGTCGCCCATTTTGACCTGCACCGGATAGCCCAGGGCCTTCAGGCGTTGCCGGGCGCTTTCGGCCAGCTCGGGCACGGTCTCCACGCTCCACACGTGCGGCGTGATGTGGGCCAGGACCGCGGCCTGGTAGCCGGAGCCGGTGCCGATCTCCAGGACGCGACTGGTGGGGGTGAGGCGCAACGCCTGCGTCATCAGCGCGACGATGTAGGGCTGGGAGATCGTCTGGTTGTGGCCGATGGGCAACGGGACATCGTCGTAGGCGTGGTCGCGGTAGTGGGCCGGCACAAACAGGTGGCGCGGCACGGCAATCATGGCCGCGCGCACGGCCGGATCGGTGATGTCCGGCCAACGCGCGAGCCACTCGGTAGCCCGTGTCTGCTCGCTCATGGCAGGGCCTCCAGATGTAGGGCGAGCTCAAGCTCGCCTTACGCCGTAGGGCGAGATCGCTCTTCCATGTTGTAGGGCGAGCTTAAGCTCGCCTTACGCCGTAGGGCGAGATCGCTCTTCCATGTTGTAGGGCGAGCTTAAGCTCGCCTTACGCCGTAGGGCGAGATCGCTCTTCCATGTTGTAGGGCGAGCTCAAGCTCGCCTTACGCCACATAAGATGTCGCGCCATGTGCGCGGGGAGAACGCCAGCCAGGGGGAAGCGACCCCCAGGTTGATGCCGGCGATGGTGCGCGCCAGATAGGGCCGGTGCTGTGCCTGGCGAATCAGGACGTTCAAGGCGCGCGGGCCGGTGGCCAGGCGCAACAGCACGCGAATGCCGCGGAAGAAGCCCGCGTACCGGCCGCGCAGGTCACGGTCGTAACGCCGCAAACCGCCGGCCGTCAGGTCGCCGGCCGCCAGGACCGTGTGGATGGCTTCGGCGGCCAGTTCCGCGCTCTCCATCGCCAGGTCTATTCCTTCGCCGGTCACCGGATTGACCAGCCCCGCGGCCTCGCCGATCACGAGAAAGCCATCGCCGCTTGTCCGGCAGCGCGGGAAGTCTATGCGGATCGGATAGCCCTTGATCGGTCCGGCCGGCACGGCCGCGGCCAGCCGCCGGTGACGACGGAGGAACTCGTCCAATCGGCTGCGCAGGTTGATCGCGGGCCCGGTCCCGTCGCGGGCCAGGACGCCGAGTCCGATGTTGGCGCGATCCTCTCCCACCGGAAAGACCCATCCGTAGCCCGGCGCCAGGTCGGCGTCGAAGTAGAACTCGAACGCATCGGTCAGATCGGGCACGCGCGCGAAGTAGCCGCGCACGGCGTTGATCCCCGGCGGCATGGCCCGCAACACGCCGAACGCGCGCAACAGACCGATGGCCGCGCCCGTCGCCAGCACGGTGATCCGGGCGTGCACCCGCAGCGGCCCATCGGCCGTCCGGGCCTCGACGCCGATCACGGTCCGGCGGCCTGCGCCGGTCGGCGCTCCGTAGAGCGGCCGTTCCGCGTCCACGCCGCCCCGGAAGCGTGCGCCCTGGCTCACGGCGTGGCGGCGCAGGTAATCATCGAGCTCGAACCGCGGCACCACCAGCCCGAAGGTCGGCAGGCCCAGGTCGTAGTCGGCGAAGCGCATCAGCCACCGGTCGCCGTTCGGCGCATGCAACAGCGCCGCGTGGATGCGGCGATAGCCGTTCGCCGCCAGGCCATCCAGCAGGCCCAATCGCGCCAGCGCCCCGACCGCACGCGGGGTAAGGCCGTCGCCGCACGTCTTGTCGCGGGGAAAGATCGCGCGATCCAGCAACAGCACATCGTGGCCCCGGCCGGCCAGCAACGCCGCCAGCGTACTGCCGGCCGGTCCCGCGCCCACGATCACGATCTCGGCCGTATCCTCTCGGTATGCCATGTTGGTTTTAATGAAATAGGGAGGGGTCCATCCCCCTCCCTAGCCCGACCTCAAAAGGTCAATCTTCGTCCGTCATGAGGCGATCAAGGCAGATCCAGCGTCTTCTCGCTCTGCGGATCGAACAGGTGCATGTTGTCCATGTTGAACAACACGTCTATCATCTCGCCGGCGTGCGTGCGGGTGCGCGGGTCGACGCGGGCGATGAACTGCTTCTTGCCGGAAAGCAGGTACAGGAAGATCTCGTTGCCCATCAACTCGGTCACGTCCACCTCGGCGGTCACCTTCGCGGGGGTGATGCCGGGCGCCGCGTACTCGGCCGCGTAGATGTCCTCGGGCCGGATGCCGAAGATCACCTTCTGGCCCTTGTAGGGCAGATAGAGGGGCCGCCGCTTATCGGGCACCTGCACCTTGAACGTGCCGCTGTCCACGAACAGCTTGCCGTCCTGCTCCACCAGGGTCGCGTCGAAGAAGTTCATGGACGGGCTGCCGATGAAGCCGGCCACGAACACGTTGCCGGGATGGTCGTAGAGGTTCTGCGGCGTGTCAATCTGCTGCAGGATGCCGTCCTTCATCACCGCGATGCGGGTGGCCATGGTCATGGCCTCCACCTGGTCGTGCGTCACGTAGATGAAGGTGGTGCCCAGCCGCTGATGCAGCTTGCTCAGTTCGGCGCGGGTTTGCACGCGCAGCTTGGCGTCCAGGTTAGAGAGCGGCTCGTCGAAGAGGAAGACGGCCGGATCGCGCACGATGGCGCGGCCCACGGCCACGCGCTGGCGCTGGCCGCCGGAGAGCTGCTTGGGCTTGCGGTCGAGCAACTGGCTGATCCCCAGGATCTCGGCGGCTTCCTTGACCTTGCGATCGATCTCGGCCTTGGGCACCTTGCGCAGCTTCAAGCCGAATGCCATGTTGTCGTACACGCTCATATGCGGGTAGAGCGCGTAGCTTTGGAACACCATGGCGATATCGCGATCCTTGGGGGGTACATCGTTGACCAGCCGATCGCCGATGTAGATGCGGCCGTCGGTGATCTCCTCCAGCCCGGCGAGGAGGCGCAGGCTGGTGGTCTTGCCGCAGCCGGACGGACCGACGAAGACGAGGAATTCCTTATCGGCGATGGCGACGCTCAGGTCGTTGACGGCAATGACATCGCCGAATCGCTTGGTCACATGATCGTAAGTTACACTGGCCATCTGGTGTCTTTGCTCCTGATGTAGGATGAAATACGCCGGCGTTGCCGGCAAAGGGGCCGGACAAACAGAACTCTTCGGTTGGGAGCTTCAGCTTTGCCGATTGGAAGGCTGGGCCGCGCCCTCGCGCATCCAATGACCAAGATCGGCGCCGGTGAAAGTCCCAGGCACACTGCCAAAACCGCTTTGCCACGGCCTCGGAAACGAGCAGGCGAGATCAGGCAATCGGTCGGTCGCGAACGTTGCACCTCCTGGCGATGGATTCAAGGAGCTTCTCTCGGCTCATGCGCAACGCCTGGTCCACATCGCGCGCCCCAAGAAGCTGGCGTGATTCTACCACAACCTGATACAAAGTGGCAAGTTCGCGCAAGATGAGATACAATCGTCACACAGACACTTCTTACAGGACGGTTCCATCATGGATGATCAGCCCCTGCACTCGCTCTACAACTATCGCCGCGTTTCCGAACGCATCGCTACATCGGGGATGCCGACCGCCGAACAGTTGGCCGCCATTGCGCGCGCCGGCTTCGATGTGGTGATCAACCTGGATCAGCTCGACTCTCGCCATGCCTTGCCCGACGAACGGCAGATGGTCACGGCGCTGGGGCTGATCTATGAGCAGATCCCGGTGGTCTGGGACAATCCCGGCCATGCCCAGGTCGTCCAGTTTCTGGACGCGCTCGATCGTCACGCCGATAAACGCGTCTTCGTGCATTGCGTCGCCAACTACCGGGCGTCCGTGTTCATTGCGCTCTACCGCATCCTTCGACTGGGCTGGCCGCCGGCCGAGGCGCTGGCCGACATGATGACCGTCTGGCAGCCGAACCCAACCTGGCAGGCGTTCATCGAAAGCGAGCTGGCGCAATGAGCACAATTGCAAGCAAACTCCCGACCTTTGCCCGCAGCAGACAATTCAGCTATGCCGCCGCCTACTACATCGGCTTCGTTGCCCTCGGGCTGGCCGCGGCCGTGATGGGGCCAACTTTGCTTGGCCTGGCCAGGCACACCGGATCCACGATCGGCCAGGTCAGCTTCCTGTTCACGGCGCGCGCGTTGGGCTACTTGATCGGCTCGCTGATCAGCGGCCGACTGTATGACCGGCTGCCGGGCCATCGGGTGATGATGAGCGTGCTGCTCCTGATCGCCGGGATGCTGCTGTTGACGCCGATGATCCCGTTGCTGTGGCTGTTGGCCGCCGTCATGCTCGTGTGGGGCGTGGGCGAAGGCGCGCTGGATGTGGGCGGCAACACGCTCCTGGTCTGGGTCTATCGCGAGCAGGTCGCGCCGTACATGAACGCGCTGCACTTCTTCTTCGGCGTGGGCGCGTTCATCTCGCCGATCATCGTGGCGCAGGCGATCCAGGCGACCGGCGACATCGTGTTGGCCTATTGGGCGCTGGCCGCACTGATGTTGCCGGCCCTGGTGTGGCTGAGCCGGCTGCCCAGTCCGCCGCGCCAGGTCGTCACCGAGGCGCATCGTTCGGGCCGCACGAACTGGAAGATGCTGCTCCTGCTGGTGCTTTCGTTCTATGTGTACGTCGGCGCGGAGCTGAGCCTGGGGAACTGGCTTTCTACCTATGCCGTCAAGCTCCGCCTGGCCAACGCCGCGGGCGCGGCGTATCTCACTTCGGCGTTTTGGGGCGCGTTCACGGCCGGCCGGCTGATCTCGATTCCGCTCGCCACGCGCTTTGCCGAGCGCACCGTCCTCCTGGCCGACTTGGTCGGCGCGCTGGCCTTCATCGTGCTCATGTTGATCTTCCCGCATTCGACGGTCGCCTTGTGGATCGGCGCGTGCGGCGCGGGCTTTGCCATGGCCTCGATCTTCCCCACGATGATCTCGTTCGCCCAACACCACATGACGATCACCGGCCAGGTCACCAGTTTCTTCCTGGCGGGTTCGAGCCTGGGCAGCATGACGCTGCCGTTGCTGATCGGCCAGTTGTTCGACTCGGTCGGGCCATCCGTCATGGTCATGTTTGTCGCAGCCGCCCTGCTGATCGAACTGGCGCTCTACGGGCTGCTGCTGATGCTTGTCGCGAGGAAAAGGGAAAAATCGGAGTAAAACACGCCCATGGCTTTCGATCCGGCCGTTTTCCTGAACGAACTGCGCCGCCGCCGGGATTACGCCGGGCAACTGGTGCATGTGCAGACGATCCCGGCCCGCGCGCCGCGCTACGGCGAGCTGCAGGTTCAGCTCAGTCCGCCGGTGCGGCGGGCGTTGGCCGCGGCCGGCGCGGAGCGGCTCTACACCCATCAGGCCGCCGCGATCAATGCCGCGCTGTCGGGCCAACATGTCGTCGTCGCCACCTCCACGGCCAGCGGCAAGACCCTCTGCTTCAACGTGCCGGTGTTGGAGGCGCTGGCGCGCGATCCGCTGGCGCGTGCGCTCTATCTCTACCCCACCAAGGCGCTGGCGCAGGATCAGCTCGGCAAGTGGAAGGCGCTGGTCGAGGGCGCCGGCGAGGGGATCATCAATCCCCTCGCCGCGACCTATGACGGCGACACGCCCCAGGCCGCGCGCGCCCGCGTGCGCAAGACCGCGCGCGTCCTGCTGACCAACCCCGACATGCTCCATACCGGCATCCTGCCCAATCATCCGTTGTGGGCCGAGTTTTTCCGCCATCTGAAATATGTGGTCATAGACGAGGCGCACACCTATCGGGGCGTGTTCGGCTCGCAGGTGGCGTGCGTGTTGCGTCGGCTGCGCCGGGTGTGCGCGCTGTATCAGGGCGCAGAAGGCCGGTGGCCCGAGGCCGAGGCCCGGAAGCGCGCGAGCAGCGGCGGCGCCGGGCCTCTCGGCCGGGGGCCCCTCTTCATCGCCACCTCGGCGACCATCGCCAATCCGGCCGAGCACTTCGCGCTGTTGACCGGCCTGTCCGCGACGGTCATCGCCGACGACGGCTCGCCGCACGGCCCGCGCACGTTCGCGCTGTGGAACCCGCCCTTCCTGGATCGCAGCCACACGGCCCGGCGCAGCGCCAATCACGAGGCGAGCGACCTGTTCGCGGCGCTGGTGAGCGCCGGCGTGCGCACCATCGCGTTTACGCGGGCGCGCGTCATCGCGGAGCTGCTCCTGCGCTATGCGCGCGCCGCGCTCGGCCGCAACCGCGCCACGGCCGGCCTGGCCGACCGCATCGCGGCCTATCGGGCCGGCTACCTGCCCGAAGAGCGCCGGCGCATCGAGCGAGAGCTGTTCGGCGGCCGGCTGTTGGGCGTGACGGCCACCAGCGCGCTGGAGCTGGGGATAGATGTCGGCGGCCTGGACGCGGCGATCCTGGTCGGCTATCCGGGCACCATCGCCAGCTTGTGGCAACAGGCCGGCCGCGCCGGCCGCGGGGACGCGGCTTCGCTGACGATCCTGATCGGCCTGGACGACCCGCTCGATCAATACTATATGCGCCATCCCGCCGAGCTGCTCGGCCGGCCGCACGAGAACGCGCTGCTCGACCCCGATAACTTCTACATCCTCCAACGCCACCTGCCGTGCGCCGCGCACGAGATCCCGCTGCGCGTGGCGGCCGAAGAGCAGCCCCAGGCGGCCGATCAGGCCGGCATGGACGATGAGTCGCTTTTCGGGCCCGGCTTCGTGGACGCGATGGTGGCGCTGGAAGAGAGCGGCGTCTTGCGCTTCACCGGCGAGCGGTGGGTCTACGCGCGGGCCGACTACCCGGCGCAGGACGTCAGCCTGCGCGATGCGGAGGGCGAGCGCTTCGCCATCCTGAACGAAGCCAACGGCTACCGCATGTTGGAGGAGATCAGCAGCACGACCGCGCCGTTCCGCGTCCATCCGGGCGCCATCTACCTGCACCAGGGCGAGTCGTACCTGGTGACGGAGTACAACGCCGCGCTGCGCCATGCGATCGTGAAGCCGGTCAACGCGGACTACTATACCCAGCCGCGCGAGGTCAACGATGTGCGCATCGTGCGCTCGCTGCGGCATCGGCCGCTTGCGGCCGGCGCGGCCTATCTGGGCAAGGTGCGGGTGCGGGGCCAGGTGATCGGCTATCGCCGGCTCCAACAGTTCACCGAGGCGGTGCTCGGCGAAGAGCCGCTGGACATGCCGGTCACGGAGTACGAGACGATCGGCCTGTGGTGGGACCTGCCGCCGGAGCTGCCGGCCGAACTGGCCCTGCGCGGGCTCGACTTCCTGGGCGGCCTTCACGCGGTCGAGCACGCGGCCATCGGCATCCTGCCGCTCTTCGCCATGTGTGACCGCTGGGACATCGGCGGGTTGAGCACCCCGCGCCACCCCGACACCGACGCCGCGCAGATCTTCATCTACGACGGCTTTCCGGGCGGGGTGGGCATCGCGGAGAAGGGCTTCGAGCTGTTGCCCGAGCTCTGGTCGGCCACGCTGGACGTGATCCGAGGTTGTCCGTGCGAGGGCGGGTGTCCGAGCTGCGTACAAAGCCCCAAGTGCGGCAACTTCAACCAGCCGCTGGACAAACAGGCCGCCGTGGCGATCCTCCAGCGGCTGCTGGCCGGACAACGTTCCGCTACGGCCGGATCTCGAAGTCGTGGGTGATCTGGGTCACCCCGCGGATCGTGGCGGCCACCGAACAGTACTTCTCTTCCGAAAGCTTGATCGCGCGCTCCACTTTCTGGGGATCGAGATCGGCGCCGGAGACGACGTAGTGCAGGTGGATGCGCACGAAGGCCCACGGCGGCTCGGCCGCCTGTTCGGCGTCCGCGATGACGGTCAATCCGGTCAGTTGCACCCGTTGCTTGAGCAGGATGTCTACCACGTCGTATCCCGAACACGCGCAGAGCGCGATCACGAGCAGGTCCGACGCCTTGGTCGCGCGCCATTCGACCCAGCCCGGCTCATCGCCTTTTTGCCAGTAGCCGACCGTGATGGTACGGCCGCCGCTGTCGCGGCCCACGAACAACCGGCTGTCATCGCCGGTCCACTTTACTGCGATCTGTCCCATAAAAATAGCTCCCTTTGCAGGCCGGATTAGTTCGACTCCATCCCGCGCCATGGCCCGGGCGTTTCCTGTTTGAGCGAGGTGACGATCCCCGCCCAGCGACATGCTTCCTCCGGCGAGGAGGTCATGCGTTTGGCCAGGTACGTGGCGAAGCAGGTATCGCCGCGGCCGGTGCGACCGGCCAATGAACGCGGCGTAAATGCCGCGAAATAGATCCGGCCGTCCGCATAGACCGTCACCCCGGCCGATTGGGTGAGCACGATCTCGCGCGGCCCATAGGCGGCCAGCCGGGCCGCCGCGCGCGCCAGCGCCGGTGAGCCGGGCGCCAGTTCGCTCTCGCCGGTGAGGGCCTCGGCCTCGGCGCGATCCACCTTGAGGTAGGTGACATGCGCCAGCCCTTCGGCCATCTCCTCCCACGGCCGAAAGAGCAGCTCGTTGCCCACCCGTACGCGCACGAAGCCCTGTACATCGAGCGCGACGCCCGGCGGACATGCGCGCTCGGAGCCGGCGGCCGCACAGGACGCCTCACGCGCCCGCGTGGCCAGACGCTTCAGCAGCGCCAGATCTATCTCGCCGGCCATGATCGGCACGGCCGCGTAGATGTGCGCCGATACGGCCGGGATGTCGGCCGGCTCGAACGGCCCGGCAAAGCCCAGCGGCACGCAGATCCGGCGTTCCATGTCCGCGGAGCGGTAGGTGTTCTCGATGCCGGAAGTCTCGGCCGCGGGGGCCGCGAAGACCTCGATGCCCGCGGCGCGCAGCTCGTCCAGCCGGCCGAAATCCGCGCGGCTCAGCCGCGTCACCACGCCTACCCGCGCGCCCAGCCGCGCCGCGGCGATCCCGCCGTAGTATACGGCTCCGCCCGAGGCGATCTCGGCCACGCCGTCTACCACATTGCGATCCACTGCGAAGTGGCCGATGAAGAGGAGATCAAAACACGAAGTCGTCTGGCTCATGGCTGTTTCGGCAATGCGTACAGGCAATCTTCCAACAACCGTATCTGAACCGTCTGGCCTTCCGCGTAGATCTCCGTGTGCCGCGGATCGCGCTCGACCAGCGACAGGAGCTGGCCGGCCACCTCCACATCGTACTCGACGACGCTTCCCAGATAAGAAGTGCGCCGAACGATGCCCGTGATCTGCGCCTGGGCCGCGTTGATCTCCATCATTTCCGGCCGCACGACCAGGGTCATCGAATCGCCCGGCCGCAACATCTCTTCGGTCGCCGGCACCCGCAGGAGGGCGCCGAACGCTTCCGCCACCACGACGCCGTTCTCCCGCCCGCGCACGATGGCCTCGACGAAATTCGCCCGGCCGATGAAGTCCGCAACGAAACGGGTACGCGGCCGGCGATACACCTCGGTCGGCGAGCCGATCTGTTCGATCCTGCCTTGGTTCATCACCACGATCCGGTCGGAGAGGGTCATCGCCTCCGTTTGATCGTGCGTCACGTAGACGCTGGTGATGCCGAGCCGGCGCTGGATGCGTCGGATCTCGGTGCGCATCTGTTCGCGCAGCTTGGCGTCCAGATTCGAGAGCGGCTCGTCCATGAGCAGCACTTTGGGTTCCATGACGAGCGCGCGCGCCAGCGCCACGCGCTGCTGCTGGCCGCCCGAAAGCTGATTCGGCGCGCGATTCTCCAGGCCGGTGAGTTCGACCAGTTCCAACACCTGCGCCACCCGGCGCTTGATCTCGCTTTGGGGCCGGTGCTGGACGTTCAGGCCGTAGGCGATGTTCTCGAAGACGTTCAGGTGCGGGAAGATCGCGTAGGATTGGAAGACCATGGACATATCGCGCTTGTGGGGCGGCAGGTCGTTGATCGGCCGGCCGTCCAGCACGATCTGGCCGGCGGTCGGGAACTCGAAGCCGGCGATCAGACGCAGGGTGGTCGTCTTGCCGCAGCCCGAGGGGCCGAGCAGCGTCACCAGTTCGCCCCGCTCGATGCTGAGCGACACGCCGTCCACGGCGGTCACCTCGCCCGATCCGCCCCGGCCGACAAACTTCTTCACGATCTTATCGAGTACAAGATACATCCTTCTCTCCGTCAGTGACAGTGTCCGATGCGCCTCTCACGCCCCCAGGGTCAGATCCACCTCGCCCCGGCCGCCCAATAGCTTGCGCGTGACGAAGTAGAGCACACCGATGGCGATCAGCACCACGACGATGATGACCGTCGAATAGCCGGCCGCGATGCTCACCCCGCCTTGTTCCCATTCGCTGAGGATCGAGGCGGTGACGATGCGCCAGCGCGCGCTGACCAGGAAGATGATCGCGGAAAGGCTGGTCATATGGCGGGTAAAGCTGAAGATCAGGCCGGCCAACAGCGCGGGCAAGATCAACGGCAGGGTGACGTGGCGGAAGGTATATTGCGCGTCGCCGCCCAGGATGCCGGAGGCCTCTTCGATGCTGGGATCGATCTGTTGCAGGGCCGCGATCCCGGCGCGCACCGAGGCCGGCAGGCTGCGCACCACGAAGGCCGCGATGATGATGAACGGCGTGCCGACCAGGGCGAGCGGTTGGCCCACGAAGCAGAGCACGGCGATCAGGGCCAACAACGCGGCGGTCAATGCCGTCTTGAGGTTGACCGGCCGTCGGCCGGCCGCGTTGCGGCCCACGCCCTGCCAGATCGGATCGGCGATCACCAGCACCGACAGGAAGGTGTAGATGATCGCGGTCAACGGCGGCGGCGTCTGGAAAAAGACCGCGATGTGATCGGAGAGCTGGAACAGCGCGTTGCTCCAGAACCCGCGCTCGATGCTCCGGCTGAGGATGGCGATCGGCTGGGCGATGAACTCGATCCAATTGTACATCATCAGGTAAAAGCCCATGCCGAACAACAGCCACGCCGACCTGGGCACGCGGGGCAAGCCGGCCGCCGCGCCTCTCCGCAGCAGGCGCCGGATCAGCGCGAAGAGCGCCAGCAACCAGTACAGGAGGGCCACCAGGTACAGCGCCAGGGCTTCGCCGAATTGGTTGAACAACACGGTCAAGCCGACGCCCACCGCCGTGCCCCCCACGAGCGCACCGATCCTGATCAGCGCCTGTTGGCGCCTGGTGGCGGGCGCTGGGACCGGATCGCGGGCGACCTCCGGCCCCAGGTCGGCCTGCGGTTCCGTCCATTCGGATATCGGCAAAGCCGTTGCCGCCAGATAAAACGCCAGGAAGCCGTAAAGGAGGGCCACCACGAACCAGGGCACCGTATTGAAGGCCAGGACGAAGCCGATGCCCAGGATGGTGCCGGGCACCGCGCCGCCCAGGTTGGAGACGAAATCCACCGCATCCTTGCCGCTAAAACGCTTGCGCACCACCAGGAAGGCGATCACCATGCCGGTGAGGCCGGCGAGCGGCGTGGCGAACGCGCTCAAGAAGGTGGTGTCGAGCATGGACTCGACCCCGCGCGTGAGCAGCAACCCCCACCAGCGCAACGTGGGCCTGAAGTCCACGCCCCACGCTTCGGCAAAAGAGCCGTAGACGATCGCCAGGTACAGGATCACGATCAGCGCGCAGGTCAGGGCGGTGATGGTGATGAAGATCGCGCGGATCACCGGCTCGCGCACCACGATGTGGCCGCCGGTCGGCTTGCCCGTGACCGAGACATAAGAGCGTCGGGTCACGTAGTAACGTTGCACCAGGAAGATGGCCAGGGTGGGCAGGAGCAGGACGAACGCCAGCGCGGACGCCTTTTGATAATCGTATTCGCCGGCCACCGCCAGAAAGATCTGCGCCGAAAGCACCGTGACGTTGCCGGAAATGAAGAGCGGATTGCCCAGGTCGGCCAGCGATTCGACGAAGAGCAGCAGGAACGATCCGGCGATGCCCGGGATCAGCAGCGGCAGGGTGACGGTGCGGAAGATGTGGAACTTGCCCGCGCCCAGGCTATGCGCGGCCTCCTCCATGCTCGGGTCCAGGCGCTCCAACATGGCGCGGATGATCAGATAGGCGACCGAGAAGAACGTGATGACCTGGACGAAGACCAGGCCGTCCATGCCGTAGATGTCGTTGGAGCCCGGCGGAAACTGCATCCCGAGCAGCTTGTGCGAGATCAGGCCGTTGCGGCCGAAAAGGAGGATCGTGCTCAGCGCCAGCGCGAAGGGCGGCGATACGGTGGGCACGAGCGCCAGGAGATGGATGAGCCGGCTTGCCGGCGGGTTGCAGCGCACCATGGTGTAGGCGAAAACGAAGCCCAACACGGTGCCGCCGATGGCCGTCAACAGGCCCATCTCGATGGTGTTCAGGAACACCTGGCGCGAATAGGGGCCGTAGTACGAGTCGAAGTAGCGCAGAAAGTACTTCAGGCTCAGCCGCGTGTACCAGGGGCCCGTGGCATTGGCTTCCACGAAGCCGTTGGCGGTGCCGCGATAGAGGGGGAAGACCACGAAGATGAAAAGGAACAGCCCGCAATAGAGCAGACTGATCATCAATACGGGGTCGCGGCCGATCAGGGCGAATTCGCGGTAGCGGCGGCGGAGGCCGGCGATCAAGGATCGCCCAGGGGTAGTAGCATCGTTCACGCCGATCCTCTTCTTGGGGTTGGAATGCGATCCGGGGCGTGCCCGGCATCCGTCAGTGGATCATTTCTCGTCCATGGGGATCGTTCATGTGCCAGGCGCTAGAGAGGGCGCCTGGCACGTCTGCGGCGATCTGCGAGACGGCCGCCAGGCCAGGATCTGGCTACTTCAGGTCCTTGGCTGCGGCGATCTCGTTGGTGAACTTATCAACGAATGCCTTCTTGTTCTCGCCGGCCCACTGGAAATTGTAGTCAATCAGCTTGACCTGGAGCAGTTCGGGATGGGAGAGCTGCACGCCCTGGACGGTGGGCGCCTGGTAAGCCTTGTACTTCGGGCCGAGCGCCTGCGCTTCGGCGGTCAGCGCCCAATCGAACCACAGCCGGGCCGCGTTCGGATGTTTGGCGCCCTTCAGGATCGCCTGGCCGCCGATCTCGTAGCCGGTGCCCTCCTGGGGGAAGGTCAGCTCGAGCGGCAGCTTGTTGTTTTCGATCTCGTTCACGATGTCGTGCGAGAAGACGATGCCGACGGCGGCCTCGCCCTGGCCGACGAACTTGGCCGGCGCCGCACCGCTCTTGGTGAACTGGCGCACCTGCGCCGCGTACTTCTTGATGTATTCCCAGCCGGCCTGCTCGCCGCGCAGTTGCAAGATGGTGGCCAGCGCGGTGTAGGACGTGCCCGAGGTGGACGGATGCGCCACCATGATCTGGCCCTTGAACTCCGGCTTCAGCAGATCGTCCCACGAGGTGGGCGCCTTAACGCCCGGATGAGCGGCCAACCAGTTCTTGTTGGTGGCAAAGCCCAGGCTGCCGACGTAGATGCCGGCCCAGGTATTGTCCTTGTCCTTGAACTTGTTTTGATCGAGGAGGTTCTTGAAGTTGGGGGAGTTGTAGGCCTCCAGCAGGCCTTCCTTCTTGGCCGCGATGAAGCTGTCGATCGGGCCGCCCCACCAGATGTCGAATTGCGGATTCGCCTTTTCGGCCTGGATACGGGCCAGCGCCTCGCCGCTGGACATGCGGACGTAGTTCACGGTGATACCGTACTTCTTCTCGAACTCCTGCTTCATGCCCTGACACCACTCTTCCTGCGGCGTACAGAGCACGTTGAGCTCCTTGTCCTTCGGCGCAACGGGCGTGCAACCGATCAGGCCGACCAACATGCTGGCGACGACTACGAGGGCCAGCGCCATCCAGGTCCTTTGCTTCATATGGTTCCTCCTTGAAAGTTGTGAATGGATGAGATGTGAGGACTGGGTAACGACCTTGTGATCATAAGATAGCACATCCTGGAAGGCGTGTCAACTGCGTCGAGGGCGAATCAACCGTTCAATCTTCTTTCCTTCCATGGGAACCCCTATTTCAACTTTCAACTTCCAACAAGTTGACAAGCTTTCCAAAACGGCTATAATAAGTTTTGTAATGCCCCCGTGGTGGAATTGGTATACACAGTAGGTTGAGGGCCTATGCCCGTTCGGGCGTGCCCGTTCGAGTCGGGCCGGGGGCACCACAAAGCAAAGGGTGGCGGCCTGGTCGGTTGCGCAAAGCTTCGGCCGGCCGCATTTTTGTTTATCCGCCGTGAGTCATTCTCTCGTGAGCGATTTGCCTTCGACAAACCTTGTTGCCCATCACACCGTCCTCGTGGCCGGCTGCGCGGGGTTCATCGGCTGGCAGGTGTGCGAGCAGTTGCTGGCCGAAGGCCGGCGCGTCTTCGGCGTGGACAACCTCAACGACGCCTACGATGTGCGGCTCAAGACCTGGCGCCTGGAGCGCCTCCGTCGGGCCGCTGCCTTCCGCTTCTACCCGCTCGACATTACCGACCGCGCCGGCCTGGAGTCGTTGCGCGCGGAGATCGGCCAGGCCGGCTGCTCGGCGGTGATCAATCTGGCGGCCAGGGCCGGCGTGCGTTACTCGGTCGAAAACCCGTGGGTCTACGTGGATGCCAACGTCACCGGCACCCTGAATCTGCTCGATCTGTGCCGCAAGGCCGGCATCTCCAAGTTCGTCCTGGCTTCCAGCTCCAGCCTGTACGGCCAACACAACCCGCTCCCCTATCGCGAGGATCAGCCGACCGACCGGCCGGTCTCGCCGTATGCCGCGTCGAAAAAGGCGGCCGAGGCGCTTTCCTACACTTATCATCACCTTTACGGCCTGGATGTCACGATCTTCCGTTATTTCACCGTGTACGGCCCGGCCGGCCGGCCCGATATGTTGCCCTTCCGTCTCGTGCAATGGATCAGCGAAGGCCGGCCGGTGACCCTCTACGGCGACGGCACGCAATCGCGCGATTTCACTTACGTGGAGGACATCGCGCGCGGCACCGTCGCCGGGCTGAAGCCCCTCGGCTTCAGCGTGATCAATCTCGGATCGGATCGGCCGATCGGCCTCCTGCGGGCGATTGCGCTCGTCGAAGAACTGACCGGCCGGAAGGCACAGATCGTCCACAGGCCGGCTCAGGCGGCCGATGTGGCTGCTACGTGGGCCGACATCTCGCGCGCACGCGAGCTTTTGGGCTGGCAACCCGTCGTGCCGTTCGAGGAAGGCATGGCCCGACTGGTGGCCTGGTATCGGGCGGAACGCGCGTGGGCCAGAGACGTGCCCACCGCGGCCGGCTGAGGTGCACGATGCGCGTGGCCCTGGTCCACGACTGGCTGAACCAGCTCGGCGGCGCGGAGGGCGTGCTGGAGACGCTGGTCGAGATGTTTCCCGCCGCGCCGGTGTATACCAGCATGTATGCCCCCCATCTCATGCCCCCGCGCTATCGCGGCTGGGACATCCGCACCACGTTCATGCAACGGTTGCCCGGCATTTTCACGCACCATCAGGTCTATTTGCCCATCTACCCGCTCGCCTTCGACCGGCTGCGCCTGGATGGCTACGACCTGATCCTGAGCAATAAGAGCGGCTTCTGCCACGGCGTGCGCGCGGGGGAAGGGGCCACGCACATCTGTTATTGCTTGACGCCGACCCGCTTCCTGTGGCAATATGATCTGTATCGGGCCCGCGAGGCCATCGGCCCGGGCTTGAGCCTGGCGTTGCGACCGGTGATCGCCGCGCTGCGCCGCTGGGACCATGCTGCCGCGCAGCGCGTGGACCATTTCATCGCTATCTCGACGGAGATCCGGGAGCGCATTCGCCGCTTCTATGGCCGGGAGAGCACGATCATCTATCCGCCGGTAGATGTGGAACGTTTTCAGCCGGCGACCGGGGCGGCCGACGATTATTTTCTGGCCGGCGGCCGGCTCATCCCCTACAAGCGGACCGACCTGGCCGTGCGCGCGTGCACCGCGCTGGGGCTGAAACTGTTGGTCTTCGGCGAGGGTCGCGACCGGCCCGCGCTGGAAAGGATGGCCGGCCCCACCGTGACCTTCCTCGGCCGGGTGTCGGCCGGGGAGCTGGCGCGACTGTATGCCGGCGCCAAAGCTTTCATCTTCCCCGGCCTGGAGGATTTCGGCATCGCGCCGGTGGAAGCGCAGGCGGCCGGCCGGCCGGTGATCGCGTTTCGCGGGGGCGGCGCGCTGGACACGGTCATTCCCGGCCGCACGGGCGAATTCTTCGCCGAAGCGAGCGTTGAGGCGCTTCAGGAGGTGCTGCAACGCTTCGATCCGGCCGCTTACGATCCGGCCGCGTGTCGGGCCAACGCGGAGCGGTTCGGTCGCGCACGGTTCAAACAGGAGCTCGGCGATTTCATCCGCCGCCGGCTGGCGGCCTGAAAGGATGGGCGCATGGAACTCAAGATGTACTGGCGCATCGTGCGACGCCGGTGGTGGCTGCCGATCGGCCTGGCGGCGGCCGTGTTGCTGTTCAGCCTGGCGAGCAACCGGCCGTGGGCGCCGCGGCCGGCCGTCTATCGCGCGACGATGCGCTTCAACGTGGGCGTGCAACCCGAACGCATCCCGGGCGTCTACACCTACGACCGCTACTACGCCATGATGGCCTCGGAATTCCTGGTGGATGACCTGGGCGAAGTGGTGCGCAGCAGCGCGTTCGCCGAGGCGGTCAGCCGCAAGCTGGCCGAGCGAGGGATCGCCGTGCCGGCCGGCGCCATCGGCGCGAGCACGCAACCGGGCAAGCTGCACCGCATCTTCACCGTGTACATCACCTGGTCGGACGAGGCGCAGTTGCGCGCCATTGCGGACGCGGTCGCGGCCACCCTCACGACGGGCAGCGCGGAGTTCTTTGCCCAGTTCACGCCGGCCGAAGCGGACATCCGGCTGATCGATGCGCCGACCATCGGCCGCGTGGGCCGGTCGGCGCGCGAGCAGCTCGACCTGCCGTTGCGCGTCCTTCTGGCCTTGACAGCCGGCGTTGCGCTGGCGTTTCTGTTGGACTATCTGGACGATTCGGTGCGGGCGGCCGACGACCTGGAGCGCCTGGGGCTGGGGGTGATCGGCGAGATCCCGCGGCGATAGGCCGGATCGGCGCGGACGCGACCTCGTTCTGTAAACAACCCTGCCCCGTTTTTGACAAGCACATCTGCTTCGGCTATACTGTCCTCTGGCCTGAGATCCGTACACGTGTCCATGACAGGAGCACCTATGGCCTGAACGGAGCAACCTGTAGTTCTTGCACGCCCGAGAGGGATCGGGGACGAACAAGAGCGGCTTCCGTGCGGGTCGGGAGCCGGTTGAGTTGGTGGAAGCACAGGCATGATCGAAGGCCTCACCGGTGGGTGAGGCTTCGTGCTGTTAAGTTGGGACGTGATCGGATTGACTGTGGGCGAGGAAGGAGGTGAACACACATGGCTACTGTGGTGCTACGTCCCGGAGAGTCTCAGGAGTCGCTGTTGAAGCGCTTCCGTAAAGAGGTGATGAAGGAACGCATCCTGCCGACCGTGCGCAAGAAGCGCTGGTTCACGCCGCCCAGCGAGCTGCGCCGGCTCAAGAAGCAGAAGGCGATCCGCAAGGCGCGGCAGGCGCAGCGACGCCGCGAGAGCCGGGAAGGCATCCGTTGAGATGTCTGCCGGGCGTGGCTTCGGCCGCCGGATCTGTGGCCCCTATTCTGGAAGGGGAGAGTTATGGCGAAGCAAGAAGACAAGCTGATCCTTGAGGGAAAAATCGTCGAGGCGTTGCCCAACACGACTTTCCGCGTCCAGTTGGAGAACGGCTATGAGGTGTTGGCCTATCTCTCCGGCAAGATGCGGAAGTATTACATCCGGGTCCTGCTCGGAGATCGCGTGCGGGTCGAGCTTTCGCCGTACGATCTGACGCGCGGGCGCATCATCTATCGTCATCGCGGCCCGACCGGACCCGCGTGAGACGGTTGGGCGGTTGACCCCCGAGAGGCAGCGCCAGGTTGGGGCATCCTTGCGGCGGTGAGCTTTGCGCTGCGATGGGCCAAAGGCGGGCTGCGATCTCCATCGGCCGGAGGAGCAAGCGGGCTTTGTCGTCGGGCCCGAATCTGGACCAAAGAAAAAATGCTTCTGTGATAAAAAAACGCGTCCGGGTATTGACAAGACGTGTTATAATAATTACGCACAAGCGCAAGCCGTAATGGGCGGTGGGTAGCCACCGCCCATTCGCTTATATCTCTATGAAATGTTTCACGTGAAACACGGGGAGCCTGATTGGCCGAGCAGGTTTCACAGTTGACTCACGCGATCTGTGATTACGAAGGCACCAGCTACCGGGCCCGTTTTTGGGCCGGTCAGGGCCGCGAATACGAAGATCTGGCCGAGCGCATCGCTTTGCGCCGGCTGTTGCCGCCACGGGGGCGGCGCCTCCTGGAACTGGGCGCGGGCTTTGGCCGCCTGGTCGACCTCTACGCCGGCTATGACCAGGTGATCCTCCTGGATTATGCCAAATCGGGCCTGCGCGAGGCGCAGGAGCGGCTTGGCCGATCCGACCGCTACCTCTATGTCGCCGCCGACCTGTACCACCTGCCCTTTGCACCGGAGATCTGCGATACGGTCGTCACCGTGCGCGTCCTGCACCATCTCGTGGACGTGCCGGCGGCGTTCCGACAGATCGGCGGCGTGTTGCGTCGGGGCGGCGTGTATGTGTTGGAATATGCCAACAAGCGCAATCTGAAGGCCATCTTGCGCTATCTGGCGAGACGACAATCGTGGTCGCCGTTCGACCGGGCGCCCTATGAGTTTGTTCCTTTGAACTTCGATTTCCATCCGCAGTGGATGAGGGACCAGCTTCAGAGCGCCGGATTTGCTGTCGTCGAAGAACTGGCGGTGTCGCATTTCCGCCACGCGTTCTTCAAGCGCCTGATCCCTCACCGGCAACTGGCCAGGATGGACGCCGCACTTCAGGGGATCGGCGGCCGCTGGAAGCTCTCGCCCAGCGTCTTCGTGCGCGCCCAGACCGCCGGCACCGGCGAGATCGCACCGGGCGCCATCTTTCGCTGCCCCCGGTGCGCCGTCGGGCCGTTGACGGCGCGTGCCGATGCGTTGATCTGCGAGAACTGTGGAACACGATGGCGGATGGATGACGGCATCTTCGACTTCAAATCGCCGATCGGCAATGCCGTCCACCCTGTGCGCCAACCGTAACTTGGGCCACCGCATGTTCGTAATGCGGGACGTTATACTGATTTGCCAGAATGAAGAAAAAGTCGAAGGAGAATGCCTATGAGCGCTCAGCCCGAAGATATCGAATTCCGCACCGACGTTGAACCAAACAACGACATGGCTGCGCGCTCGGCAGAGGCCGCCGAGCAACTGCTGAACCTGGGCCGCGATCAGGGCTACGTCACCTATGACGATGTCCTGGCCGTCTTCCCAGAAGCCGAAAGCAACATCGAACAATTGGACGATATTTTCGCCAGCCTGTTCGAGCAGGGCATCGAGGTCGGCGCCTTCCGGGAAGAAGAAGAACCGGAGGAACCCGCGGAAGAAGAGGCCCTGGAGGTCGAACAGCTCGATCTCGACCTGGATCTGATTGACATTGACGATTCGATCAGCCTTTACCTGAAGGAGATCGGCCGCGTGCCCCTGCTCACCGCCGAAGAGGAGGTGGCCCTGGCCAAGCGCATGGAGCGCGGCAAGGAGGCGCGCCAGAAGCTGACCCAGGGCGTGGACGACCCGGTCGAGCGCGAACGGCTGCTCAACGCGGTCAAGGACGGCCAGGCCGCACAGGAACACCTGATCAAGGCCAACTCCCGGCTGGTGGTCAGCGTGGCGAAAAAGTACGTCGGCCGGGGCGTGCCCTTCCTCGACCTGATCCAGGAGGGCAACATCGGCCTGATCCGTGCCGTGAAGAAGTTCGACTATCGGCGCGGCTACAAGTTCAGCACCTACGCCACCTGGTGGATCCGCCAGGCGGTCACCCGCGCCATCGCCGACCAGGGGCGCACCATTCGCGTGCCGGTGCACATGTACGAGCAGATCAACCGGCTCACGCGCACCAGCCGCCAGCTCGTCCAGGAGTTGGGCCGCGACCCGACCACCGAGGAGATCGCCGAGCGGCTGGGGGTGCCCCCGCGCAAGGTCGAGCAGATCATCCGGGTGTCGCAGCGGCCCCTGTCGCTGGAGATGCCGGTCGGCGAGGAGGAAGACAGCTATCTGGGCGATTTCATCGAGGACGCGGAGGCCGATAGCCCGACCGATTCCGCGTCGCAGACGATGTTGCGCCAGGTGATCGACGAGATCTTCGAGTCCCTCTCGCCGCGCGAGGTGCGCATCTTGCAATTGCGCTTCGGCCTGGTGGACGGCTATTCGTATACTTTAGAAGAGGTGGGCAAGAAGTTCGGCGTCACCCGCGAGCGCATCCGCCAGATCGAGGCGCAGGCGCTGGGCCGGCTGCGCCACCCCAGCCGCAGCCGCAAGCTGCGCGATTATCTGTCCTGACAAGAAGCCCGTAACGCAAGCCTCCGGCTTGCGCCCTGCGCAGCTAAAGCAAGAGCCCATCCCTTCACGGGATGGGCTCTTGCTTCTTCTGCGCCGCTTCGACGCGGCCGCGCTTCGGCTTCGCGTCGGCGTATCCGCTCACACGTCCAGGTTGCGCACCTTCTTGGCGTGGCTCTGGATGAAGCGTTTGCGCGGGGCCACCTCGTTGCCCATCAGCATGTCGAAGGTCCGGTCGGCGGCTGCGGCGTCCTCGATCGTGACCTGGAGCAGGACGCGGTTCTCGGGGTTCATGGTCGTTTCCCACAACTGTTCCGGATTCATCTCGCCCAGGCCCTTGTAGCGCTGCAACGTCAGGCCGTTCATGCCCCCCCATTCCTGCACGATCCGCTCCCGTTCCTCCTCCGAATAAGCGTAACGCACCTCCTTGCCCTTGCGGATCATATAAAGCGGCGGCTGGGCGATGTAGAGATGGCCGTTCTCGATGAGCTGTGGCATGTAGCGGAAGAACATGGTCAACAGCAGCGTGCGGATGTGGCTTCCATCCACGTCGGCATCCGTGTTGTGGCAACAGATCGCGCCGCGGCCGCAGATGAAGGTCTCGTCGCCTGCAACTGAGAAGTCGTAGACCTTGCGGCCGGTGGCCTGCACCTGTCTGACGCTGCGCACCGGCAGGCCGATCAGATCGCCGACGAGCGGCTGTCCCCCCGGTTTTCCGCCTGAGCCGCGCGGGCTCGCCAGCCATGCCTGCACCTCGCCGGCCCGGGCATGATCGCGCCAGACCGGCGCCAGGTAGGCGATCGCCTCCCGTTCACCGACCGTCAGATAATAGGCCGTGTGTCGGGTGGTGATCGCCTTCCCGCGGATCAGGCCGCTCGGCTCACCGGTCGGATGGTGCTCTGAAAGCGATGCCCGGATACCGTGCATCAAGAGCAGATACATCAATTGATCGGCCAGCGTTTCGGATACCGTCGCAAACGAGACCTGCCGGACGGCCAACGTGCCATCGCCCAGGAAATAGCCGCGCAAGAACGCCAATTGCAGAGCAGGACTCACGTTGAAGACCAGGTCCGGGATGTGTTTGTGAGCCGCATCGGTTTGATCGCACCCCAGCAGCAGCCGGAAGAAAGCCGTGACCACCTTGTTTTGGATGCGTAGCTCCGCTGCGCGGCCATCCTTGCCTGCATATAACACCGGTTCCAGGCCAAACACGGCCCGCGTGGCTGCTGCCAGCTCCGACACGATCTGTTCGTTGCGGTTTCCGATGGCTAAGCGCACGCCGTTGCGATCGCTCAACGCACCTTCGGCTACAAAGAAGCCGAGCAAGAACATGAGCGATTCATTGATCGGTATATAACGCGGCAACGCCTGGTCGCTGTAATGTCGCGGGGTCAACTGCACGTTGTCGCCAAGCCGAGCGATATCGTCGGCCTTAAGATCGCGCAGCGCCAGATACTCACGCACGCGGTTGCGCGGCGCCTCCCGATACTGCGTATTCCAGACGTGATCCAGCCGGCTGGTGCCGACTTCAACCTGGGGCAGTAAGGCGTCAGCCGATAGCCCTAATGTCTCGACATAGCGCAGGAAGTGGCTTAACGTCGGCCGTTGCTCGCCCCGTTCCCAGGCATAGTAGGTGACCGGCTGCTTGATGCCGACCGCAGCGCAGATCTCTTGCTGGCTGAGGCCGCGAGCCTGGCGTTGTTGCTTTAGCAGCAGCCCCACGTCCGCGGGGATCGTCACCCGTGCTTCGACAAACGCCGGGTTGTCGGCATACGCTCGGCGGACTTCAGATTTGTACCATGCCACAACATCCGGCCCGCGCAGCACCAAGTCGCTGTCCATCCGGTCGCCCAGCGCGAGAAAAGCGCGCACCAGATCGATGCGTTCAGGGGCTTCTCCGGCCTGCGGGAGCCGCAAAGGCGCCACGATCTGATCCCCCACCTGCACCTGATCGCCCCGCTTCAGCGTCGGGCGGCCCCGCTCGTCAACGACAAATACGCTGTGCTCTCCCGTCACACGCACGCGCCGACCGTAAGCGGTCTCGATCTCGTAGAGCGGGCCATCATGATCATGGCGGATCACGTTCTTGATCGGCCGATAGCGCGTCTCCCCGCTTTGCGGGCTGAAGCACAACACCTGATAGTCCGATGGGTTTTCCCGGGCGGCGATCAGCCCATCTATAAACGGGCCAATGCGGACCGATCGCACCTGGCCCGAAGGATCTTTGATGAAGGTCAGCTCTTGGCCGTCAACGCTCATGATCAGGACGCGATGATAGCGGAGATTGTTCAGGTCAAGTGCATCCCCGATCCCGCTCCCCAGCGCCTGCACCAGCGCCTGGATCTCCTTGTTGGCCAGCGCCTTGTCCAGCCGCGCCTTCTCCACGTTCAGGATCTTGCCCCGCAGCGGCAGGATCGCCTGGAACCGCCGATCGCGGCCCTGCTTGGCCGAGCCGCCGGCCGAATCCCCCTCGACGATGTAGAGCTCGCACTTGCTCGGATCGCGCTCCGAGCAATCGGCGAGCTTGCCGGGGAGCGTCAGGCTTTCGAGCGCGCTCTTGCGGATCACCAGATCGCGCGCCTTGCGCGCGGCCTCGCGCGCCCGGCTCGAGGTCATGCACTTCTCGACGATCTTGCGGGCATCGCGCGGGTTCTTCTCCATCCACTCCATCAGCGCTTCGCCGACGACCGATTCGACCTGCGTTCTGACCTTCTCGTTGAGCAGCTTGACCTTCGTCTGCGACTCGAACTGCGGATCGGGCAGCTTGACGCTGATGATGGCCGTGAGCCCTTCCCGCGTGTCCTCGCCGGTGAACGAGGCGTCCCCTTCCTTGAGCAGGCCCTGGCGCCGCGCCCAATCGTTGATGGTGCGCGTGAGCGCCGCGCGCAGCCCGGTCAGGTGCGTGCCGCCGTCGGGTGTGTTGATCGTGTTGGCGAAGGCGAAGACCGACTCGTTGAAGCCATCGTTGTACTGGATCGCCGCCTCGATCAGGTTGCCCTCGACCTCTTTCTCGATATAGACCGGTTCGTGCAGCACAACGCGGTTCTTGTTGAGGTAGCGGACGAAGCTGCGCACACCACCCTCGAAGTAGAAGGTCATCCAGCGCGGGCCGTTGTCCGTGCGTTCGTCCTTGAACTCGATGGTCAACCCGCGGTTGAGGAAGGCCATCTCGCGAAAGCGCTGTACCAGCGTCTCGAAGCGAAAGTCGGTTTCCTCGAAGATGGTCTTGTCGGGCAGGAAGGTGGTGCAGGTGCCGGTCGAGCCGTCCTTGACCTCGCCCACCACCATCACGTCGCTCTGCGGCACCCCCCGATGATACCGTTGGCGATAGACCTTGCCTCCCTGGCGCACCTCCACTTCCAGCCATTCGGAGAGCGCGTTGACGGCCGAGACGCCCACCCCGTGCAGGCCGCCGGAGACCTTGTACGCGCCGCTGCCGAACTTGCCGCCGGCATGGAGCTTGGTCATCACGGTCTCCAACGCGGAACGGCCGGTCTGCTTGTGGATTCCCACCGGAATGCCGCGGCCCCAGTCCTGCACCGTCACGCTGCCGTCCTTGTGGATGGTGATGGCGATGCGGTCGCAGTAACCTGCCATGGCTTCATCTATTGAATTATCCACGACCTCGTACACCATGTGGTGCAACGCCTTAACATCGGTGCCGCCGATGTACATGCCCGGCCGGCGCCGCACCGCCTCCAGCCCCTCCAACACCTGGATGTCGTCTGCGGTATAGTGATTGGGTCGTGTGTCCTGTTCAGGCGCCATACTGTCTCCGAGAATCAGGAAATCGGTAAATCGGTAAATTGGTAAATCGGTAAATTGGTAAGTTGGTAAGTCGGCGGGTCGGATCAGGGTTATTCTTTGTGCATGGGTTGCTGATTGTCGGCCGCGGCCCCGGTTTGAGCCGCCGGCCAGCGTCGACGCAACTCGCTGTAATAGGCAAACACCGCCAATAGCATGGCCGTGCCCAGATACGCGTTGCCGACCAGGGCCACCACCGCGCCGGCCGTGTTCTGGCCGATGATGCCCCAAACCGCCCGAAAACCGATCATCAGCAGGTTGATCAGCGCGATCAGGCCGGCGGTGGCCAACACGCGGCCGCGCACCAGCACCGCGGCCTGCAACATGCTCCGCCATACCGGCTGCCGCTCGCACAGCAAACCCTCGCTGGTGAAATAGAGCGACAACAGCATCCAGAGCATGATCCACAACGTGACGCCGCCGACGATGGCGAACAGCGCACCGGCCAGCGCACTGCCGGAGAGCAACAGGAGTACGAGGGTGGCACCGAGCGGCAGGCGCAACATGAACAACAGGATGCCGAGGAAAAGGCAGAAGCCCATCAGTTGCAGCCATTGCGCCACAAACGGCCCCCGACAATCCTCCGCCGCTTCTCCGGCGGTTGACGGTCCGGCCGCGACCGCGGCCGCCGCCCACCGCAGCCAGAAGACCGCGATGGCCTGCGCGGCCACCCACAAGGCCGCGACGATCAACAGCACGGCCCACAAGCTGCGCACCTCGATCGCTGCAGGTTGCCACCCCGCCGGCCCGATCGCCGGCAAAGTCGGCACCAGGCCGATCGGCGCGAGGATCAGCTCGCTGATGAAGGTGAAGCGAGTGATCTGTCCGACCGCTATGGCGCTGGGCGGCCCCAACCAGCTTCCGGCCAGCGTATCGAGCAGATTGATCTGGCCGGCCAAAGCGGTCACACCCTCGCGCATTGCCCTGAGCATATCGGCCATCAGCTCGAGCTGGCGGGGAGAATAGGTGGCCCGCACCAACATCTCCCAGCCCTGCAGAAAACGTCGCATCAGCTCGGCAACCGAAAGCTTCGGCGCCAGCCAGAGCAGCAGATCGAGGGCCAGCGGAACGAGCCACAGCCACGGCCGACGGGCCGCCTGCGACAGTCCGGTCGTCAGAGCGTCAATGATGCCGGTATGCGTTGTGTGGTCTGTTTTCACTCTTTTATTTTACCATAAATCCGATAATTCGCGAAAAAGATCACCCGTTATCGTTCACTTATCGCCTCGGTTGACGCGCCCGCGCCGATCCGCTACAATAAGCACCGTGACTGCTATCATCACCCTGACCACCGATTTCGGCCTGCGCGACGGCTATGTCGGCGCCATGAAGGGCGTGATCCTCAGCATCGCGGCCGACGCCCGCATCGTGGACCTGACGCACGACATCGAGCCGCAGAACATCCGCCAGGCGCTCTTCGTGCTGGCGCAGGCGACGCCGTATTTCCCCGCCGGCACGATCCATGTGGCCGTGGTCGACCCGGGGGTCGGCACCGACCGTCGGCCGCTGCTGGTGACCACGCCGCGGGCGTGCTACGTCGGCCCGGATAACGGCATCTTCAGCGCGGCGCTGAGCGAAGAGGGGGCCCAGGCGTGGGAGCTCGATCGGCCCGCGTATTGGCTCCCCCGGCTCAGCCGGACATTCCACGGCCGCGACCTGTTCGCGCCGGTTGCCGCGCACCTGGCCCGCGGGATTCCGCCGGAACAACTGGGACATCCCATCGCCGATCCCGTCCGCCTGGCCTGGCCCCAACCGGTGCGCCACGCCGACGGCCATCTGAGCGGAGAGATCATCTACGTGGATCGCTTCGGCAACCTGATCAGCAACATTCCGGCGGCATGGCTCGCAGGCCACCGCTGGCGCGGGCACATCGCCGGCCATGCCGCGCCGATCGTTGCCGCCTACGGCGAAGGGGCCGTCGCCGCGTTGATCGGCCTGATCGGCAGCAACGACACGGTGGAAATCGCCGTGCGCAACGGGAACGCCGCACGGCATCTCGGCGTCGGAATAGGGGAAACGCTCGATCTCTGGCCGATTTCATAGCGTTGTTGATCACCCATTGCATCGAATTGCGAAATAAAACTCGCGTTACGCAATCCCAGGAGACATTTCAATGGAGAAATTCGTCATAGAAGGCAAACACCCCTTGAGCGGCGACGTTACGCCGGCCGGCAACAAGAACGCGGCGTTGCCGCTCCTGGCCGCCACGCTGTTGACCGACGGCGAAGTGACGCTGCACAACGTGCCCCGCATCGGCGATGTAGGCACGATGCTGCAATTGCTCGCCGGGCTGGGGGTCGCGATCCGCGATGAGGGGAGCACGTTGCACCTTTGCGCGAAGGATGCCCGCTTTGCCGTCCCCCGGCCCGAGCTCTTCCAGATGGTGCGCGGGGGGATGCTCCTGGCCGGGCCGATGTTGAGCCGCTTCGGCCAGGCGATCCTGCCGTTGCCGGGCGGCGATCGCATCGGCCGGCGCCGCGTGGACACGCACCTGTTGGCCCTGGAGGCGCTGGGCGCGCAGATCGAGTTCGATCACTACGACTTCACGATGCGTTCGACCGGGCTGCGCGGGGCCGACATCCTCCTGGACGAGGCCAGCGTCACCGCCACCGAAAACGCCGTGATGGCCGCGGTGCTGGCGCGCGGGACGACGATCATCCGCAACGCCGCGTGTGAGCCGCACGTGCAAGACCTGTGCTCCATGTTGAACTGTCTGGGCGCCAAGATCTCCGGCATCGGCAGCAACACCCTGATCATCGAGGGGACCGATCATCTGGCCGCGGGCGAGTTCACCATCTCGCCCGACTATCTGGAGGTGGGGAGCTGGCTGGGGTTGGGGGCCGTGACGCGCGGGGAGATCCGCATCCACGGCGTGGTGCCCGACCATATGCGGATGATCAACTTCGTCTTCGGCGAGCGCCTGGGGGTGCGGATGCGCATGGAAGGGGATACCCTGATCGTGGCCGACGAGCAGGACCTGCGCATCCGCGAGGATGTCGGCGGCGCGGTGCCGAAGATAGATGACGCGCCGTGGCCCCAGTTTCCCGCCGATCTGATGAGCATCGCGTTGGTGGTCGCCACGCAAGCCAGGGGCACCGTCCTCATCCACGAGAAGATGTTCGAGAGCCGCCTCTACTTCGTGGACAAGCTGATCGGCATGGGCGCGAAGATCATCCTGTGCGATCCCCACCGCGCGGTGGTCGTCGGCCCGGCCGAACTACACGGCCAGGAGCTGAGCAGCCCGGACATTCGGGCCGGCATGGCCCTGCTGATCGCCGCGCTGGCCGCCGAAGGGATCAGCACCATCGCCAACGTCGGCCAGATAGACCGCGGCTATCAGCAGATAGACCAGAAGCTCCGCTCGCTCGGCGCGCATATCGAGCGGATCCGGTCGTGATCCGCGCCACCAGCGACGAGGAGAGGCGTTAGCGCTTCTCCTTGCTGCTGGGGGGCGCGAACAGGGTGATCAGCCGGTCGAACTGTTCGTAGATGAAGTTTTGGCGGAAGCCGGCGAGCACCGCCACCAGATAGGGCACCAGTCGCGCGCCGGCGTTCTCGTCGGCCGGCTTGACCTGCAAGAGCAGAAAGCCGCCCGTCAACAGCAAGAAGACGATCCCGCCCAGCACCATCCCCATGATCGGCTGCACCAGATACCACATCAGATAGTGCCGATCGAAGTCCTGCTGATCCGAGATGTGCCACCAGAGGGCATACAGCGCGCCGATGATCCCGCCGATCCCGCCCCACATCAGCGTGTTCCAGAACGGGAAGACGTCCTTGATGGTGGCGCCCAGGATGTTGCCGGGGCCGGTGAAGGCCCAGCTCAACGGCGCCGCAAAGACCAGGCCGAGCAGGAAGAGGATCAGCCACCCCATCTCGTAGCCTAGAATGCGCGGGCCGTAGTGGCTCGCCTGAACCCGGCTCTCCTTCATGCGCGTCATCATCACCCGCACCTGGGCCAGGCGCGCCTCCGCGGCCACGTAGTTCTCGGGCGTTTCGATGAGGATCTGCCGCGCCTCCTGGAGCATGGTCAACATGCGCTCGGTGTTGGCCGGCGGGCTGCTGAACTCGGCGGCCACCTGCTTGTACAGGTCGTCTATCTGCTTGTGGATGGCCTTTTGCCAGCCGGCCTCCAGCACGTTGTTCAGCCGGTTGATCACGATCGTCCGTTGGTCGCCGGTGTAGGTTTGGGCGGCCGGAAGCTGTATCCCGGCGGTCGAGACGCCCGGCCCGGGCGGCATCACTTCGCGCAGCTCGGGCCGCGGGGCCATCACGATGGGCGCTTCCCCCTCGCCGGTCGGGATCAGTTCGCCGGCCGGGCCCACCCCCACGGCCGGCCCGGTCGGCGCGGGCGCGGCGGCCGGCGCAGAGGGGGTGCTCGTATCTATGATCACCGCGCCGATGCGGACGGGCGGCTGGGCCGCGGGCGCCGCGCCGACCGGGGGCGTGGTCGCGCCCGGGGTGGCCGGCGCGGCAGAGGGCGCGGCGGCCGGCGTCGTCGCCGTGCCCGCGGCCGGCGTAGCTGCGGGAGGAGGCGTCGGTGCGGCGGTCGGAGCAGGCGCGGCCGGCGTCACGGCCGGCTCGCCGGCGGCCGCGGTCGTTCCGGGAGCAGGCGCGGTGGCCGGCGTCACGGCCGGTTCGGCCACCGGCATGGGCACGTCAATGGCCTCTTCGTCGGAAGCCGGCCCTTCTTCGGCCGCGGCCACGGCTTCCCGCGCGCCGATCCGCACGCGGCCCACCGGCGGCGCGCCCGCGCGCACCTCGCGCTCGAGCATGGCGGCCAGCTCGGGGTCGATCTCGGTCGTGCTTTCCGATGCGGCCGGCGCGGGCGGCTGGCTGCTGTCGAACAACGCGTCGAGGCCCCGCCCGCGCGGCGGGCCCGAGGGGGTCGGGTTATTGGCTGCTGTAGTCATGGATGATCACCTCCGCAAGCGCACGGTACGTTGCGGCGCCTTCGTGCTCCGGTGCATACTCGATCATCGTACGCCCTAGCGCCGACGCCTCCGCGAACCGGATGCTCTTCTTGACGTAAAAATCGAACACGCGCTCGCCGAACAGCAAACGGGCCTGCGCCAACACTTCTTCAGCGTGGCGGGTGCCGGTTTGATACATCGTGGCCAGGATGCCGATCACGATCAGGTTGGGGTTCAATTTGACCTGAACACGACGCACGGTGCGAAACAGAGAGGTCAACGCGCGCAGGGCGAAATATTCGCATTGCATCGGGATCAGGACGCCGTCGGCCGCGGTCAACGCGTTGATCGTCAACAGCCCCAGGTTCGGTCCGCAGTCGATCAGGATGAAATCATAGCGCGGGGCAACGGCCGCCAACAGCTCCTTCAGGATGAACTCCCGGCCCAGCGCACTGATCAACTCGATCTCGGCGGCCGCCAGGTCGATGCTCGCCGGCAAGAGGTCAATGCGGGGTCGCACGTCCTGGATCAGCGGCAGGCCGTCCCTGGATTCGGGTTCGACCAACACGTTGTAAATCGTGCGCGGCAGGGTGTCGGCCTGAATGCCGAAGCCGTACGAGAGGGAAGCCTGCGGATCCAGATCTACCGCCAGGACGTGGCGTTCGCGCTCGGCCAGGGCCGCGGCCAGGTTGATAGCCGTCGTGGTCTTGCCGACGCCACCCTTCTGATTGACGATCGCGATGATATGGCCCATGTCGTTCCATCCGTCAGTATCACGCGGAGCTGATCTCCGCCAACCGTTCACCCTCTCAGCGCGAATGCGGCAAGAGCCGACATTGGAGATCGGCCAGATTATAGCATATTTTGTCCAAATGCGAAACGCGATGAGCGAGGATAGCGACTCAGTAGATCACGGAACATGCCCGAATGTGCCTGGCACTTTCGAAGGTGCCGGGCACGTGGATGTCTTATTCCTGGGTGGGCCGCGCGCCGGCCCACCGATAGTAGAGCTCGTTGTCAAGGCCCAGGCGCGCCAACATGCGGCCTACGGTGCCCGTGATGATGTCGTCAAGGGTTTGCGGCCGACCGTAGAAGGCCGGCACCGGCGGGAAGATCACGCAGCCGATGCGCGCGGCCTGGAGCATCAGCTCCAGATGGCCGAGGTGCAGGGGGGTTTCGCGCACCATCAGCAACACCGGCCGGCCTTCTTTGAGCTGCACGTCGGCCGCGCGGGAAAGCAGGTCGTCCGTGTAGGAATGGGCGATCGCCGAGAGGCTCTTGATGCTGCACGGCGCCACGATCATGCCGGCCGTGACGAACGAGCCGCTGGCGATGGCCGCGCCGATATCGGATGGCCGATAGACCACATCGGCCAGCGCTTCCACCGCGCGCGGGGTCCAATCGGTCTCCTGGGCGATGGTGATCCGGGCGGCCTGGGTGAGCACCAGATGCGTCTCCACGTCGCCCAGCGCGCGCAACGCCTGCAACAGGCGGATGCCGTAGATCTGGCCCGATGCGCCCGACATGCCCACGATCAAGCGCTTCATTTCGTCCCCCAATGGATGGCGACCGTGCCGAACATGCGCCGCCGATAGCGGACCTCGCGCAGGCCCTCCTGCTCCATGATGCGCGCCAGCTCATCCGGCGGCGGGAAGACGGCCACCGATTCCGGCAGGTAGCGGTAGGCCGCGCGCTGGCCGCTGATGAGGCCGCCCAACAAGGGCACCAGGCGGAAGAAGTAGAAGCGAAAGAGCCGGCCGAAGACCGGCGTGCGCGGCATGGTCAGCTCCAGGCAGACGACCCGGCCCCCCGGCTTCACCACGCGCACCTGTTCGCGAAACGCGGCCCGGATATCCACCACGTTGCGCATCATGAAGCCGGAACAGGCCGCGTCGAAGGTCGCGTCGGCAAAGGGCAACGCCAGCGCATCGCCCTCGGTGAAGGGGAAGGCCAGGCCGACGTGCTTGCCCCGGCCGACGAGCATCATCTGACGGGTGAGATCGAGCCCGATCGGCCGCGCGGTCGGATCGACGCGCAGCGCCTCGTAGGCGATGTCGCCCGTGCCGGTGGCCACGTCGAGGAGCCGGCCGGCCGGCGGCAGCGCGCACAGGCGCACCACCTCGCGGCGCCAGGTCTGATCGCGGCCCAGGGTCATCAGGCGGTTCATCAGATCGTAGCGGCCGGCGATGGCCGCGAACATCCGTCGCACGTAAGCGCGCTTTTCGTTGGGGGGTGGAAGCACGGTCGGCGGCTTGATCTCAGACATGGGGCTCCTCAACCCGCAGCGTCACGGGTAAACATCCACGGCGCCAGCCGACGTTCGAGCCGGTCGGCCGCGAAGTAGAGCAGCAGGCCGAGGGCGCTCATGGCCAGGACGCCGGCGTACATCTCCGGATAGGCCAGGCGGCCCCAGCTTTCGACGATGATGTAGTAGCCCAGGCCCGAGGTCGTGGCAAACGACTCGGCGAAGAAGAGGACAGCGATGGCGGTCCCGATGCTCACGCGCAAGGCGGTGAGCGCGGCGGGCACCGTCGCCGGCAGATAGACGAAACGAAAGAGCGCGCGACGGCCCGCGCCGAGGGAGCGCACCGAATAGATCAGCTCGGGCCGCAGGCCGGCCGCCTGATCGCGCACCACGACCAGGATCGGGAAGAAGAGGATCAGGAAGATGATGAAGATCTTCGACGTGTCACCGATGCCGAGGAACAACAGGATGATGGGGAGAAAGACGATCTTCGGAATGGGATAGAGAATGTAGATGATGGGCGCAAAGAGCTGATTGAACCGCCGGCTTTGCCCCAGGACCAGGCCGGCCGGCACGGCCAACAGGGTGGCCATGGTGATGCTGGCGATCACGCGCCAGCCGCTGATGAGGAAATGGCGCCCCAGCCCGCGAGGCACTTCGCGCACCAACACCCGGGCGACGGCGATGGGCGCCGGCAGGACCTCGCTGCGCAGCAGCGAGGCCAGCAGTTGCCAGGTCAAGAGCAGGAGCAGGGAAGCCAACAACAAATCACGACGACGCATGGCTCTTCGATGCAAAAATGACCGCAGTCATATTTTTGTCTATCCAATGAAACATTTATTCGATCCGTATTCGTGCGTTCGAAGCCCCATGTGCGTATGGCTCGCCCTCACCCCCCGGCCAGGGATGCCCGCAGCTCGCTGCATTTGGCCAGGTAATGGGTGCTGCCGCGAAAGTCCACCGCGCCGGCATGGGGGTTCTCGATGATGTGCGCCGCGCGATTGGGCGCCCGGCCGAGCACCAGAATGCGTTGGCCCAGGTAGACCGCCTCTTCGATGTTATGCGTCACGATGACGGTCGTCACGCCGGTCTCCTGGCGCAGCTCCAGCGTGAGGCGCTGCAAGTCCTCGCGCGTGAGCGCGTCCAGCGACGAGAACGGCTCATCCATCAACAACAGGTTGGGCTGCTGGAGCAGGCTGCGGGCGATGGCGGTGCGCTGGCGTTGGCCGCCGCTGATCTGGCTCGGGTAGCGGTCCTTCTGATCGGCAATGCCGAGCCGCGTCAACCAATGCTCGACTTGCGCCGGCGTCAGGTCGGGCCGGGGATAGGGCCGCGGCTGGTCCGCAGGCGTTTGCTTGCGGCGGTAGAACTGGCCGATCCGCATGACGAGCGCGACGTTTTCCCAGACCGTGGCCCAGGGCAACAGGCCGTAATCTTGCAAGACCAGGCCGGTGCTGGCGCGCGGCCGCGGCACCGGCCAGCCGTCCACCAGGATCCGGCCGGCGAGCGGCTGGCGCAGGCCCGCGATCAGGTAGAGGAGCGTGCTCTTGCCGCAGCCCGATGGCCCGATCACGGCCCAGGCCTCGCCGCTCCTCACCTGCCAGTTGAAGTCCTGGAAGAGGGGCGGCTGGCCCGGATAGGCGAAGGTAACGTCGGCAAACTCGATCACGTGGCGCTACTTAGGCAAGAACGAAGCGTCCACCATTTCCGCGTAGGGCACATCCCGCTCCAGCAAGCCTTTGGCCCGCATCCACTTGACCACGTTGGCGATATCGGTCTCGCTCGGAACGCCGCGGCCCGGGAACGGCGGCATTTTGTAGCTGTTTTCGATGGACTTGGGGACGCGGCCCTGTTCGATCAGCAGGCTCTGATACTTCTCGGGATGGGCGTTGATCTCGGCCACCGCTTTCTCCCAGGCGACCAGGAACTTCCGCACGGTGTTCGGCCTGGCCTTGAGCACCTCGACGCGGAAGGCCAGGACCGATTGGGACCGCTCCGGTTGCCGGATGTCGTCGGCGATCAGTACGGCGCCGCCGGCAATGGCGCCCTGCGCCAGCGGGTCGGGCAGGGTGGCGGCCTTCAGGTTGCCGTTCATGAGCTGCTCGAAGCGCACCGGAATGGCGCTCACCTCGGCGACCTTGATCTCATCCGGCTTCAGGCCCGCGGCCTCCAACAGGTAGCCGGTGACGTACTCGATGACCGTGTTCTGGCTGATCCCGATGGGCACGCCCTTGAGATCGGCCGCGCTCTTGATGTTGCTGTTCGGCGCGGCCAACACGCGAAACATCGGCGCGCCGGGGAAGGGGATGCGCGCGGTGTACACCGCCTTCACCTGCGGGGCCTGCTTATTGAAGAGGCCCACCGTCACCAGGTCGGTCAACATGCCGTCCACCTGGCCCGCCTGCACCAGCGCCACCTGTTCCTGGGCACTCTTGACGGGCACCCCTTCGACCGTGATCCCCTGTTCGGCGAAGTAGCCGTTCTGCTGGGCAACCAGCACGGGGATCGTGTCGAGGACCGGGATCAACGAGACCTTCAGCTTGCCGTCTTCGGCCGGCGCCTGCACGCAACCACCTGATAGAGCGGCCAATAGCATCACGATACAAAGCCCGACTACCAGTTTTAGCCTCATTTGTAGTATGCCTCGCAATTAGATTTGACGGTACAAATACCGTGTCTTGTCAATAATCCGGGAGGACGCCGGTCGCAGACCGGCTGTAAGCTCGCAAGGGGGAAATAAACCGTCACCGGCGAGTTTTCGATGAACGTCCCGTCGTGCTCTGGCTCTTTTCCGGTTGGGCCGACGACGGTTCCGCGGGAGTCGGGCGGCTGCGTCGCCAGGGGACGATGGGCGGCTCCGGCTCCTCGACCTCTTCTTCTTCCTCTTCTTCCTCCCACTCAGGCATATAGACCGGCGCGGGTCCTCGGAGCGCCCGGTACAGGAGCAGCGCGAAACTGGCCGAGGCCGCCAGAGCGATCAGGGTCCCCTGCCACTGAGTCAGGTCAAACCAGCGATGCAATAACAGCCCGATGAGGGCGATGCCGACAGCCGTCAATCCGGCAGCGGCCAACGCGAGAGCGACCAGCAGGGTCGCAATAACTACCGCCTCGAGAATATTCCGCATGTTATCCTCCGTTTCGTTACATCATACCATATCATATCATATCATATGTGAGACCAATACCCGAAAGCCGATCGTGATCAAAATCAGGCCGCCGACGATCTCCATGCGCTTGCCGAAGGTGTGGCCGAGTCGGTGGCCGACCAACAGCCCGAACAACGACAGTCCTCCGGTGACCAGGCCGATGATGAGGATGGGCAGGAAGATCTGGACCTGGAGCATGGCCAGGGAGAGGCCGATGGCGAACGCGTCTATGCTGGTGGCGATGGAGAGCAGGATGAGCATCCGCCCGCGCGAGGGGTCCCGGCTGTGGCTTTCGCCGTCGGCGTCCAGGCCCGAGCGGATCATGCGGACGCCGACGAACGCCAGCAAACCGAAGGCCACCCAGTGATCGAAAGCCGCGACCAGGCTTGCGATCTGCGTGCCGACCAGCCAGCCCAATACCGGCATGGCGGCCTGAAACAGCCCGAAGTGAAAAGACAGGCGGAAGAGCGGCCGCGGGCCGACGATGTAGCGCGTCGTGCCGATCCCCAACGACACGGCGAAGCAGTCCATCGCCAGGCCGATGGCCAGCAAGAAGATCTCAGGAAGACTCATGAGGCAGATTTCACCCTACCGATGTCGGTGTGCAGGCCTTGGGCGTGCGCTCGAATGCCAGTTGCGAGCCGAGCATCATCTTTGTCTGCGCATGGAGGACGGGCAGGCCGAGCATGACGAAAGAGGCGGCCGGCAGCGCGCCCCAGCCGAGGATCTCCAGGATCAATGTGGAGAGGCGCCACTGCCGGATGTTGGAGGAGACGCGCACCCGTTCCGCGATCCAGGTGCTCCAGAGCCCCACGGCCCCCACGGCATTGGCCACCTGCCACAAGATGGGGTAAGGGAAGCCCGTCGGCAGGGTGATGATCGGATTGCCGTAGAGGCTGATCGAGAGCAGGGTGCCGATCAGCACCATGATGCTCCCGACACTGAAGATCAGATGGTCGTGCAGGCTCTTGATGAGCGGCAAGACCTTCTGGCCGAAGGACATGCCGCGCACCCGGTTCCATTGTTGGAGCACATAGCTGGCGTCCTGACACCCCCAGCCGTGGCGCAGTTTCTGGCGATAGAAGTTGACCAGCGCCTGCCAGAAGGTCGCGCCTTCGACCGTGTCCCCGCGCGTCGGCAGGAAGACCGGCATGAGCCGGACCTGGCCACGGGTGGCAAAGTAGCAACGCATGAACACGTGCGTATCGTCGGCGATGACGGCCGGATCCCAGTAGCCCACCTGTTCGGCCAGCTTGAAGCTCAAGGTGAAGCTGCTCAGCGGCAGGGGAAACGCAGCCGCGTTGCTCTGCTCCGAAAGATGCACCGCATTGGTCATGAACGTGAACAGGCGGATGATCGTGGGCACCCGCCAGACGTTGTTGTCGAGCAAGAGCGGCGCCTGCCAGAAGCGCAGATAGCGCTGCGGATCGGTCGCAAACAACCGGGAGACCGTGCCGAAGTAGCGCGGATGAAAGAGCGAATCGGCGTCCGACGAGGTCAACGTGAGGCGCTCGAGCGCCATGTGTCGGCGTTCGACCAGCTCGCGACGCACCTCTTCCGCGGCCCAGCGCAGATTCGAGCCCTTGCCGCGGATCTCGCCCGGCAGGCCGGCCGGATGATAGGTGGCCAGGATGTCGGCGAAGCGGCCGGCGAAGCGCGCCTGTAACTCGGCCGCCTTGGCGCGGGCCTCCGGCTCGGCTTCCTCCATCGCCAGCACGACGATGAGGCGCTCGGCGGCGTTCTCCTGGACGGCGAGTGCTTCCAGAGTGCGCGCCAACACCTCGACCGGCTCTCGATAGTTCGCGACCAATACCACGTGATAGACGTCTTCCGGCCGCAAGCCGTCGGTCGCCGGGGCCTTCGGCGCACCGGCCAACGGATCGCGGGCCCATCGCCGGCATTGCAAGGTGCCGACGATATAGAAGCCCAGCACGATCAAGATGCGCACCAGCATGTAGAGCGCCACGACGGTCGCCGCGGCAAGCACGACGCGCGGAAACAACCAGGCGCCGATCACGCTGAGCGCCAGGGTTGTCCACGTCACCAGACCGGGGATCTTGTAGCTCAGATCGTGAGGATCCTGGACGATATCGAGGTCGTGAATGACGACAGGGTCGGCAATAGCCGCTCTGGGCCAGGATGCGATTGCCTTTGCCTTCATCAAATTAACTCTTTTCGTACGGCTGACCGTCGGCCGCCGGCGGCACGGCCCGACCGACCACGCCCGTCAGGACGATGATCGTCAGGAGATAGGGCAACATCTGGGGGATCTGCGACGGAATGTCGGGCCGAAAGATGCTCACTGTTGCCGTGACGCTGGTGCCCAGGCCGAAGATCAGCGCGCCGGCCAGCGCGCCGAACGGGTTCCACTTGCCGAAGATCATGGCGGCCAGGCCGATGAAGCCCAGGCCGTTGGTCATCTGTGGGTTGAAGACATCCACCGCTTCCAGCGTGAACCAGGCTCCGCCCAGGCCCGCAATGATGCCGCCGATCAGCACATTCACATAGCGCGTGCGGTACACATTGACGCCCAGGGTGTCGGCCGCGCGCGGGTGTTCGCCGACCGCGCGGGTACGCAAGCCCCAACGGGTGAAGAATAGCACGTAATGGAGCGCCACCACGGTGAGCAGCATGACATATGTCAGCGGCTTCTGCTGAAACACGATCGGCCCGACGACCGGAATCTGCGCCAGGAGCGGCACCGGCGTGATCGGGAAGGTGCCGGGGCCTGGCGGCAGGTTCTCGGCCAGAAACTGCCGGTAGAAATAGCCGGTCACTCCGATCGCCAGGATGTTGACCACCGTCCCGCTGATGATCTGATCGGCGCGGAACTTGATGGAGACCACCGCGTGTAGCGCCGCCAGCAACAGCGCCGAGGCCATCGCCGTGAAAAGCGCCAGCCACCGGCTCATGACGCCCGCCGCTTCCGGCCCGATGATGTCTTTGGCGATCTGAAAGACGAACAGGTTCGTCGCGTAGGCCACCATCGCGGCCATCAACATCTGGCCCTCGATGCCGATGTTGACGACCCCCGCCCGTTCGCAGATCACTCCGCACAATGCCGCGAACGCGATCGGCGTGGCCACGCGCAACGCCTGCGCCAGCGTGCTCACCACGCACTGATCGTCGCACTTGCCGCCGATGACCAGATTGAGCAGCCACCAGGCCGCCAGCAGGCCGAAGCCGATGACGGCCGGCGTCACCCACCAGCCGCGCACAACCGTTCGCCGCGCCGGCAGAGCATTTGTTGTTGCGGCCATTCCTTACCCTCCCCAACCGCGCGTGAGGGGCGCTTCCTCTTCCGGCCGGCGCGCGGCAGCCATGCGATACATCCAGCGCACGATGGCCGGCGCGGCCACGAAGAGCAACACCAGCGCCTGAATCAGCGAGATGATGTACTTGGAGACGCCCGAGTTCAGTTCCATCAGGTCGGCGCCGTTGCGCATCGCGCCGAACAGGAACGATGCCGCCAGGATGCCGAACGGGTTGTTCTTGGCCAGAAGCGCGATCGCAATCGCCTCGAAGCCGTAGCCCGAAGAGAAGAAGAGGGGCAAACAGCGACAGATCGAAACCCCCAACACCTCGATGGTGCCGGCCACGCCGGCCAGCGCGCCCGAAATCGCCATCGCCAACACGATGTTGCGGGTGATGTTCACCCCGGCGTAGCGGGCCGCATTGGGGTTGGCGCCCACCGTGCGCAGCTCGAAGCCGATCGTCGTTTTCCACATCAACCACCAGACCGCCACCGCCGTCAGAAGGGCCAGGATCAGGCCGACATGGAGCCGGTCGTACTCATCCTGAAACGGCCAGAAGAGGCGGGTGAGGGGCGGCAGGAGCGCAAAGGAGAGCACTGCGACGATTGCGGCCGCAAGCAGGGGCACGCGGCGCTGGAGTCCCGCCATCCGGTCGGCCCCGCTTTGGCCGCGCCACCAGCGCGCCACTACCCACGCCAGGAACCCGAGGATGAGCGCCACGAAGAGCGCGTTGAGCGGGTCGCTCAGGCGCTGCGGAATGGCGTAGAACGACCACAGCTCGGCGGCCGGCGAGATGCGAGAGGTCTGCACTGCGGTGGCATATGGATCTTTGAACGGCCCGCTGATCAGAAACTCCACCAGCCGGAACGCGATGTAGTTGAGCATGATCGTGTTGATGACTTCATGGGCGCCTGTGCGCGCCTTGAGGTAGCCCGGGATCGCGGCCCACAGCGCGCCGCCCAGCGCGCCGGCCAGCAGGGTGAGCGGCAGGTGGATGATCGTGGGCAGGCCGGTGAACGCCTGGCCGACCAACGCGGCGCTGATCGCGCCGATGTAGAACTGGCCTTCGACCCCGATGTTGAACAGGCCGCTCTTGAAGCCGACGGCCAGGCCCAATCCCAGGAAGACGTAAGGGGTCATCGCGACCAGCGTCTCGGAGAAGCCGCGCTGTTTGATGAACGCGCCCCGGATCATCCCGCCATACGCGGCGAAGATCGTCTCGAACTGGCCGCTCGTGATCCAGATGACGAGCGCGCCGACCAGAAAGGCGCTCAGGATCGCCAGCGCGGGCATGGCCAGGACGTTGAGCACGCGCCGCAACGCGTTGCGTAGCCGGAAGCCCAGGCCAACAGTCTGCGATGTATCACTCATGCGCGGCCTCCTTCGTCACACCCGCCATCAGCAGGCCCAGGTGTTCGCGCGTGGCGGTCCTGGCGTCGAGGGTATCCAGGATGCGCCCCTTGTACATGACGGCGATGCGATCGGAAAGGCTCATGATCTCGTCGAGCTCGGCGCTGATCAAGAGGACGGCCGCGCCGCTATCGCGCGCCTCCACGATGCGCCGATGGATGAACTCGATGCTTCCCACGTCGAGCCCGCGCGTGGGCTGGTTGGCGATGAGCAGGGCCGCGCGGCCGTTCGCGGCCATCTGGCCGGAGATGCGCGACAGTTCACGGGCCACGATCACCTTCTGCTGATTGCCGCCCGAAAGCGAGCCGACCGTCGTCTCGATGCCGGGCGTGCGCACGTCGAACAGCCGCACCAGTTGCTCGGCCTGGGCCGAGATCGCGGCGTAGTCGAGCGCGATGCCCACGGCAAAAGGCGGCCGGTAATAAGAGCAGAGGATCAGATTATCGCGGATGGGGAAGGAAAGCACCAGGCCGTGCTTGTGGCGGTCTTCGGGCACGTGCGACAGGCCCGCCTCGATGAGGCGTCGCGCGGGCGCATGGGTGGTATCCTGGCCGAGCAGCGTGATCTTGCCCCCGATGACCTTGCGCAAGCCCGTGAGCGCCTCGGCCAGTTCGGTCTGGCCGTTGCCCTGCACGCCGGCGATGCCGAGGATCTCGCCGGCCCGCACTTCGAACGAGACGCCGTCCACGGTGCGATGATGCCGGTCGTCTTCCACGCACAGGTTATCCACGCGCAATACGACTTCGCCGGGGTGGGCATCTGCCTTATCGATCTGGAGGATCACTTTGCGGCCCACCATCATTTCGGCCAGCATTTCGCGCGTCGCGTCGGCCGGCTTCACTGTACCGACCATCTGCCCCCCGCGCATGACGCTGATGCGATCGGCGACGGCGAACACCTCGCGCAGCTTGTGCGTGATGAAGATGATGGACTTGCCCTGTTGGACCATGGAGCGCATGATCACAAACAGCTCGTCGGCCTCTTGCGGCGTCAGCACGGCGGTCGGCTCATCCAGGATCAGGATGTCGGCCGCGCGATAGAGCGCCTTGATGATCTCGACCCGTTGCTGCTGGCCGACCGTCAGGGTCTCGACGCGCGCGTCCGGATCCACCTCCAGGCCGTATTGCTTGCTCAGGCCGCGGATGCGCGCCGCAGCCGAGCGCCGGTCGAGGGTCGCCAGGCCGCCCAGGACCTGCGTCGCAGGGACCAGCGACTCGGTGCCGAGCATGATGTTTTCGGTGACCGTCAGGGGCGGCACGAGCATGAAGTGTTGGTGCACCATGCCGATCCCGCGGGCAATGGCATCATGAGGGCTGTTCATCTGCACGGGCCGACCGTTGACCAGGATCTGGCCTTCATCGGGCCGATAAAGTCCGTACAGGATGTTCATGAGGGTGGATTTCCCGGCCCCGTTTTCGCCCAACAGCGCATGGATCTCGCCTTGCTCCAGGGTAAAGTTCACGTGGTCGTTGGCCAGCACACCGGGGAAACGCTTGGTAATGCCGATCGCCTGAAGAACCGGGGTCATCTTCGGCTCCCTATTTGCAGCAAGGGGTGCTGTACGTTTGGCTCACGCACAGCACCCCTTGACGCCTGTCTGATGGCCTGGATACGCCAGCCGTTATGGCTTGTAACCGGTCTGCAGCTTCCCGCTCTTGAGGTCTTCGGTCGCCTGCTTCACCTTATCCTTGACCGACTGCGGGATCTTGCTGTCCCAGTCGTGGTAAGGAGCCAGGCCGATGCCGCCGTTGCTGAGGTCGGCCATGGCGATGCCGGCCTTGACCGTGCCGTCCTTGACCGATTTCAGGAAGTTGTAGACGGCTGCGTCCACGTTCTTGGCCGCGCTGGTGAGCAGGGCGTCCTTGACTTCGGGATAGGTGTAGTACTGGTCCACGTCCACCCCGATCGCCATGAGGCCCTTCTCCTTGGCCGCCAGGAGGCCGCCGTTGCCGGTGTTGCCGCCGACGCCGAACACCACGTCACACCCCTGGCCGATCATGCTCTGGCCGGTCTCCTTGCCCTTGGCCGGGTCGGTGAAGGAGGGGATGTAGACGTTGAGCGCCTTGACGTCGGGCTTGATCCACTTGGCGCCGTTCTGATAGCCGACCACGAAGCGCACCACGGGCGGGATCTCCATGCCGGCCACCGAGCACACCGTGCCGGTCTTGGTCATGCCGCCGGCCACCACGCCCGCCAGGAAGCCCACCTGATCTTCCTGGAACATCAGGCTGGTGATGTTCTTGAGGCCGCCATCGTTGTAGCAGTCCTTCTTGGTCTCATCGCACGCCGCCGATCCCTTGGTGGGGAAATAGGCGTAGTCTACGATCGCGAACTTGATGTTGGGGTATTGCTTGGCCTTGGCAGCCGTTGCATCGCCCATCAGGAAGCCGACGGTGATGATCACGTCGTACTTCTCGGTGGCGAACTGGTCGATGTTCTTCTCGTAGTCGGTGGGCTGCTTGGATTCGATGAACTTGACATCCCAACCGAACTCCTTGCCCGCCTTTTGCACGCCGGCCCAGGCCGACTGGTTGAACGACTTGTCGTTCACGCCGCCGACATCGGTTACCAGGCCGACCTTCTTCTTGCCGCCGGCTCCTCCACCCGACGGCGCGGCGCAGGCCGATACCACAAGCGATACCAGGACCAAGAGCGTCAAGATGACCCACAAACGGTTGCGCATATCAGAAGACCTCCTGTGGAATAGATACGGGCGAGAATGGCTATACAGGCAAATCATCGCCGACAAATCAGCCCGGGCGCAACTGTGCTCGCCCTTGATCACAGGGCCCGCGCTGTTTGCCTCTTGATCATCGCCTCGGTCTCCAACAGGAGACGGGGCAGTTATGCTCAAATTATACCGCAGCCGCGCGTGCGCTGCAAAATCGCCGGGGGCCGCGCAAGTATCATTTCAGTTGCTCATGCGCCGATCGGCGCTTACGTGCCAGGCACTCTGCAAGATGCCTGGCACGTGACGGCGACTTTCAGGTTAATCGCGTAATCGCGCGCGCAATGCTGCGATCTGCGCCGCAACGGCCGACCGCGCCGTGCCGCCGATCACCTGCCGCTGCTCCACCGATTGCTCGGCATTCCAGATCGCGGCGCAGTCGGCCGTGAAGACCGGACTGATGGCCTGCAAGTCGGCCAGGGGCACCGCGCTGAGCGGACAACCCAGCTCCTCGGCGCGGCGCACGACCTGGCCCACCAGATGGTGGCTCTGGCGAAAGGGGACCCCGCGGCGCACCAGCCAGTCGGCCAGGTCGGTCGCCAGCAGCTCGTCGCCGAGCGCGGCGGCCATCCGGTCGGGGTGGATCGTCAGCGTCTCCAGCATCCCCTGCGCGATGGGCAGTGCCAGGGAGAGGGTATCCACCGCGTCGAAGAGCGGCTCCTTGTCTTCCTGCAGGTCCTTGTCATACGAGGTCGGCAGTCCTTTGAGCGTGACCAGCAGCCCGATCAGATCGCCTACCAGCCGGCCGGCCTTGCCGCGCAACAGCTCGGCCGCGTCGGGGTTCTTCTTCTGCGGCATCAGGCTGGAGCCGGTGCTGTAGGCGTCGGCCAGGGTGATGAAGCCGAACTCGCGGCTGCTCCAGAAGATCAGGTCCTCGGCCCATTGGCTGAGGTGCACCCCCAACAGCGCGGCCCAAAACAGGAACTCGGCGATGAAGTCGCGGTCGGCGACGGCGTCCAGGCTGTTGGGCGAGGCTTCGGCGAAGCCCAGCTCGGCGGCCAGCGCGGTCCGATCCACGGCGAAGGGGCAACCCGCCAGCGCGCCCGCGCCGAGCGGCGAGATGTTGATCCGCTTCAGCAGATCGGCCAGGCGCTCGCGGTCGCGTTGCCACGCCCATGCCCGGCTGAGTAGCCAGTGGCTCCAGCGGATCGGCTGCGCCGGCTGGACGTGGGTATAGCCCGGCATGAGCACGTCTATCTCGGCTTCGGCCCGGTCGCAGGCCGCGCGGATGAGGGATGCCAGGGCCGCGTCCAGCTCCGCGACGCGGTCGCGCAACCAGAGGCGCACGTCGGTGGCCACCTGATCGTTGCGGCTGCGTCCGGTGTGCAGTTTACCGGCCAGCGGGCCGATTCGCTCGGTCAGCTTTCGCTCGACGAAGCTATGGATGTCCTCGTCGGCCGCGCCGGCGAACGCGGCGGCCGGATCGGCCGCGATCTCGGCCCGGAGCGCTTCGAGCCCGGCGACGAGCGCGTCGCGTTCCTCCGTCGTCAGCAGCCCGGCGCGACAGATCGCGTTCGCCCAGGCGATCGAGCCGGTGATGTCGGCATGCCACAGGCGCCGGTCAAAGGGCAAGGAGGCGTTGAAACGCACCATCAGCGGATCATTGGCGCCGGAAAACCGGCCCCCCCAAAGTCCAGGCATAGGTTGTGATCTCCATGCATCAAAGAACGTCTTTGTTTTCGAATGGCGACGAAGCCCACCGCGCCGGGGCCGAAGTGCACGCCGAGCACGGGCGTGACCTCGACGCACAGGGCCGGACGGCCGTCGAGGAAAAGGTGGGCGGCCAGATCGGTCAAGCGGGCCGCGCGGTCGGGTGCGTTGGCGTGCGCCACGGCCAGCGTTTCCAGCGGGCCCAATCCCTCGACGAGGGAGACCAGCCGCGCCAGGGCCGCCGACAGGGTGCGCACGCGCTCCAGGGTGAGCTGTCCCTGGTAGACGGTGAAGACCGGCTTGATCTGCAACAACGCGCCGAGGCCGGCCTGGAGCCGGCTCAGCCGTCCGCCGCGGCGCACGAACTCGAGGGTGTCCAGCGCGCCGAAGATATAGGTGCGGCCGATGATGGCCGGGAGCGCGGCGGCGATCTCGGCGGCCGTGCGGCCGGCCTCGGCCATCTGCGCCGCGGCCACCACGATCAGCCCCATTGCCAGGGTCAACTGCCGCGAGTCCACCACGACGATCGGCAGGTCGCGCATCTCGGCGGCCGCCAGCCGCGCGGCCTGGCAGATGCTGCTGAATTCTTCGGGCGGATGGATCGAGACGATGCCGGTGGCGCCTGCGGCCGCGGCCTGCTCGTAGGCGCGCACGAACGCGCCGATGCTGGGCGCAGAGGTCGTGGGATGAGGCGAAAGGGTCGGCAGCCGCGCGTAGAATTCCTCGCGCGTGATTTCGACGCCATCCAGGTAGCTCTGCGCGCCGATGTTGATGTAGGTCGGCACGACGATGATGCGATGCCGCGCGATCAGCTCGGCGGGCAGATCGCACGTGCTATCGGTGACGATGCGGACGGTCATCGGGGCCTCGCCGCGGCCATCAGGCGGCCGAGGCCGCGTTGAACGGCTCGGCTATCAGTTCGCCGTTGGGCCGGGCCGTCACCTGGCGCACGCGCAGCTCGGCGCGATCCAGGAGCGCGTTGCACTGCTCGACCAGCTCGGCGGCGCGCGCGTACAGGGCCAGCGATTCCTCCAGGCTCAAGTCGCCGGCTTCCAGCCGGCGGACGGCCTCTTCCAGCTCGCGATAGAGGGCTTCGAAGGTTGACGATTCAGACATAAAAGGCACCTTTGCGAAACAGACTCAGTAGATTACAATTTTCGTGCTCCCAGCCGGTCTGTGACCGGCGGTCGGGGGTCACAGACCCCCTCTGAGCCTCAATCTGTGATCTACTGAGACTTCGTACTACAGCTCATTCGTCAAGAGCCACGCGCGCGGAGAACGCGCCGTCGGCCACGCGCACCCGCAACGGGTCGTTGATTGCCACCTGCGCCACGGAATGCACCACCGCGCCGTCGGCCCGGGTGACGATGGCATAGCCGCGGGCCAGGACGCGGGCGGGGTCGAGCGCGGCCAGCCGCAGCGCCTGGCCGCGCAGGCGCTCCCGTTCGTGGCGCAAGCGCATCGTCAGCGCCTGGCCGGCCCGACGGCTCAGGTCATCTATCCGCTGGCGGTCGGCGGCCAGACGGGCCGCGGGCGAAGCGCGACGCAGGCGCAACGCCAGGTTTTCGACGCGCGCCCGTTCTGCGGCCAGCCGGGAGGCGATCAGGCGGCCGGCGCGTTCGCCCAACCCGGCCACGGCCGCGCTCAATTCCCGGCCGTCGGGCGCGGCCAGCGTCGCCGCGCCGGTGGGCGTGGGCGCGCGCAGATCGGCCGCGAAATCGGCGATGGTGAAGTCGGTCTCGTGGCCCACGCCGGTGATGACCGGCACGGCCGACGCAGCGATGGCGCGCGCCACGCGCTCATCGTTGAAGGCCCACAGCTCTTCCAGCGAGCCGCCCCCGCGCGCCACAATGATCGCGTCGAGCGGCTCGCGCTCGGCCGACCAGCGGTTGAGCAGCTCGAGCGCGGCCACGATGCCGGGGGGCGCCTCCGCGCCCTGCACGGCCGTGGGCGCCAGGAGCACGTCCACCAGGGGATAACGCCGGGCCAGGGTGCGCAGGATATCGCGCAGCGCGGCCGCAGTCGGCGAGGTAACGATCCCCAGGCGGCCGGGCCGGGCCGGGATGGGCCGTTTGCGGGTCTCGGCGAACAGTCCTTCGGCTTCGAGCCGGGCCTTCAGCCGCTCGAACTCCAACCAGAGCCGGCCCACGCCGGCCCCCTCCAGGTGATCCACGTAAAGCTGGTATGTCCCGCCCTGCTCGTAAACCGAGATATAGCCGTGGGCGATCACCTGGTCGCCGTTGCGCGGCAACGCCATGCGCGCTGCCTGGGTGCGCCAGATCACGGCCTTCAGCACCGCGCCGGCGTCCTTCAGGGTGAAATAGCAATGGCCCGAGGTGGCCTGGGTGAAGCCGGAGACCTCGCCCGATAGCCAGACATCGGCCAACAGCACATCGTCGGCGAACAGCGACTTGATGTAAGCGGTGACCTGGGAGACGGTGTAGACGGTAGTTGTCGGCACTGATTTCTCTTCAATTGATCATGGATCATGCGCCATCCGATTGACGTGCCAGGCGCCTGAGAGGGTGCCTGGCACGTCAATCCAACTCAATGACTTCGGGGCCGAATGTCTCGATGTGAAACTGAATAGCAGACCTGGCATCAGCCAAGGCTTCTTCATACGTGGCGCCTTCGCCGACTACCACGCCTTTCAGCCCCAGAGGGTACGCGACATAAATGTCGGGATGTTTCTCGACAATGATCTTGAACTGCTGAACCATGATCTACCTCCGCGTCATCACCCACCGGTTGCCGGTCACAAAACACTCCCACCAAATTATACACCCCTATACCGGCAAGAAGAAGAAAGCCATCGCCAGGATGGCGTAGAGCACCAGCAGTTGCGCGCCTTCCAGCCAGTTGGACTCGCCGTCCTGCGCCACGAACGCGGTGATCAGAATGCCCACGAACAGAGCGACGATCTCGAATTGATTGAAGACCAGCGTGAGCGGGTGTCCCATCAGCAGGCTGAGGAACACCAACACCGGCGCAACGAAGAGGGCGATCTGAAGGCTGGAGCCGAGCGAGACGGCCATGCTCAGCTCCATCTTGTTCTTGTAGGCCGTCTGCACCGCCACCGCGTGCTCCGCGACGTTGCCGACCAGCGGCACGACGATGATGCCGATGAAGAACTCGGACATGCCGATGGCCTGAACCGTCTCCTCGACCGCGCCGACGAGCAGTTCGCTCAGCACGGCGATCAGCGCGGTGGCGCCCAACAGCACCAGCACCGCCATGCGGGTAGACCATGCGCCGTGCGCCTCGCGCTCCACCTCCTGGCCCAGCGCCGGCTCGGCCGAGGTGAAGCGGAACGCGAAGACGATCCCCAACGCATAGATCGCCAGCATGACGACGGCCGTGCCCAGGCTCAGGCTCTCCACCGGGCCGGTCGTCTCGGTGTGCGCGAAGAAGAAGAGGGAGGGAATCATCAGCGCGGCCACGGCCAGCAGCAGTTGAGTCGCATTGACGCCGGCCTGGGTGCGCTCGAAGCGCTGCACGCCGTTCTTCAAGCCGCCGATCAGGACACTGAAGCCCATGACCAGCAACACGTTGCCGATGATCGAGCCGGTGATCGAGGCCTTCACCAGGTCGAGCAGTCCGGCGCGGATGGCGAACAGGGTGATGATCAGCTCGGCCGCGTTGCCCAGGGTGGCGTTGAGCAGGCCGCCCAGCCGCGGGCCGGTATGCGCGGCCAGCTCTTCGGTCGCCTGGCCCAGCAGGCCGGCCGCCGGGATCACGCTCAGCGCGGAGGCCAGGAAGATCAGGGTCGGCGACCAGTGCAATAGCTCGCCGACCAACGCGATGGGAACGAACACCAGGAGCACATTGAGATACTTCACGGCCGTTCACCTCATATCCCAGATAGCGGTGTGTGCGTCGTGCGCCATGTGGGTCACCCAATCCCACGGCGTCTGCGGCCTCACCTGGCCCACGCCATCCACGAACAGATTGGCGGGCGCGCACGACGGCACAAGCAACTTCAGCGCACGCGGGACGACCTCGATGATCACCGGCGTGTAGCCGATGGCGTCGCCGTCTACATGCACCGGCAAGGGCCGATAGGTTTGCACTTCCACCCGTTGCGCCTGGTAGAACTCCACTTTGGGATCTCCGACATGGAGCCCCAGGATCACCCGTATGGCATGGAGGGCCGTGCGCAGCGGGGTATTGCCCTGAAAGCAGACCACGTCGAGCCGGCCGTCGTCGAGGAGGGCCGCCGGCGCCATGCGCACGAAGACGCCGTAGAGCTGGATGTTGTTGGCTACCAGCATGATGATGCGCCGGCCGATGCGCCGGCCGTCCACGCGCACGAGCGCGGCGGTGCCGGCGTAATGTCGCAGCAGGAAGAAGCCGGTCGCCAGGAAGGCCACGATGCCGAGGCGCTTCTTGCGTTCCTGCTCGCGAGCCACCGCCAGGCTGACCTCGGCATCGAAGCCGACCCCGCCCCAACAAAGGAAGTGATGGCTCGGCCCATGCCCCTTGCGCGGGGTGATCCGACCCACGTCTACCGGTCGGATCTGGCCTTCGGTCAGGAGCCGCGTGGCCTCCAGGATCGGCCGGGGGTGGAGGCCGCCCGGCACCGGCATGTGCAATTGGCGGGCAAAGACGTTGCCGGTGCCCGCGGGCAACACAGCCAACGCGGTCTCGGTGCCCACCAGGCCATCCACCGCCTGCGCGATGGTGCCGTCGCCGCCGGCCAGGAATACCGCATCGTAGCCGTGCGCCGCGGCCTCGCGCGCGTAAGTGGTCGCGTCGCCGGCCCCGCGCGTCTCCTCGATGGCGATGATCTCCCATCCCTTGCCGGACAGAAAATCGGCCGCCTGGCGCACCTCGTCGAGATAGGTCCGCTGGCCGGCCGCCGGGTTGTAGATGATCGAAGCTTTCATGGCGCGTATGTCAACAATCGCGTTGCGGCCGTATAGGGATCGGTCTCACGGCGGACGACGGCAGCGACGGTCTGCGCGAAGCAATCGGCCGGCAGGCCCGCGAGCAGGGCCTCCCACAGGCGATCGCGGAGGATGCGCTCGATCTCAGCGGCGGCGCGCGTGGCCTCCCGCCGCGCCCACCCGCCCGTCGCGGTCAGATAAGCGGCATGGCGCTCGATCCATTCCCGCAGCGCGTCCACGCCATCCCCGTGCAACGCGATCGTCTTCTGGATCGGCGGCAACCAGGAGCCGTCCTCCTGGGGGCCGGGTTGCGGCCGGGCATGGGGCGTCGGCGGTCCGGCCGCCCGATGATGGCCCGTCGTCGCGGGCGCCAGGCCCTGCATCATCTGCAACGCCAGGACCGTGCGATCGGCGCCCTCCCGGTCGGCCTTGTTGACCGCGAAGATGTCGGCGATCTCCAACACGCCGGCTTTGATCGCCTGCACCTCGTCGCCCAGGCCGGGCGCCTCGACCACGACCGTCGTATGCGCGGCGCTGGCGATGTCCACCTCGGCCTGGCCCACGCCGACCGTCTCGACCAGGATGCGTGCAAAGCCGGCCGCATCGAGCACCGAGATCACATCGGCCGTAGCGCGGGCCAGGCCGCCCAAACTGCCGCGGGTGGCCATGCTGCGGATGAAGATGCCCGGATCGCCCGCCAGATCGCGCATCCGCACCCGGTCGCCGAGCAGCGCGCCGCCGGAAAACGGGCTGGTGGGATCTACGGCGATCACTCCTACCGTGTGGCCTTGCGCCCGGTAGGCGCGGGCCAGCGCGTTGACCAGCGTGGATTTGCCGGTGCCGGGCGCGCCCGTGATGCCGATCACGTGGGCGCGGCCGGTATGGGCGTAAAGCGCGCTCAGCAGGGCCGGCGCTTCGGCCGCGTCATCTTCGACCAGGGAAATGACGCGAGCCAGCGCGCGCCGGTTGCCGGCGAGCAGGGCGCTGAGGAGGGCATCGGCAGTTCGTTCCATCGTCGCCGATCTTACCCGGCCACCTGCTGCCGAATGAACTCCACGATCTCCCCGGTGCTCGTCCCCGGGCCGAACACCCCCTTGACGCCGAGCTGCTTGAGCGGCTCCACGTCTTCATCGGGGATGATGCCGCCGACCAGCACCACGACGTCGTCCATCCCCTGGCTGCGCAACAGCTCGATCACGCGCGGGCACAGGGCCATGTGTGCGCCCGAGAGGATGGAAAGCCCCACCACATCCACATCTTCTTGCAGCGCGGCCTCGACGATCATCTCCGGCGTCTGGCGGATGCCGGTGTAGATCACCTCCATGCCGGCGTCGCGCAGCGCGCGCGCCACCACCTTCGCGCCGCGATCGTGGCCGTCCAGGCCGGGCTTGGCGATCAGTACGCGAATCTTGCGTTCGGTCATGCTCTGCCACTCCTCCTTCTCTTGGCGGCGATTGTATCACGATGTGACCGCGATGCCAATGTGGCGCCCAACCTTGCGGCCGCCCGGCTCGCCATCAAAAGAACACCGGCTCCTGATATTCGCCGAACACCTGCCGCAACACGCCGGTGATCTCGCCCAACGTGGCATAGGCGTTTACGGCCTCCAGGATGGGGTACATCAGGTTCGTGTGGCTATCCTGGGCCGCGTCGAGCAGGCGGCGGAGGGCGGCCTGGACCGCGGCGTTGTCCCGCTCGGCCCGCACCCGGCGCAACCGCGCCACCTGCCGCTCGTAGCCGTGGGGGTCCATCTCCAGCAGCGGAATCGTCAACGGCTCATCGGCCACATAGGCGTTCACGCCGACCACCGTCCGCTCGCCGGTGTCTATCTCGTGCTGGTAGCGGAACGCGGCCTCGGCGATCTCGCGTTGCTGGAAGCCGGCCTCAATGGCCGGGATGACACCGCCCAGGGCTTCGATGCGGCGGAAGTATTCCTCAGCTTCCCGTTCCAGCCGGTCGGTCAGGGCCTCGACGTAGAACGAGCCGCCCAGCGGATCGAGCGTGTTGGCGACGCCGGTCTCCTCGGCGATCACCTGCTGGGTGCGCAGGGCGATGGTGACCGCCTTCTCGGAGGGGAGCGCCAGCGCCTCGTCCATGCTGTTGGTGTGCAGGCTCTGGGCGCCGCCGAGCACGGCCGCCAGCGCCTGGAGCGCCACCCGCACGATGTTCACCTCCGGCTGCTGCGCGGTCAGGCTGACGCCCGACGTCTGCGCGTGCGTGCGCAACATCCACGAGCGCGGATCGCGCGCACCGTACTTTTCGCGCATCGTCCGCGCCCAGATCCGTCGCGCGGCGCGGAACTTGGCGATCTCCTCGAAGAACTCGTTATGGACGTTGAAGAAGAAGGAGAGCCGCGGCGCGAACTCGTCTATCCCCAGGCCGCGGGCCAGCGCCGCCTCCACGTACGCGAAGCCGTTGGCCAGGGTGAAGGCCAGCTCCTGGCCGGCCGTCGCGCCCGCCTCGCGGATGTGATAGCCGGAGATGCTGATCGTGTTCCAGCGCGGCATCTCGCGGGTGCCGAACTCGATCGTGTCCACGACCAGGCGCAGCGAGGGCCGGGGCGGGAACAGGAACTCCTTTTGGGCGATGAACTCCTTCAGGATGTCGTTTTGGATCGTGCCGCCGAGCGCTTGCCGTGGAATGCCGCGCTTTTCGGCCGCCGCAATGTACATCGCCCAGATCGTCGCGGCCGGGCCGTTGATGGTCATCGAGGTCGTCACCCGGTCGAGCGGAAGGCCGTCCAGCAGCACCTCCATATCGGCCAGCGACGACACGGCCACGCCGCACTTGCCGAACTCGCCCATGGCCTGAGGTGCATCGGTGTCGTAGCCGTACAGGGTCGGCATGTCGAACGCGATCGAAAGGCCGGTCTGTCCCTGGCTCAACAGATACTTGAAGCGCGCATTGGTCTCCTCGGCAGTGCCGAAGCCGGCAAACATACGCATGGTCCACAGCTTGCCGCGGTAGCCGGTCGGATGAAGGCCGCGGGTGAAGGGATAACAGCCCGGCAGGCCCAGATCGCGGCCATAGTCCAGATCGGCCACGTCGGCCGGCGTATAGAGCCGATTGACCGGCGCGCCGGAGATCGTGGTGAAGGCGCTGCGACGTTCCGGCAGGCGAGATCGGCTGCGTCGCACATCGGTAGATTCCCATTGTTCGACGGCCGCTCGAATCAGACGGATCTTCGACTGGTCGTACATCAGAACCTCCTTGTTCTTTCGCCAGCTCAGGAGCTCAAGATCGCTCGGACCGCCACTCGCCCGTGAGCGCGGCATCCAGGCACTGCTCCAGGTCGCCGAAGCGCATGCGCACGCCGCTGTGCATGGGCGCGTAGCAGGCCATCTTGCCGGCGTTGGTCGCCATCGAGCGCACGTTCAACATGTGCATCGGCGCCACCACCGCGCATGTATCGGCCACCACTTCGCCGCCGGCCGCCTCGATGGCCTGGACGTAGCCCAGCTCGGCCGCGGCCCGGCGCGTGATCTCGCCGGTCGTCACCCACAGCCGGGTGGCCAGCCGCTTGCCGCGCACATATTCGGCCACCTGCTGGATCTCCGTCAGGCTCGCGTGGGGACAGCCGATGGTGACCAGATCGATCTGCCGCAGGTCGGGGTCGGCGTCCATCACCCGATAGGCTTCGTCCAGGCTCTCGACGACCAGGCGCCGGGCGTCGGGCCGGATGAGCGCCTCGCCCAGGTCGCGCGCTTCGGGAGTATAGCCGGCGATGTGATAGAGAGCCACCGCGCCATAAGCCGCCAGTCCCGCGCCGAGGGTCTTGAGGCGGTCGGAGGCGGCCCCTATCCCCGGCCCTTCCTCCGAATTCGGGGAAGAAGCAAGGGCGGGGGCCAGGTCCGCGAACCACGGCACGCCGTTGCCCACGGCCTTGCCGACGATGTAGCTCAGCGCGCCGAAGTCGGCCACCGACCTGACGGGGCAACGCACCTCCACGATCCAGTTGGCGCGACGATTTTCGTCCAGCAGATAGCCGTAGCGGGCGGTGCGTCCGACGATGGCCGCGGCGAGGGCGCTGGGGCCGCCCTCGCGGTTGCTGCGCGCGCCGATCACCGAGTTGGCATAGGCCACCGCGCTCGATTCGGCCCAGGCCAACACATCGCCGCGACGGGGCCGGTAGTCGGCAAACAGGTAGGGGGTACAGCTCATCGTCGGCGTGACGCCCATCTTGACGAACGCGTCGATCACGCTGAGCTGGGGCGCCGCGAAGTCGCGGCCGATGCCCCACGCCTGCCATTTGCCGCGCTCCATGCCCATGGGGTTGAGCGTGGTGGGCACGCGCACCCGCGCACCCTCGTCGGCCCAATCGTTCAGGAAAGCCACGCCGGCATCGCCGATGTTCTTGTATGACACCCCGGCGATCTGGGCATGTTTGATGGGGACCAGGTCGGCCGCGCCGTAGATGCGCGCCAGCGCCACCACGATCTCCATCGCGCGGCGAACGCCCGGGCCCTCGGCGCCGGCCAACATGGCCTCCTCTTCCGCGGTCAAACGCAACACATCAGCCGTCACGGCCCATCTCCTCCATGCTCCGAGTCAGATCACGTCGGATATCTTGAGAGCGCAGACGAGGGAACATGCCTTCGCCTCCTCTGCATCGTTGCTCGCAAGAGATTGTAGCATACGGCCCAGGCTTTGCAAGTGTGCCAAAAGCGTGATAACCCGCGTCGGTTTGACAAAGTACGGCGGTTCGTGATAGACTGTGCAAGCTGCCAGCGGCAATAGGAATTACTCGCTGCCGCATCCTTCCATATCTGGCGGAGTCAGGTCATGCCCGAAAGCTATCTGCCTATCCTGGTCATGGTGGTCGTTGCGGGCGGATTTGCCGCGATCGCGTTGGGCGTTTCAGCCCTCCTTGGCCCTAAACGCCATACTCCCGCCAAAGACATCCCTTACGAATCCGGCATTCTGCCGCTCGGCGATGCGCGCCGCCGTTTCCCGGTCCAGTTCTACGTCGTTGCCGTGTTGTTCATCCTGTTCGACGTTGAGGTGATCCTGATGTATCCGTGGGCGGTCGCCGCGCGCAAGCTGGGCCTCTTCGGGCTGATCGAGGTGGGCATCTTCCTTGTCATTCTGCTCGTCGGCTTTGTCTATGCCTGGAAGAACGACGCGTTCAAATGGCAATGAACGCCCCATACCCAAATATCTGATATCCGATCCCCAATGCGGAGCATCTCATGGGCCTTGAAGAACGTCTTCCCGATCAGGGTTTCATAACGACCACTCTGGAGCAGGCGGTCAATTGGGGCCGCAAGTTCTCGCTCTTTCCTCTGACGTTTGGCCTGGCCTGCTGCGCCATCGAGCAGATCGCGTCCGGCGTGGCCCGGTTCGACATCAGCCGCTTCGGCTCGGAGGTGTTTCGCCCTTCCCCGCGCCAGGCCGATCTGCTGATCGTCTCGGGCCGGGTGAGCAACAAGATGGCGCCCGTGATCAAGCAGCTCTACGAGCAGATGCTCGAACCGAAATGGGTGATCGCCATGGGCATTTGCGCCAGCGCCGGCGGCCCGTTTAACAACTATGCGATCATCCAGGGCGTGGACAAGATCATCCCGGTGGATGTCTACGTGCCGGGTTGTCCGCCCCGTCCCGAGGCGTTGCTCTACGCGATCACGTTGCTGCAGAAGAAGATCCAACAGGAGAAGTTTCGCGATCGCGCATACGGACGGCAGAAGTAGCGTAGGGCGAACTTGAGTTCGCCCTACCGACCAGTCCATTGTAGGATTCACGCATGGCACAACTCAATCCCATCGTCGAGAAGCTTCGTTCGCAGTTCGGCGCGGCCATCCAGGCCGTGGCCGAGTTCCGCGGGGAGACCACGGTCGAGGTGGCGCCGAAGGATGTGGTGCCGGTGGCCCGTTTCCTGCGGGACGATCCCGAGCTGCGCTTCGACCACCTGGAAGACCTCACCTCGGTAGATCGCAGTCGTTATCCGGGCCTGGCATCGGCCCCGCGATTTGCCGTCGTCTATCAGCTCCTTTCGACTCGCAGCGGCCAACGGATCCGGCTCAAGGCGCCGGTGGCGGGCGACAGTCCCGCCGTGCCCACGATCACCGGCTTGTGGCCGGGCGCGAACTGGCACGAGCGCGAGGTCTACGATCTGATGGGCATCAAATTCGAGGGGCATCCCGACCTGCGCCGCATCCTTTTGCCGCACAACTGGCCTAACCACCCGCTGCGCAAAGAGGTGCCGCGCGGGGGCGAGCCGGTGCCGTTCTCGATGACCTGGGAAGACGAAGAGTTTCGCTCGTTCGGCACGCAGATCATCGAACCGAAGGCGGTGCAGACGGTGCCGCCCAAACAGGCCGACGCCAACCGGCACATGATCCTGAACATGGGGCCGCAACACCCCTCGACCCACGGCGTGCTGCGCGTCATCGTGGAGCTGGACGGCGAACGGGTGGTGGCGGCCTATCCCGACATCGGCTATCTGCATTCCGGCTTCGAAAAGCAGGCCGAGAGCATCCGCTACAAGGACTTCACCCCCTACACCGACCGCTCGGACTATGTGTCCTCGATGTGCACCAACCTGGGCTACGCGCTGGCCGTGGAGAAGCTCATGGGGGTCGAGATTCCCCCGCGGGCGCAGGTGATCCGCGTGATCATGGCCGAGCTGCAACGCCTGGCCTCGCACCTGCTCTGGCTGGGCACCCACGTGATGGACGCGGCGGGCGTCAGCCACGCGCTGCTGATGTATTGCTTCCGGGAGCGCGAGCAGATCCTCGACATCCTGGAGCTGGTCAGCGGCGCGCGCATGACGACTTCCTACATCCGCCCCGGCGGCCTGTGGCGGGATGTGCCTCCCAGCTTCGTCGAGCGCGTCCAGGACGTGCTGCGCACCTTCCCCAAGCGCATCGCGGAATACGAGCGGATGGTCACCGACAACCCCGTGTGGAAGGCGCGCACGGTCGGCGTCGGCAAGCTGACCACCGAACAGGCGCTGGCGATGGGCGTGACCGGCCCGATGTTGCGGGCCACCGGATTGGCGTTCGACTATCGCAAGGTGCGACCCTACAGCGGGTACGAGAACTACGACTTCAAGATCCCGACCGCAACCGAAGGGGATACCTACGCCCGCTATCTGGTACGCATCGAAGAGATGAAGCAAAGCCTGCGCATCATCGAGCAGGCGCTCAAGAACCTGCCCGATGGCCCGGTGTGGACGGCCGACCGCAAGATGGCGTTGCCGCCTCGCCAGGAGCTGGATATCAGCATGGAAGCGGTGATCCACCATTTCAAGCTGAACACCGAGGGTTTCACGCCGCCCAAGGGCGAGGTCTTCGAGTGCGTCGAGAATCCGCGCGGAGAGATGGGCTTCTACATCGTCAGCGACGGCACGGCCCATCCCTATCGGCTGCACATGCGCACGCCGTCGTTCGCCAACCTGCAATCCACCGACCTGTTGGCCCGCGGAGGCTTCATCGCGGACCTGGTGCTGATCATCGGTTCGATAGACATCGTCTTGGGAGATGTGGATCGGTAGGAGGAATGAGTGCTCTCCGAGAAAGCCAAAGCTGAGATCCGGGCGCTCCAGGCCCGTTATCCTGTGCCTCGCTCGGCGCTGGGGCCGGCGTTGTATGTGGCCCAGCGCGAAGTGGGCTGGTTGCCGGCCGAAGTGCTGGCCGAGGTGGCCGCGCTCTTCGATCTGGACGCGACCGAGGTCGGCGAGTTCGCCAGCTTCTACCACATGTACAACACCCATCGCGAGCCCGGCCAATACCACATCGAGATCTGCGACAACGTGCCGTGCATGTTGGGCGGCGCGCTGAAGCTGGCCGACCTGCTCAAGGAACGGCTGGGCATTGACTTCGGCCAGACCACGCCGGACGGCAAGTTCTCTTTGGGCCGGGTGGAGTGTCTGGGCGCATGTGCCACCGCGCCGATGTTCATGTGCACCGAGAAGTACACGGGTAAGATCCGCTACTTCGAGGAGCTGCACACGCCCGAAAAGCTGGACGAGGCGCTGGCGTTGATCGCGTCGGGCCACGGCTTCGACACCTGCGAGCGTTGGCCCCTCGGCCCCTACCATCACGGCGGCCGGCCCGACACCAACTTCCTGTTGGCCCGCGTGGACAAGCCCGATTCGCACAAGATCGAAACCTATATCGCCGATGGTGGCTACGAGACGGCCCGCGCGGTCGTCACCGGCGGCAAGACGCCGCAACAGGTGATAGACGAGGTGAAGGCCGCGGTCGTGCGCGGCCGCGGGGGCGCGGGCTTCCCGGCCGGCCAGAAGTGGAGCTTCCTGCCGGCAGGCAAATATCCGCGCTACCTGGTGGTCAACGCCGATGAGTCGGAGCCGGGCACCTTCAAAGACCGCATGATCATGGAGTACGACCCCCATCAGCTCATCGAGGGGATCATCCTGACCTGCTACGCCATCGAGGCCGAGCGCGCGTTCATCTACGTGCGCGGGGAATACTATTTCGCGGCGCAACGGCTCGAAGGCGCGGTCGCCGAGGCCGAGGCCCGGGGCTTCCTGGGCGACAACATCTTCGGCACGGGCAAGAAGCTCAAGGTCGTCGTGCATCGCGGGGCCGGCGCGTATGAGTGCGGGGAGGAAACGGCGCAGCTCACGTCGCTGGAGGGCTATCGCGGCCATCCGCGGCTCAAGCCGCCCTTCCCGGCCGTCGAGGGCCTCTACGGCAAGCCGACCATCGTCAACAACGTCGAGACGATCTCCAACGTGCCGCACATCTTGCGCCACGGCGCGGACTGGTACAAGCAGTGGGGCACGCCGCAAAGCACCGGCTTCCGCCTCTTCTGCCTGAGCGGACAGGTGAAGCGACCGGGCCTCTATGAGCTGCCGCACGGCACCACCCTGCGCGAGCTGATCTACGAATACGGCGGCGGCCTGAAGGAAGAAGCCGGCGAGCTGAAGGCCGTGATCCCCGGCGGGTTGTCGGTGCAATTGCTTGACCCGAGCCAGCTCGATACGCCCCTGGATTACGAAAGCCTCGCCAGGCAAGGCTCGGCGCTCGGCTCTGCGGGCGTGATCGTCATCGGCGCGAACCAGAGCCTGGTGGAGGTGGCGCGACGCACGGTGGCCTTCTATCGCGAAGAGAGCTGCGGCAAGTGTACGCCGTGCCGCGAAGGGGTGCCCTGGCTGGAGGCGATCCTGGAGCGCATCGAGCATGGCCAGGGCCGCGTCGAAGACATCGCGCTGCTCAATTACATCGCGGACATGGTCGGCGGCAAGAGCTTCTGCCCGTTCGGCTATGCGGCCGTCTGGGGCCTGCAGAGCAACCTGGCGAAGTTCCGCGGCGAGTTCGACGCGGCCATCGCCGCGGCCACCGAGAAGCCGGTCATCCCGATCCGGCCCATCTACCGGCCCGATGCCGGCGCGCCCTCAGGCATCACCGAGCCGAGCCTGCCGCTGGAGGAGAAGTATAACGCGCCGACGGTGAAGCGATAGGAGCGCCTGGCAGATCAAAGGGGACAAGATGACAGTGTTGGAATGGAGAACTGGCGGGCACGACGCTCTGCTGAACTTTTGTATTGATGATGGGGTGAGACGATGAAAGTGTTGAGCTACCGGACGATGTTGAAAAGGGAACCGGAGGGCGGTTACACGGTCACCGTGCCTTCCCTCCCTGGTTGCGTCACCTATGGCGAGACCATAGATCATGCGCTCGCGATGGCGAAAGAGGCCATTGAGTTATACATCGAAAGCTTGCGGGCACACGGCGAGGAAATACCTACAGACGCTGAAACCTTGGAATACACGCTTATGATACCAGCCTATGCCTAAGATGCCCGCCCTCACGCCGCAGAGACTTATCAAAATATTGGAGCAACATGGCTTCGTGTTGGATCGAGTCAAAGGCAGCCACCACGTTTACTATCATCCTTTGACGAAGCGACGAGCTATTGTCCCGCTTCACACTGGCGACTTGCCGAAGGGTACATTACTCGAAATCTTGAGGCAAGCAGGCATCAGCAGGGATGAGTGGGATGAGAAATAGTGCCGACGGCCTGATATTCGCTATTTGCTGATTCGTTCATTTGAGGACCATTATGCCCGATCAGGTCACTCTGACCATTGACGACATCAAAGTAACCGTGCCGGCGGGGACGCTGGTGGTGGATGCGGCCAAAGCGGCCGGCATCGAGATCCCGGTCTTCTGCTCGCACCCCAAGCTCGATCCGCTCGGCGCGTGCCGCATGTGCCTGGTGGAGTTCGTCGGGCCGCGCGGTAGCCGGCTCGACACCGCCTGCACGGTGCGCGTGGCCGAGGGGATGGTCGTGCGCACGAACACCGAGCAGGTGAAGGCCGTGCGCGAGGCCAACCTGGGCTTCATCCTGATCAATCACCCGCTCGATTGTCCCATCTGCGACAAGGGCGGCGAGTGCCCGCTGCAGGATCAGACGATGAAGTATGGCCCAGGCGCCTCGAAGTTCATCGAGCCGAAACGCCACAAGAACAAGCGTTACCCCATCAGCGACCTGATCCTGCTCGACCAGGAGCGCTGTATCCTGTGCTGGCGCTGCATCCGCTACCTGGAAGAATGGGAAGACAAGCCCCAGCTCGGCCTCTTCGAGCGCGGGGGCGAGACGATGATTGATACCTTCCCCGGCCAGCCGGTGGATGCGAAGACCTCGGGCAGCATCATTGACATCTGCCCGGTCGGCGCGCTGACGAACCGGGTGGCCCGCTTCCGCTATCGCCCCTGGGAGCTGCGCAAGACGCCGAGCGTCTGCAACCATTGCCCGGTGGGCTGCAACCTGCGGCTGGATGAGCGCGTGCATGAGCTGCGCCGCATCGTCGCCCGCGAGAACATGGCCGTCAACGACGAATGGATCTGCGACAAGGGCCGCTTCGTCTACCGGTTCGTGGATCATCCGCAGCGGCTGAAGATGCCGCTGGTGCGCGACGGCGAGAAGTTGCGCGAGGCGACCTGGGACGAGGCGCTCGGCCGGATCGTCGAAAAGCTGGACGCGCTGGTGGACGCCCACGGGCCGGCCGCGGTCGGCGGAGTGGCGTCCCCGCGCATCAGCAACGAGGCGGCCTATCTGTTCCAGAAGTTCTTCCGCGCTCTGATCGGCACGAACAACGTGGATTTCGCGGGCGGCGCGGCCGTGCGCGCCTGGCCCACGGGCCTCTCGGCCATCGCGGACATCGCCAGGAGCGATCTGATCGTGCTCGTCGGCTGCGATCCGAGCGAGGCCGCGCCGGTGCTCGATCTGCACATCAAGCGGGCCGTCCGGCGCAACGGCGCGAAGCTCTTGATCGTCAACCCGCGGCGCATCGAGCTGGCGCGCTACACGCCGGAGCGGGGCGCATATCTGCCCGTGTTGCCCGGCAACGAGGCGACGCTGCTCAACGAACTGGTCGCGGCGGTCCAGGCGGCGAAAGGGGTTGGGGCTCAGGGATTAGGGGTTAGGGATCAGGGGTTGGGGATCAGGGATCAGGGATTAGGGATCAGGGATCAGGGATTAGGGATTAGGGATCAGGGAACGGGGGCCAGGGTTCAGGACGGAGGGGGCCGGGCGCAGGCCGCGAAGGGCAAGGCGGATGCGCGCAATCCCCAATCCCCAATCCCCAATCCCCCATATCCCATACCGACAGCGCTCCTCACCGCCGCCAAATCGCCCCTCTTCATCTACGGCCCGGACGCGGCCACCGGCGAGCGCGGCAAGGCGACCGTGGCCGCGCTGTTCAACCTGGCGACCGCGCTGGGGCACGGGGACAAGCTGGCGTACATCGGCGCGGGGGCGAACGAGCAGGGCGTGCGGGACATGGGCCTGTTGCCCGATACCCTGCCGGGCTACGCGGCCGTGTCGGATGCGACCGTGCGCGATCGGCTGGGCAAGCTGTGGGGCGTCCAGCCGCCGGCCCAGCCGGGCCAATCCTATGCTCAGATGATCGGCGGAGGCGTCAGGGCGCTCTTCGTGATGGGCGCCAACCCGGCGGCATTGCCGGCCGCGGCCGAGACGCTGCGCAAGCTCGACCTGCTGGTCGTCCAGGATCTGTTCCTGACCGAGACCGCGCAACTGGCCGATGTGGTGTTGCCGGCGTGCAGCTTTGCGGAGGCCGACGGGACGTATACCAACCTGGAGCGCCGCGTCCAGCGGGGGCCGCAGGGCATCCGGCCGGTGGGCGAGAGCAAGCCCGACTGGGCGATCCTGGCCGCGCTGGCCGAGAAGTGGCTGGCCGTCCAGTCTTTTGAGGGCGCAGAGGCCGCTAAAGCGGACCTGCCCGATTGGAAACGCAAAAAGCGCACGAAGGCCAAGGCCGGCCCTGCGCCCAAGCCGTGGAACTACGCCAATGCGCAAGCCGTGCTGGAGGAGATCGGTCGGGCGGTGCCGTTCTACGCCGCGCTACGCTGGGACGCGTTGGGCGAGGGCGGCGTACAGTGGTCGGCGAGGGATTTGAGATCAGGGGTTAGGGATTGGGGATTATCCAATCCCCAATCCCCAATCCCCAATATCCAGCCCGGCAGCTTCCTCCTGGTGAGCGGCCCGCTCCTCTGGGACGACGGCCTCTTCATGCAATATGCGCCGGAACAGGTGCGCAAGCTGACGCCGACGCCGTTCGTCGCGCTCAACCCGGCCGATCTGGCGGCTGCTAAGTTGACCGAGGGCAGCAAAGTGACTGTGGGCTCGCCCCGCGGCAGCGTGACCTTGACCCTGAAAGCCGACGCCTCAGTGCAGCCCGGCACGGCCTGGATTCCCGCGAACCTGCCTGGCCTGCCCGCGGAGACGCTCGGCGCAGG
>DAOTZV010000099.1:0-9901 GCA_034434235.1 Anaerolineae bacterium
AAGGGCCACGGCAGCGCCATGTGGCCGGCGCCGCCGAACTTGCCCCAGAAGCTCACGAAGAGGCCGCGGAGCAGCCACCAGAGCTCGGCCGGGCCGAACGGCCCCGTGCGGCGGTCAATCGTCGCCAGCACCAGCGGCCATCCCATCCAGTCGCCGTAGAGCTGGCGGTTGCGCAGAAACCAGGGCGCAGTGACCGCCAGCGCCACCCCGCCGGCGATGAACGCCAGCCGCCACGTGCGCCACTGCCACCATGTCGGCCGTGGGACGGCGGCCGGCGGTCGTCCGCCGTCCGTGATGCGTCCTTCGTCCCATCCGCGCACAGCCAAGGCCAGGCACACCGCCGGCCACAGCGCGGCCACGCTCACCTTGGCCCACAGGCCCAGGCCCATGACGATCCCCGCGACGGCCGCGTGCCAGGGCCGGCGACTGCGCAACGCCAGCCAGAGCGCCAGCGTGCCGAGCAGCGCGGCCAGGGTGTCGTTGTTCATCGCCGCGGCGATGAACAACGATTCGGGCAGGAAGGCGACGAACGCGGCCGCCGCGAGCGCCAGATCGGGCCGGCGAGGCCACACGGCCACGCCCAAGGCATACACCGCGGCCACCAGGCCCACGCCGGCCAGCACCGACACCAGCCGCGCCAGGTGCATGGCGAGCGGCCCATCGCGCCACGGCCAGTCTTCGAGGGTCGTATGCACGAAGAAGTTCGGCGCGGCGTCGGCCGTGAAGCCGACGTCGGGATTGGCGCGCAGGAAGCTCGTGTCCATCCCGGCCCGGCCGCCCACGGCCGCCGCCAGCGCATGGTAGAGGGGCGGATGCTTGGCCTGGGTCATCTCTGCGCCCTGCGGCAAGCGGTGCTCGCGGGCGATGTAGGCGGCATAGGCGAGGTGATCGGCTTCGTCGGGCGCCTCGCCGGCCGGGATGGCGATGCTATAGGCCAGGCCGAGCGCCAGCCGCGCGAGGAGCAGGAAGGCCAACCAGGCGTACGGTTTCACGGTCGGGATTTCGGGGCGGCCACCTGCCGCCGCAGGCCAACCAAAGCGGCGTCGTGCCGCCGCAGGCCAAGAAGCCATCTATTCCGTGATGCCCAGGCGTTGATACATCTCGACATGGCGCTCGGCAATCGTGTCCCACTCGAACTCGCGCGCCAGGTCTTGCGCGGCGCGTCCCAGCCGCGCGCGCAGCGCGGAATCCGACATCACGCGCGTCACCGCTTCGGCAAGCGCCGTCGGATCATCCGGCGAGACAAGCAACGCGGACTTGCCATTGTGTAGCACAGGGAACAGGCCGGCCGCCTCGCGCACGTCATCCGATGGTCGGGTGCTGACGATGGGCAGGCCATGCGCCAGCGCGGCCATCAAGCTGCCGTGGCGCAACGAAGCGCCCTCGCGATAGGGAAGTACGGCGCAGTCGGCGGCCAGCAGGTTGGCCGAGACCTCTTCGTTGGAGATGAAGCCCGTCCACTGGACGAAGGGGTGCACGCCCAGCTCGGCGATCAGCCGTTCGACCTGCTCCAGATAGGCCTGGTTCGTCGGGTCGCTCGCGCCGACCTGGCCGCCGACCATGAGGAGGCGGGCCGGCTTGCCGGCCTGGATCAGTTCGGCCAGGCAACGGACGAGGGTCTCGCCGCCCTTGCCGGGGTTCATGAAGCCGAAATAGGCCAGCAACCAGGTGTCGGGCCCGGCGCCCCAGCGCGCCCGCTGCCGCGCGCGATCGTAGCCGGCCGGCGGCTGACAGCGGATGTTGCTCCCGATCGGAATGGGGAACATCCGGTCGGTCAGCCCGGCGCGCACCAGGCGCACCCAATCCAGCGGGTTGGTGATGACGCTGGCGTCGCTGCCCTTCGCCAGGGCCAACACCGCACGCCAGCGCAAAGGCCCGGCCTTCGGGAACAGGTACGGGAAGCGCAGGTCGTGGAAGGTGGTCACCAGGCGCGGCCGATCCCACACCAGCCTGAAACGCCACGGCAGGTAGTTGACCGCCGGGTGCAAGCCATAGGCCGCCGACTGATATTGGATGTGCACCGCATCGGGGCGCAGTTGCCGACAGAGGTCCAGAGTCCGGCTCCACAGCTCCCAGCCGCCGCTGCTGATGATCGGGTGGACGGTCGGCTCATAAGGGGCGGCCGGTGCGCGCAGGTGATCGCCGCCCGCGTTGACATCGGTCAACACGTGCACATCTATGCGCCGCGCAACCAGCGCCTGGCTCAGTTGCCGGGTATAATCGCCCACGCCGCCTTGCATGGCCGGATATTCGCCGGTGATCATCAAGATGCGCATCCTCACCTCCTTACCATTGCGGCCGTAAGCCGGTTTGCAGGAGCTGCGCGTACGCCGCCATGCGAGCGCGACGCAACGGCCGCTTCGATCCCAGCAGCCATTTGAGCGCTTCCAGGCCCCATTCTGCCACAAAAGCGCCCAATAGAAAAACGCGCAAGACGGCCGCCGCCAGCGAACCGTGGAACTTGCGGAAGTAGCGCACCTTGCTGGTCTGGAAGTGAATGTGCCGGGCCGCCACCACCTGTTCGCTTGACTTGCCTTCGTAGTGGACGACCTGCGCGGCCGGCAGATAGACGATGCGCCAGCCCGCCTGTCTGACGCGGCGGCACCAGTCGAGCTCTTCGGAGTACATGAAGTAGCCCTCGTCGAAGCCGCCGACCTGCTCCAGCACCTCCCGCCGCGTCATCAGCGCCGCGCCCACCAGCCAATCCACTTCCACCTCTCGCCCCCCCGGCCCCCCAAGTTTGGGGGGAAGCGACCTCTCCCCCGACCCCTCCCCTGCCAGGGGAGGGGAGAAGGGGTGGGGTGTCTCCTCCCCTGCCAGGGGAGGAGACGGGGTAGCGGTCTCCTCCTCTGCCGGGGAAATGGGAAGCCGATCTTCCATCCGATACCGCCGCGCCCAGGGATTGCCGGGCCAATGCCATTCCAGGGGCGTGCTCTCGAACAGGGCCGACCAGAGGGTGGGAAACCGCCGGCACGAAGATTGCAGCCGGCCGTCGCCGTAACGCAACTGGGGACCCACCACCCCTACGTCGTCGTGCGCATCCAGATAGGCGATCATCGTCCGGAGGGCATCTCCGACGACGACGGTATCGGGATTGAGGAAGAAGACATAGCGGCCCTGCGCCAGCGCGATCCCCTGGTTGTTGCCGGCGGTGAAGCCTCGATTCTCCGCGTTGGCGATCAGCCGCACCTGGGGAAACTCCTGCGCGACCATCGCTGCGGTGCCGTCGGCCGAGGCGTTGTCCACCACGATGACTTCAAGGGGCAGCTGAGAGGCCAGAACCGACCGCAGGCACGCGCGGAGCAGGTCGCGCACGTTCCAGCTGACGATGATCACCGATAGATCGGGCGCGGCCATGGCCGGCTCCGAAGCAGGCTCTGACATGGCTCGAATCAGCGGATAGATCGGAATGAAACGCGCTCACACATGGCGCGAGACGCCGTAGTCCGCCAGCTCACACAGTGCCTGGCGATAGGGCCCGGCCGGAAAGATCGCCAGGGCGGCCTTGGCCCGCTCGGTGAAATCGCGCGCTTCGTTCAGCGCGGCCTGGATGGCGCCCGAGGCGCGCACCTGCGCCACGATCTCGGCGACCAGGGCCTCGCGCTCTTCCCTGGCCGCGCGCTCGCGGCCTTCCAGCCGGCCGATGACGACTTCGGGATCGGGCAATGAATGCAGATAATAATAGAAAGGCAATGTCACGATTCCCTGGCGCAGGTCGCCCCCTACCGGCTTGCCGAGGGTTGCCTCGTCGCCGGCGTAGTCCAACACATCGTCCACGATCTGGAAGGCCATGCCGAGGTTGTAGCCGAAATCGTAGAGCGCCTGTTCCTGTTCGGTCGAAGCGCCGGCCAGGATGGCGCCGGAGCGCGTGGCCGCGGCGAAGAGGGACGCGGTCTTGGCGAAGATGCGCGGGTAGTAATCCTCTTTCGGTTGGCGCCACTGCCGGCTTGAGAAGAGCTGGCGCAGCTCGCCCTCGCAGATCACGCGCAGGGTATCGGCGAAGAGCTGCACCACCTGGATGTTCTCCGTCTCGGCCGCAAAGCCGGCCGCCCGCGCGAACAGATAGTCGCCGGCCAGCACGGTGGCGCCTTTGCTCCACAGCGCGTTCAGGGTCGTGATCCCGCGGCGCACCAATGCCTCGTCTATCAGATCGTCGTGGACGAGGGTGGCGTTATGCAACATCTCGACGGCCGCCGCCATCGCCACCACCTTTTCGGACGCCCGGCGGTGAAAGAGTCCATAGGAGGCCAACGCCACGGCCGGCCGCAGGCGTTTGCCGCCGCTGCGCAACAACTCTAAGAAGGCCTGGGCCAGAGGCTCGTAGGCATCGGCACTGATCGAACGCAGCTTCTGCTCGACCCGCTGAAGATCGTCCTGAACAAGAGAGAGAATCGTTAAGCCTGTGATCATCGGCGCCTTACATCAAAAAATTAAAAAAATCAGATCCCGAAACAACGACCTGCGGTCGCAGTGGTTGTCTCTGCCACTGTGCCCACGGGTGTCTGCCATAACTCCGCCAGCCGGCCGGCGATCAGCGGCACATAGGCCGGTTCGTTGCGCTGTCCGCGATGCGGGTGCGGCGCCAGATAGGGCGCGTCGGTCTCCAGGACGACCCGCTCGCGCGGCAATTGCGGCGCCAGAGCATGGAGTCGCCGTGCGTTCTGAAACGTCAACGGCCCGCCCAAGCCCAGCGCCAACCCCAGGTCCATCGCCCGTTGCGCCTCGGCCAGGTCGCCCGAGAACGCGTGCCATATGCCGATGATAGCATCTTCGCCGCGCGCTTTCCGTATTTCGGGCCCCATTTGCTCCATTGCGCACAACAGGTCGGCGTTGCAGGTCGAAACGCCGCCGGCCGGATTGCGGCTGTGCAGGATCACCGGCAGGCGCAACTCGGCCGCCAGCTCAAGCTGCATCCGCAACACGGCGGCCTGTTGATCGGCCGGCGTCTTGTGCCAGTAGTAGTCCAGGCCGATCTCGCCGATGGCAACGACCTTGGGATGCCGGGCCAGTTCGCGCAGCTCGGCCAGATGGCGCATTTCGAAGCCGGCGCAGTCGTTCGGGTGCACCCCGATGGCCGCGTAAATGTGTTCATATTGCCCGGCCAGGGCCAACACCCGATGACACGACGCCAGATCGGTGGCCGGCACGATGATCGTCTGCACCCCGGCCGCCCACGCGCGCTCGATCACCGCCGTGCGATCGGCGTCGAACTGCGGCAGATCGAGATGACAATGCGTATCACAATACACGCGCGCTCCTGACTGTGTTCATGTGTTCATGTGTTCATGTGTTCACGTGTTTACGTGTTTACGTGTCACGTGTTCACTTGAGCACTTGAGCACTTTCACCCGATCCCCGCCAGCTTCAAGCCGTCTTGCAAGATGGCCCGCACCTTATCCCCGTGTGTCGTCTCGCAATAGACGCGGATCAGCGGTTCGGTGCCCGAGAAGCGCACCAGCAGCCACCCGCCGTCCTCCAGCACGAACTTGTAGCCGTCTATCGTTACCTTGTCGGTCACCCGCAGGCCGCCGATGGTGGCCGGGTACGCCGCGTCGAGCCGGCTGCGCGCCGCCTGCTTGACGCTTTGATCCTTGACCCGCGTGTCAATGCGGTCGTAATAGTGCGGCCCGCCGACCAGATCGAACAGCATCGCGAGCAGCTCGGTGGGCTTCTTGCCGGTGCGCCGCATCAGGTCGAGCAGGTAGAGGTTGGCCAGAATGCCGTCCCGTTCGGGCACATGGCCGCGGAACGCATAGCCGCCGCTCTCCTCGCCGCCGATCAGGCCGTTGTGCTCCAACATCGCCGGCGCCACGTATTTGAAGCCGACCCCGGTGTTCACGACCTTCACGCTGTAGCGCGCGCCGAGTTTATCGAGCATCGAAGTCGTGCTGATCGTCTTGATGATCGGCCCGCGCTCCCCGCGCACCTCCAGCAGGTACATGGCCAGCAGCGCGTAGACGCGCAGTTGGTCCACGAACCGGCCATGCTCGTCGCCCAGGCCGCAGCGGTCGGCGTCGCCGTCCATGATGCACACCACGTCCGCGCCGATCTCGCGCGCCTTCGCCAGGCCGGCGTCCACGTTGGGCGGGATCGGTTCCGGCCGCTTCATCTCCGGGAAGAGGGGGTTGCGCTCGGCGTGGAATTCGATCACCCGCGTCCGGCCGCCGGCGATGAAGCGCGAGAGGAAGCCGGCGCCGTTGCCCCACATGTTGTCCACGAGCACCGTGAAGCCGGCGGCCTTGATCGCGTCCACGTCTACCAGCGAGCGGATGCGCTCGTCGTAGGCCGGCACCGGATCGTAGGGGCGGATCAATCCGGCTTTTACGGCCGCGTCGAAGTCCATCCGCTGCGCGGCCGCGGCCGACGCCGGAATGCGCGCCTCGATGGCCTTCAGCCCGGCCGGATCAATGGCGCCGCCGTGCGGATCGCGCACCTTGAAGCCGTTGTCGGTGGGCGGGTTGTGGCTGGCGGTGATGTTCACCGCGCCGATCGCCCGGCGCTCGGTGACGCCGAAGGCGATCACCGGCGTGGGCACGCCGCCGCCGCAGAAGTGCACGGGGATCCCGTTGCCGGCCAACACCTCGGCCGCGGCCGCGGCGAAATCCTCCGAGCGGAATCGCTTGTCGCCGCCGACCACCACGCCGGCCGCCAGCCGGTCGGGATAGGTCGCCTTCAGATAATCTGCAAAGCCCTGCGCGCACCGGCGAACGTTGTCGAACGTGTAGTCCTCCGCGATGCTCGCCCGCCAGCCATCGGTGCCAAAGCTAATGTCGGACATGAAATCTCCCCGAACTCAAGGTGAGAACGAAAGGCCCAGCACATCGGCCACTAACTCCAGTACTTGCTGAGCCAGATCCAGCGCTAACGTTGCCTCTGCTGCAGTATATACTTCAGCGGGAATACTCTCGGGAAGCCCGTTGGGATAGCGCGTCGGAATGTAGAACATGTCGAGCCGACCACAATCGCGCGCAAGCGCAGCAAAGCGAGCATCCGTCGCTCGGCATTCTTGGGCTAACCGATAGACCGAATGTCCCACGACAACTTGCTCGCCGTGAGCATATCGGCAAGCCTTCAGCGCTTTTTCGGCGGCCTGTTGCGCGTGAAAACAGGCCGCGAAATAGAACTCGCCGCGAGCCGCATGTCGTCCGGCTTTAAGATCGAATTCGGCTTGACGAAACCAGCGTTCTGCTTCGGCCGACGGGTTTCTCATAGAGTACCTTTCCTTCACGATGGGCACGCGTCACCAGCGGATTCCCTTCATCCAACATGCGTTGATATTCTTCTGGCGTGTAGACCAGCACGTCCACATCCACTCCCAGATGCACGGCCGCGTCGGCCAGGCATTGATATGCTGCTCCGATGCGCGCCAGGAATCTTTCCTCGGTACGCCGGACGATCAACAGGTCGAGATCGCTATGCGGACCGGCATCTCCCCGCGCACGCGAGCCGAACAATAGAATGCGTTCGACCTCCGGTTCGACCAGAGCGGATACCAACTGTTTTTTCCAGCCTCTCGGCAACCCGCGTTGATGCATGGCCCGCCTTAGCCCACTTGCGGTGTATGATTGCCGGCCTGCTGTAACGTGGCCAGGTCGGCGTCTACCATGATGCGCACGAGTTGTTGGAAGGTGACGGTCGGCTCCCAGTGAAGTATGCGCCTGGCTTTGCTGGGATCGCCCACCAGCAGGTCCACCTCGGCCGGCCGGTAGAACTTCGGATCCACGACCACGTACTTCTCCCAGTCCAATCCGACGTAGTCGAACGCCTCCTGGCAGAACTCGCGCACGGAATGGGTCTCGCCGGTGGCCACCACGTAGTCGTCGGGATGATCCTGCTGGAGCATCAGCCACATCGCGCGCACGTAGTCGGGCGCATAGCCCCAATCCCGCCGGGCCTCCAGGTTGCCCAGGCGCAGCTCGTGCGCCAGCCCCAGCTTGATGCGCGCCACGCCGTGGCTGATCTTGCGCGTGACGAATTCGAGGCCGCGGCGGGGACTCTCGTGGTTGAACAGGATGCCGGAACAGGCGAACAGGTTATAGCTCTCGCGGTAGTTCACCGTGATCCAGTGGCCGTACACCTTGGCGGCGCCGTAGGGGCTGCGCGGGTAGAACGGGGTCGTCTCGCGCTGGGGCACCTCTTGCACCTTGCCGAACATCTCGCTCGAGCTCGCCTGATAGAAGCGAATCGAGCGATCCACGATGCGGATCGCGTCGAGGAGGCGCGTGACCCCCAGCGCGGTGAATTCGCCCGTGAGCACCGGCTGGGTGAAGCTGGTGGGCACGAAGCTCTGCGCGGCCAGGTTATACACCTCGTCGGGCCGATGCTCCTGAAGCAGGTGGATCAGGCTCACCTGATCGAGCAGGTCGCCCTGGACGATGGTGATGCGATCCTGGAAATCGCGAATGCGGTCGAAGTTGGTCGTGCTGGTGCGGCGCACCATCCCGATCACCTCGTAGCCGCGCTCCAACAAAAACTCCGCCAGATATGAACCGTCCTGTCCCGTGATCCCGGTAATCAACGCCTTCGGCATCTTTCCTCTCTCTCCTGTCTCTCTCTCCTGTCTTTCGACAGCTCTCCGGGCTTTACGCGGCCCGGCCGACGATGCGCATCTCCAGCGGCGTCGGATCGCCGGCCCCGGTGCGCACCTGCTCTCGCCAGTATTCCAACACATCGCGCATGCTCTGCTCGAACGGGATGACCGGCTCCCAGCCCGTGCACGCCTTGAACTTGCGGATATCGGCCATCACGGCCGGCACTTCGACCGGCCGCAGGCGGGCCGGATCCTGCACGATGGCCACCTCGCGGCCCGAAAGCCGGATCAGGGTCTCCAGAAGCTCGCGGACCGTGTGGGATGTGCCGGAGCCGATGTTGTACACCTCGCCGGGCGCCCCGCGGGTGAGCGCGAGATAGTACGCGCTGGCCACATCGCGCACATCGCTGAAGTCGCGGCCCGCGCTGAGGTCGCCCACAACGACCTGCGGCGGCCGCTTGCCGGCTTCGATCTCGGCGATCTGCTTGGCGAAATCGGCCGCCACGAACCCTTCGCGCTGGCGGGGGCCGACATGGTTGAACGAGCGCACGCGCACGGTCGCCACGCCATAGCTCAGGTAGTACTGCAGGCCGAGGAAATCCTGCGCGATCTTGCTCACGCCATAGGGCGTGACCGGCCGCAGGGGGGTATCTTCGTCCACCGGCAGGTCTTCGGGGCTGATCTTGCCGTACTCCTCGGCCGAGCCGACGACCAGCACCCGGCTGGGCAGCTTGAGTTGCACCACCGCCTCGAGCACGTTGAGCTGCGCCCGGATGTTGTTTTCCAGCGTGAACCACGGATCAATGCGCGAGAGGGCCGAGATCGGCTGGGCCGCCAGATGAAAGATATAGTCGGGCCGCGTCTCTTCGAGGATGAAGCGCACCACCTCGAGCCGGGACAGCTCGGCCGGGTAGATCGTGATGCGATCGCGCAGGTGGGCGATGTTGTCCAGCCGGCCATAGACCGTGCCGAAGATCTGCCAGTCGGTATGGGCGATCAGGTATTCGGCCAGATGGCTGCCGACGAAGCCGGAGATGCCGGTGATGAGTGCGCGCAAGGATGCCTCTTGTTGGGTATCAGGGATTGCACATTAAGTTACGCGAAAATTATACCGCAGGATGGCAGTAAGGGCAAAGCTCAGGCTGGTGAACATCGCCATTTGACAGGACTTACGTAGCAAATGCTTTCAGCCGGTCTGTGACCGGCGTCATCGGTTTGTAAGTGCCGTCTTGGACCGCCAAGACGGGGGTCGCAGACCATAGGCATCAAGCTAAGCTTTGAAACAGCTTCCAGCCGGTCTGCGACCGGCGTCGTCGGCCTGCACATGTCGTCGCAGGCGGCCAGACGGGGGTCGCAGACCCCCTGCGAGCG
>DAOTZV010000100.1:0-9564 GCA_034434235.1 Anaerolineae bacterium
GGCACCCGCTGGCCCACCGTCCGATAGAACGCGTTGCGCTCGCGCCGCGTCGGCAGGTGGCACCGGGCCCACTCGCTCTGATAGCCCAGGCCCAACGCGCGCTGCATGATCGTGTGGCCGTAGATGAAATAGGCGCCGTCCAGAAACGCCTGGCGCAACGGCGCCAGCTCCGGCGCGTCGAAGTCGTCCACCAGCTTGTTGCCCGGCGCGTTCATCTCGGTGCCGACGTTGATCGGCAGATCGAGCCGCTGGGCCAGCTCGACGATCTCGTACAGCTTGCGCACCTTGAGCGCGCGCAGCTCGGGATCGGCGATGTTCCAGTTGCGGTCGGGGATGATGTTGAGCGCGGCCGCGCCCTGGCCGATCAGCAGCTCCATCAGCTCCTCGATGGCCTGCTCGCCGGCCGAGGTGCCGTCGAGCCAGGTGGCCGTGGGCAACGCGCCGCACGCGATGATGAAGCTGTGATACTCCTCGACCGTGGGGAAGGAGGCGGGGGTCGGGACGACGTAGCCGACCCCGCCCTTTTTCATCAGCTTGCTGCGCACCAGGTTGGAGAATCTGGCGTAATCCCCGATCGTGGCGGCGACCTGCGCTTCGGGCGTGTTCAACTTGTCGGCCCAGAAGGCCAACAGGGCGTGCGATGGCGCGGCTTCCGGGCCGTCGTTCATCATGGCGGCCGCCTTGCGGATGATCGCGACCAGCATGTGGCGCTCGGTGGCATTGCCCGAAGGGGTCAGGGGAAGGACTTCGGCGTCATAGTCCACCACCACCGGGGCCAGATGCGCGTTGAGCCGCGCCAGCATATCGCGGTTGCGGCGTTCGGCGCGGCCGCGCAGGCCGGCGAGCGTGGCGGCTGCTTCGCCCGCGGCCCTACCCGAAGTGAAGCCGATGCCCATGTGGTAATAGACGCCCGGCTCGCCCGGCGAGTTGATCTCCCGCGCGGCGAACTGCGGGATGAAGACGCGCGTCTCGATGCCGGCGCTGCCGCGCACGCCGGCGATCTCACAGGCGTCCAGGAACTCTTCGACCCCATCGAGCACGTCGAAATCCACGATGCCGATGGCCGCGAAGCCGCGCTTCTTCGCCAACCAGGCCAGGCCGGCCGGCGAATAGCCGTAGGCGTTGAAGGAAAAGAAGGTATGACAATGCATGTTGACGACAGGCTGCTCGGCCGCGATCTCGATCTGCCCGGCCTCGGCCAATGCGACCAGCTCGGCCAGCGCGGCCAGGCGCGCGGGGCGATCGAAGCTGTTGAGCGCCTGTTCGAGCGCAGCGATCTGGGGGTTAATGTCCGTCCTCCTCCGTCACAAACTGGATCAGCGTCTTCGTCACGTTGTCGAACACCGAGAGCCGCGACACCTCGTAGCCGTGGCTGTTGTCGCGCACGTGGCCGAAGCAGCCGACGCGGCCGGCCGCGCCCGCGCCGTAGACCGCGCCCGCATCGCTGAAGGCCTGTTCGTAGACGACCGGCTGGAGCTCGGTGCCGGCGCGGCGCGCAGCCGCACACAGCGCGCGCACCAGGCCCTGGTCGTAATGCCCGCCCCGATCCTTCGTCCAGATGCCCGGCCGGCCGTCCAGCTGCAGGGGCGCACCCGGCGGGATCGGACAGCCGTCAACGGCAATGAAGATGTCGGGCCGCTCGCGCTGCGCCAACACCTTGGCGCCGTGGCAACCGCCCTCTTCGTGAACGGTGAACCCGACGATGGTGGGATGCCGCGGCTTGAGGCCGTTGCGCGCCAGCGCCTCCAACATCCGCAACAGCGCCACCACGCCCATCCGGTCGTCGAAGGTCCAGGCGGCCACCAGCGGATCGGCCGGGTCGCCGAAGAGCACGGGGCCGCGGCCGTCGCGCGTGGGCACGGCGACGACCCCCGGCCGGACGCCCGCGCGGGCCAATTGCCCGGCCGACAGGCCCGTCAAGATGCGCACGTCGGCCCAGGTGACCGCCTTGTCGCTCACGCTGCCGTGCGTCGAGCCCATGCACAGGATGCCGGTTACCGCTTCGACGTCGCCCAGGATCGTCACCGGCCGCTCGCCCAACTTCCAGGGATAGAGGCCGCCCGACCGATCCACGGCAAGCACGCCGTCGTCGCCGACCCGGGTCACGACCATGCCGATCTCGTCCATGTGCGCGGCAAAACAGGTGAGCGGGCCGTTCGGATCGCGGCCGGCCAGGCGCACCAGCACGTTGCCGGCGGCGTCGGTCTCGGGTGCATAGCCGTAGCTCTGGAGCTTGGCGCGGATCAGCCCGGCCATGGCTTCCTCCCGGCTGCTGGGCGATGGCACGGCGAGCAGCTCGGCGAAGAGCGCGAGCGCGGGGTGATCGTGGATGGTTGGATATGCGCTCACAGGTGGAGTCCCTCTCGCGGATACGATATGAACTTTGTGCCATAGTTTAGCATAGCTGACGCATGGCGTCAAAGCCGCCGGTAGGATCACAGCAATGCCAAATGTGTATCTTCTCAAAAAGGGGCCGCAGACCCCCTTTGAGCGAGCTTGCAGCCGGTCTGCGACCGGCGTCCCCCAGGTTGTTGAGAGGATACCCAAATGTGAACCTGCCGGGAGTGGGGAGTCGTATGACCATGTGTGATATACTGAGGGTCCGACGATTCAGCGTCGGGCGGCTTGTAAACGGTGAGAAACACTACACACCTTTTGGCCGGCATCCGGTATAATACGAAACGAACTCCATCAACTTGAGCCGGGGAGCTGTTCATGCCTTTGAGCCAACACGACCTTCTCCGCATGTACCGCACCATGCTCCTGATCCGCCGGTTCGAGGAGCGGGCGACGCAATTTTTCCTGAACGGCCAGATCCGCGGGTCGTTTCACCCCTGCATCGGCCAGGAGGCGACGGCCGTCGGCGCGTGCTTTGCCTTGCGCCGCGACGACTATATGACCTGCACCTATCGCGGCCACGGCCAATCCATCGCCAAGGGGCTGGATCCGAAGGAGGCCATGGCCGAACTGCTCGGCCGGCGCACCGGCTGCAGCAAGGGCAAGGGCGGCTCGATGCACTATACCGACCCGCGCGTCGGCCTGCTGGGCGAGAACGCCATCGTCGGCGCCGGCGTGCCGATCGCGGCCGGCGCGGCGTTGACCGCGCAGCTCGACAAGACCGATCGGGTCTCCCTCACGTTCTTCGGCGACGGCGCGATCAACCAGGGCGCCTTCCTGGAGACGCTCAACCTGGCCGTCATCTGGCGACTGCCGATGATCTTCTTCTGCGAAAACAACCTCTACTCCGAAATGACGCCGATCCGGGCCATGGTGGGGTCCGAGCGCCTGCTCGAGCGCGCCGCGGGGTTCGGCATGCGCACGGCGCTCATCGCCGACGCGTACGACCCCATCGCCGTATACGAGACGACCCTGGCGGCCGTGGAGCGGGCGCGCGCCGGCGGCGGACCCACCTTCATCGAAGCGCTGACCTATCGCCTGGTGGGCCACATGATCGGCGACAACGAGCCGTATCGCTCCAAAGAGGAAGTGGCCGAGTGGCGCAAGCGCGATTCCACGGTGGTCTTTCCCCAACGGCTGGTGCGCGAGTTCGGCATCTCCCCGGCCGCAGTGGCCGCCGTCGAAGCCGAAGTCGCCGCCGAGATCGAGGAGATCGTCCACTTCGCCGAGCAGAGCCCGTGGCCCGATCCGGGCGAAGCGGCGGAAGATGTGTTTGCTTGAGCCTTCAAGGGATGCGTGAGCGATCCATCGCGCACCGACTCCCGATTGCCGATCTGCCGATTTGCTGATTTACCGGTTTGCCCTGAGGAGCTCCCATGTCCCAACCGATCATTGACACTCACCAACACGCCTGGGATCTCGACCGGGTGGCCTACCCCTGGTTGACCCCCGATTTCGGCCCGATCGCCCGCACCTACCTGCCCTCTGAGCTGGAGCCGCAGTTGGCGCTGGCCGGCGTCACCGCCACCGTGATGGTGCAGTCGGCCAACAGCTACGCCGATACCGAATACATGTTCGAGCAGGCCGAACAGTATCCCTGGATCATCGGCGTGGTGGGATGGGTTCCCTTGCTCTATCCCGATGTGGCCGGCCGGGCGCTAGAGCGCTACGGCCGCAATCCGCTCTTCCGCGGGGTCCGCCACCTGATCCACAACGAGGCCAACCCGAAGTGGTTGCTGCAGGAGCGCGTGATCGAAAGCCTGAAGCTCCTCGCGGAGCGTGGCCTGACCTTCGACGTGGTCGCGACGTTGCCGGAGCACATGGAATGCATCCCCGTCCTGGGCGAGAAGATACCGAACTTGAAGATGGTCATTGATCACCTGGGCCAGCCGCCCGTCCCAACCAGGAAGCTGGGCCGCTGGGGCGACGACCTGAAGGCCGCGGCCGCCAATCCCAACGTCTACGCCAAGATCTCCGGTCTGGGCACGACGACCGGCAACTGGGAAGGGTGGACGGCCGAGGACATCAAGCCATACGTGCACTACGCACTCGAAACCTTCGGCGTCAATCGCTGCATGTGCGGCGGCGACTGGCCGGTCTCGGTGCTGGCGGGCGGCTATGTCAAGGCCTGGACCGCTTATCGCGCGATCCTGGGCGAACTCTCGGCCGCCGGGCAAGCGGCCGTGTTCAGCGGCACCGCGCAGACGTTCTACGGAGTGACTCTGCCGTCATGACACGCGAACTGACCTACTCCCAAGCCCTGCGCGAGGCGCTGACCGAGGAAATGACGCGCGACCCGAACATCATCCTGCTGGGCGAGGACATCGGCGTCTACGGCGGCGTGTTCAAAGTGACCGAGGGACTGCTGGCGAAGTTCGGCCCCGACCGCGTGCGCGAGACCCCCATCTCGGAGGCCGGCTTCGTGGGCATGGGCGTCGGCCTGGCGATGACGGGCAAGCGGCCGGTGTGCGAGCTGATGTTCATGGACTTCGCGTTCGTCGCCGCCGACCAGATCTTCAACCAGGCGGCCAAGATGCGCTACATGTCGGGCGGCCGGGTGAAGGTGCCGCTGTTGATCCGCACCCAACAAGGCGGCGGCCGCGGCAACGGCGCGCAACATTCGCAGAGCCTGGAGACCTTCTTCACCCACATCCCCGGCCTGAAAGTCGTGTTGCCGGCCACGCCCTACGACGCCAAAGGGCTGCTCAAGTCCGCGCTGCGCGAGGACAACCCGATCATCTTCATCGAACACAAGCTGCTCTACGCTACTAAGGGGCCGGTGCCGGAGGGGGAGTATCTGATTCCGCTCGGCAAGGCGGAGGTCAAGCGGCCGGGCAAGGACGTGACCCTCGTCTCCTACTCGCGCACCCTGCTCCATGCCCTGGAGGCCGCCGAAGAGGCCGCCGGCCTGGGCATCTCGACGGAGGTCATTGACCTGCGCTGTACCGTTCCGCTTGATCTGGATACGATCCTGGCCTCGGTGCGCAAGACCGGCCGGCTGGTCATCGCCCACGAGGCGCATCGGCGCCTGGGCGTCGGCGCGGAGATCGCGGCGCTGGTGCAAGAACACGCCTTCGATTACCTGGACGCGCCGATCATGCGCGTGGGCGCCATGGATGTGCCCATCCCGGCCTCCAAGCCGCTGGAAGATGCGGTGTTGCCGGGCAAGGCGCAGATCGTGGAGGCGATCAGGAGGATGGTGGCGTGAGACGTGAGACGTGAAACGTAAAACGTAAAACGTAAAACCTAAGATGCGTGAAGGGTCAGGAAGGAGGAGGTATGATGATGTCCGCAGGGATCGAGGCGTTGCTCGGCGGCGTGTTGCTCGTTGCGGGGCGGCGGCTCTTCTGGCTCTTCGTGGCGGGGGTCGGGTTTGTCATGGGGCTGACGCTGGCCCCGCGCTGGCTGCCCAACCAGCCGGAAGGGGTCATCCTCGTCGCCGCGCTGATTTTCGGCCTGTTGGGCGCGCTGCTCGCCCAGTTTGCGCAGAAGGCGGCGATCAGCGTCGTGGGCTTTCTCGGCGGCGGCTGGCTGGCCGTTGGACTGCTGCGCGCGCTGATCGGTCCCGGCGGCAACCTGCAGTGGCTGGCTTTCATCGTCGGCGGGATCATCGGCGTCGTGCTGCTGGCCGTTCTGTTCGAGTGGGGCCTGGTGCTCCTCTCGGCGCTGGTCGGCGCCAACCTGCTGACGGACGCGTTGCCGCGGCTGCTGCCGGCGTTCGATGCACCGGTATTCGTGATCTTTCTCCTGCTGTTCGGCGTCGGCGTCCTGATCCAGGCGCGCGCGCTGTCCAGATAGCCGATCTGCCAGCGAGCAAAACACACGAACGGGAGTTTGCGTATGTCAGATCCGCTTCTCGATCTGGACTATCAGCCACATCTGCCCCCCAAGACCGATTACGGGATCGGCATCGTCGGCTGCGGCGGCATCGTGAACTACGCGGCGTTGCCGACTTACAAGAAGCATCACCTGAACGTGATCGGCTGTTACGATGTGCGCTATGAGGCGGCCGAGCGCACGGCGCGCGAATTCTCGATCCCGCGCGTGTATCGCACCCTGGATGAGCTGTTGGCCGATCCGGCCGTCGAGATCGTCGAGATCTCGGTGCCGCCCTGGCATCAGCTCGCGATCGCCCGCCAGTGCATCGCGGCCGGCAAGCACCTGTTGTGCCAGAAGCCCTTGTCCGACAAGCTGGCCGAGGCGGCCGAGATCGTGCGCCTGGCCCACGAGGCGGGCGTCAAGCTGGCAGTGAACCAGCAGCTCCGTTGGGGCCAGGGCCTGCGCGCCGCGCGCACGTTGATCCGCAAAGGGTGGATCGGTCAGGTCACCGACGCCTCCATCCAGGTCAGCGTCAACACCGCCTGGGACATGTGGCCGTGGCTGGCCGCCCAGGAGCGCCTGGAGGTCCTCTATCACAGCATCCACTACCTGGATGCCATCCGCGCGCCCTCTTCGGCGACCCGGAGTGGATCACCAGCCGCCACAGCCGCTATCCGCTCCAGGGCCAGGTGCGCGGCGAGACCAAGACGATCACCATCCTGGACTATCCGGACACGCCCGGAAGCGGCGATTATCAGTACACCGCGCCGAACATGCAGGCCTTCGTGGCGGCCAACCACTACAACCGGAGCGATGACTACTTCGCCATCTTTCGGTTCATCGGCACCGAAGGGGTGATCACCGGCACGCTCGGCGCCATGTACAACTACCCGCACGGCCGGCCCGATACGCTGGAGTGGAGCAGCCGGCGCTACTACCCCGACAAGCGCTTCGAGGCCAAGCTCGAGGGCAAGTGGATTCCCGACTCCTTCATCGGCCCGACCGCATCGCTGATGGAAGCGATCCAGACCGACGGCGTGCCGGAGACGGACGGCTTCGACAACCTGCAAACGCTGCGCGTGGTCGAGGCCTGCTATCTTTCGGCCGCCGAACATCGCACCGTCAACCTGGGCGAGTGTCAGGCGATCCCGTGTCGGGAGTAAGGAGTTTGTCGTGGAGCAGCGTTTTGCGGGCAAAGTTGCAATTGTCACCGGCGCGGGGCAAGGGATCGGCCGGGCGATCGCGTTGCGGCTGGCGCGGGAGGGCGCGCACGTGGTGATCGCGGAGTACAACGCGGCCAATGCGGCCGCCGTCGCCCAGGAGATCGCGGCCGCGGGCGGCCGCGCCTTGGCCTATCCCGTTGACATCGCCGATGCCGCCGCCGGCCAGAAGATGGTGGACGACGTCGCCGCGCAGCTCGGCCGCCTCGACATCCTGGTCAACAACGCGGGCGTGATCCAGACGAAGCCGATGCTCGAGCTGACCGAGGCCGACTGGGACCGCGTCCTGGATGTCAACCTGCGCGGGACGTTCTTCCTGATCCAGGCGGCGGCGCGCCAGATGATCCGGCAACTGCCGGAGGCGCTGCGCGCCGCGGCCGCGACTCCGGCCGACATCATGAAGATGAAGACGGCCGAACCCGAGGCGGATCTGTCGCAGTTCGCGCCGAGCTACGGCAAGATCGTCAACCTTTCTTCGATCGCCGGCCGCCGCGGCCGGCCTCTGCAGACGCATTACGCGGCCAGCAAGGCCGCGATCATCAACCTGACGCAATCGGCCGCGCTGGCGCTGGCGCCCTATCGGATCAACGTCAACGCGGTGTGCCCCGGCGTCGTGATGACCCCCATGTGGCAACAGATAGATGCCGAGCGCGGCCGGCTCTTCGGCGCCAGGCCCGGCGAGGCGATGGCGAATTTCATCAACACCGTGCCCCTCAAGCGCGCCGCCGTCCCCGAAGATGTGGCCGGCGCCGTGGCGTTCCTCTGCTCGGCCGACGCCGATTACATCACCGGCCAGGCGCTGAATGTGGACGGGGGGTTTGAGATGGATTGACGTGAAACGTGAAACGTCAAACGTCAAACGGGTTGGGGGCATGAACGCGCACGTCGTAGATTCTCGTTATCTGGGCGATCTCTTCGGCACGGAGGAGCTGCGCCGGATCTTCGCGGACACGTATCAGCTTCAGTGTTGGCTCGACTTCGAGGCCGCGCTGGCGCGCGCTGAGGCGGCCGTCGGGCTGATTCCGGCTGCGGCCGCGGCCGAGATCACCCGCAAGGCCCGGGCCGAGCTGATTGACCTGGAGGCTCTGCGCGAAGGGGTCCGCTTCACCGGCCACCCGCTGATCTCGCTGGTGCGCCAGCTCGCCGATCTGTGCGAAGGGGAGGCCGGCCGCTACGTGCATTGGGGCGCGACGACGCAAGACGTCACCGACACCGGCTTGATGTTGCAGGCGAAGGCCGCCCACGCGATCATCCTGCGCGATCTGCGGGCGTTGGCCGATGCCCTGGCCGACCTGGCCCGCCGCGAGCGCGACACGTTGATGCCGGGACGCACGCACGGCCAACATGCCACCCCCATCACCCTCGGCTTCAAGGTCGCCGTCTGGCTGGACGAGGTGCGACGGCACAGCGAGCGCATGGAACAGCTTGCCCCGCGCGTCTTCGTGGGCGAGTTCGCCGGCGCGTCCACCACGCTGGCATCGGTGGCCGCGGCCGGCCTGGAGATCCAACGCCGGCTGATGGCCGATTTGGGGTTGGCCGTGCCCGCCATCGGCTGGCACGCCGCCCGCGATCGCTTTGCCGAGCTGGGCGCGATGCTGGCCATGGTTGCCGCGACGATGGGCAAGATCGCGCACGAGGTCATCTTGCTCCAAAAGAGCGAGGTAATGGAGCTGGAAGAGCCGCACCATCACGGCAAGGTCGGCTCCAGCACCATGCCGCACAAGCGCAACCCGATGATCTGCGAGGGGATCATGGCCCAGGCGCGGCTGGCCCGCGCGCTGTTGCCCGCGCTGCTGGAAGCGATGGGCACGGCCGAGCACGAACGCGACTGGTCGGCCGTCCACACCGAGTGGGCCGCCGTGCCCGAGCTTTGCCTGTTGGCCGGCGCGGCCGTGGCCCAGACGCTGGGGGTTGTCCGCGATCTGATCGTCTATCGCGATCGCATGCGCGCCAACGTGGACGCGTTGCACGGCCTGATCCTGTCCGAGGCGGTGATGCTGCGCCTGGGCGAGTTCGTGGGCCGGCAGGTCGCCCACGACATCGTCTACGACGCGGCGATGGCCGCCTTTGAGCAGCGTCGTCCCCTGGCCGATCTGCTGGCGGCCGATCCGCGCGTGACGGCGCACCT
>DAOTZV010000101.1:0-5651 GCA_034434235.1 Anaerolineae bacterium
GCTGGAGACGCGCGCCTTCTCCGCCGCGGAGCTGGGCGAGCACCTGGCGGCCATTCAGCTTGCCCTGGCCGAGCTCAACGCCCGCACCGCGCAGATCCGCAGCGACCAGCTTGCCGCGGCCGTGCAACACGCGGCCGAGATCGCGGGCGACCCCAACCTGGACGTCAAACACAAGCTGAAGGTCACCATCCCCATCCTGCCGGCGTTCCTGGCCTACGAGGGGGAGCTCGAGCTGAGCAGCGGCCTGAAGCTGTCGGAGCTGTGGCGGGGGGTGTGGGGACGGCTCAGGCGCGCGTGAGGTGGTGCTTGGCACTTCCAAAAGTGCCAGGCACCACACAGCAAAACCGCCCCCATCGAGCAGGCGCTTGCCGCCGCGGTCAACCCTCGGCCAGCGTCACCCACCCGGCGCCGGTGACCCGCGCCAGCTCTCCCGGCGCGATGCGCAGCAGGGTGTGATCGTCCCCGCCGCCGCCGTAGACGACGTTCCACTTCGCCACCGCCCGGTCGAGCAGGGTCGGGAGCGGCTGCGGGTGGCCGAAGGGCGGCACCCCGCCGGCCGGATAGCCGGTCAACTGCAACACGGTCGCCGCATCGGCCAGCTTCACCTGCTTCTTGCCCACGCCGTAGCGGCCGGCCACCACGCCGCGATCCACCTTCGTCTCGCCGCTGGCGATGACCAGCACGGGCCGGTCGCGCACCAGGAAGAGGAGCGACTTGATGATCTGGCCGGGCTCAACGCCCAGCGCCGCGGCCGCGGCCGGCACGGTGGGGGTCTCGACGGCCATCGGGACGATCTCGGCCGCGATGCCGTGGGCCGCGATGTAGGCGGCCAGGTCGGTTGGCGTCAAGGGATCTGTCATCGGCTCCTCACCTCCGTCCTGGTCGCATCAAGGCCTCACGCCCGGCCGATCACGTCCAGCAGCGCCATCCACTGCGCTTCGCTCAGGCGATCCAGCTCGCCGCCCGCGCGGCCGCGGCGCGCCGGATCGCGCAACAGTTCCGGCAGGGCCTGTTCCACCGCCCACTTCGCCCACGAGTTGAGCCGAAACGCCCGCAACATGGCGCGACAGCGCTCCAACCGCCGATCGCGCCGCGCGATCAACGAGCCTTCCGCTGCGCCCAAAGTCACCACCAGCTCGTCCGTCGGGCCAAGGGCCATCGGAGGCAACGCGAGCGAATCGGTGGCGTCATCGTAAGTCCACGCGGCCGGCTGCTCGACGCCGTTGATCGTCAGGCGCAGCTCGTCGGGCCGGCGCACGCCCCGGAAGATCAGCCGGTAGGTGCGGCCGGCCGGGATGTGCGCGGGGTTCCCCTCGACCCGGCCGATCCTGAAGCACATCCGGGAGCCGCCCCAGGTCTGCGCAAGGGGAGTGATCGCGTAGTCGCCCGCCAGGTACGCGGTCGAGACGCCGTCATCCTCGTACAGCGCAAACGCATTGTCCGCGCCGGGGAAGATGACCACGGTCAACTCGGGGGGATTGTCCACCCCGCCCCAGCCCGCGAGCGGCCCCAGCGGCACGATGGCGCCCGCCCGGGCGAACACGGGGATCTCTTCGAGCGCGCCGTAGAGCGTCACGGTGCGGTCGCCCGCAAAGTATTCGCCGGTGAAAAAGTCGAACCAGTCCCCTGCCGGCAACCAGACCGACTGCCGGCTCAGGTTGGTCTCCGGATGGCGCGGGGTGACGAACGGCGCGACCATCAGCTCGCTGCCGAACCAGTATTGATTGCGACAGTGGTACGCCTCCTCGCGCTCCGCCTCCCAGTAATAGAGGGGCGTCACCGGCGGGATGCTCTCCTGCGTCAGGCGCCAGGCCATGCTGTAGATGTAGGGGATGAGGGCGTGGCGCAACTGCATGGCCGCGCGTGCGATGCGGAACACATCGTCGCCGTGGCCCCAGGGCCGGCGATCCTGGAAGGGGTTCTTGGTGCTGTGCAGCCGGAAGATCGGGCTGAAGACTCCGTACTGCACCCAGCGCGCGTACAGCTCCGGCTCCTCGACCCCGCCCATGTGGCCGCCGATGTCGTGGCTCCACCAGCCGAACGCGACGTTGGACGCGGTGGCGGTGAAATAGGGCTGGAACGCCAGCGAGGCCCAGCTCACGACGGTATCGCCGGAGAAGCCGATGGGGTAACGATGGCTGCCCAGCCCGCCCCAGCGCGAGAAGATGAAGGGGCGCTTCGCGCCATCGCGGCCCAGGTCGTAGAAGTGCAGGTGGTTCAGCCACCAGAGCGGATCCATCACCTCGGCCACGGGATGGCGGGAATGGACCATGCGCGTGCCCTGCTGCCAGTCGAGCCACCAGAAGTCCACGCCCTGGGCCTCCAGGGGATGGTGCAGGAGCTTGAAGTAGCCTTCGACGAAGCGGGGATCGGCCAGGTCGAAGCGGACCGGCCGGCCCTCGGCCGGATCCTGGCCCATCCAGCGCGCCATCGCTTCGTATTGCGCTTCGTGCGGCCAGACGCCGTCGGCCGGGTGCAGGTTGAGCGCGGTGCGCAGGCCCTGGCCGTGCAACCAGGCGATGAAGCCCTCGGGATCGGGCCACTTCTCGCGGTTCCAGGTGTAGCCGGTCCAGCCGGAGGACGCGTTGCCGGTCTTCGTGATGTGCCAGTCCATGTCAATGATGCACACCGACAACGGGACCTGTCTTTCCCGGAACTCGGCCATCAAATCGCGCAGCTCGTCCTGGTGATAGTCCCAATAGCGGCTCCACCAGTTGCCCAGCGCGAAGCGCGGAATCAGCGGCACGCGGCCGGAGACGGCGGTGTAATCCTGCAAGCAGCCGATGTAGTCGTGGCCGTGGCCGAAGAAGTACAGGTCTTGATACTCGGCGAGCCGCGCCGGCGGCCGCTCCTCCAACCAGCCGTCCTCGTTGAAGACCAGGCTCCGGGAATCGTCCACCAGCGCCCAGCCGGCGCGCGACATGAGGCCCGGCTCCAGCTCGATCTCGCCGTCGGCCCGGTCGAGCGTGCGCGCGGTGCCGCGCAGGTTGCTTCGGTCGCGGTCGCCGAAACGCCAGGTGACGCCCAGGGCTTTCATCAGGACGGAGAGGGTCTCGGCGGTGAAGCCGGCATCGCCGATCTCGTAGCGCAGCAGCAGGTGTTCGGTCTCGATCTCGATCTGCGATTCGGTCCGCCTGACCGTGAACGGCGGCACGGGCTGGCGGCGATACCAGAACGCCTGGCTCGCGCGGTCCTCGAAGCGGTCGCGGCGGCTGTACTCCATGCGGATCAGCCGCGAGGTGAGCACGGTGAAGCGGACGTGCGGCCCGGTCACGATCGCGGCCGGGTCGGCTTGCGACGGAAAAGAGGTAGGGATCGCAATGGCGGACATGTGTTTCCCCTGGCAAGAGAGATCTACAGGAACACCCGCCATTCTACCCGTTTCTCTGCGCCGGAGCAAAACGCGACCGGGGTGGAAGAGGTTGGCTCCTCGTCGCGCCGGTAGCCGGTCGCGTGGGCTACGAATCCAGCCCGAACAGCGCTTCCGCCGCGCGCAGCATCTCGGCCGGCGTGCGGCCGTCGGCCGGCGCCTTGAGGTGGACGATGGGCTCGTGCAACAGCTTGTTGGCGACCGCGCGTGCCAGGGCCGCCACCAGCTCCTGCTGGCGGGGCGTCAGGTCGCCGAGCTTGCGCAGCGTCTTCTCCACCTCCGCCTGGCAGATGGCATCGGCGCGGGCGCGCAGCGCCTGGATCACCGGCGCGCAACAGCGGGCCGCCAGCCAACTGCGGAAGCCATCCAGCTCCTCCCGCACGATCGCCTCGGCCGCGTCGCGCACGCCGGCCGCCAGCGGATGGTTGGCCCGCACGATTGCCTCCAGGTCGTCAATGTCGGCCAGGCGCACGCCGGGGATGGCGCCGATTGCCGGGTCGGCGTCGCGAGGGACGGCGAGGTCTACGACCAGGAGATGGGGATTGGGGGTTGGGGATTGGGGGTTGGGAGATGGGCGAGCGGCCAGGGCGCGGCGGACGTCGTCGGCGTGGAGGACCAGGTGCGGCGCGCCGGTGGAGCAGATGACGATGTCGGCCGCGGCCAGGTTTTCGGCCAGCGCGTCGAAGCGCACGGCCCGGCCGCCCAGGTTGGCCGCCAGCCGCTCGGCCCGATCGTAGGTGCGGTTGGCCACCAGCACGCAGCGGAGGCCCGCGCGCACCAGCGCCTGGCCCGCGATGCTGCCCATCTTCCCCGCGCCGATCAGCAATGCGGTGCGCTGCGCCAGCGGGCCGAACATCTCCTGCGCCATCTCGACCACAATGGTCGCCACCGAGAGCGCCAGCCGGCCGATCTCCGTCTCGGTGCGCACGCGCTTGCCCGCCTGCGCCGCGAACCGGAACAACGCCGAGAGCACCGGCCCCGCGGTGCCGGCCGCGTGCGCCGCCTCGTAGGCCCCCTTCACCTGCCCCAGGATCTCGTTCTCGCCGATCACCAGCGAGTCCAGCCCGGCCGCCACGCGCAACAGGTGCTGCGCCGCGTCGTCGCAGCGCCGCACATACAGATAGCGCGCCAATGTCTCTTCGGCGAGGCCGCTCCGGCCGGCCAGGAAGTGCCGGACAACCGCTTCGGCATCGGCCGCGGCCCAGGCGTAGACCTCGGTGCGGTTGCAGGTGGAGAGGATGGCCACCTCGGCCGCGGCGTCGTCGCAGGCGCACGCGTCGGCCGTCAGCGCGGCGCGCAGCTCCGCCAGCGCGGCCGGCAGCCGCTCCGGCCCGAACGCCAGCCGCTCCCGCACTTCGACGGGGGCGATGGTGTGGTTGAGGCCGAGGAGGATGAGATCGGGCATAGGGGTTGGGGATTAGGGATTGGGTATTAGGAATTGGGCGGCGCGCACCAAAGCCGCGGCCCAATCTGGCGCGCCGGCCGCGTGCAGGTGGGTGTACGACGCCAGCACGTTGCGGTAGACCAGCGCGTCGCGGCCCCCGCCGATGCCGTTGCCGCGCGCCAGGCGGTAGGCGGTGCGCACGCCGTCGGGCGTGCCGGGCACTTGCGAAGCGCCTGGCACGTGAGGAATCAGCCGCGAGTTGTGGAACTCGTGGCCCCGCAACACCGTACCGACCGGGAAGAACGGGTTAGCGGCGTCCACCACGGCCTCCACGTAGCCGTGCCCCTGCGGCCGGCCGGTCATCTCCACATCGCAGGGGAGCACCCCGGCCATCTCGGCGCTCTGCTCGCCCCACCTGATCCGCCGCGCCAGGTACATCAGCCCGCCGCACTCCGCGTAGATCGGCAGCCCCGCCTCGGCCGCGGCCTTCACGCTCTGCCGCAACGACACATTGGCCGCCAGCTCCGCCATGAACATCTCCGGGAAGCCGCCGCCGATGATCAGGCCGTCGCACGCCGGCAGAACCGGATCGCGCAACGCGTCCACGAAGACCAGCTCCGCGCCGGCCACCTCCAGCGCCTCCAGGTTCTCCGGGTAGTAGAAGGTGAAGGCGCGATCGCGGAAGATGGCCAGGCGGGCCTTTTGTTCCCGACTCTTTCCCTTTCGGGGTATCGGGTATTGGGTATTGGGGATTGGGGCCGCGGCGCGGGCGATGGCGACAATCGCATCCGGGTCGAAATAGCGTTCGACCGCGGCGCGGCAGGCGGCGATGGCCGGGATCAGCCCTTCGTCCTCCGCGCGGGGTACCAGGCCCAGGTGGCGGTCGGGGATGGCGAG
>DAOTZV010000102.1:0-2583 GCA_034434235.1 Anaerolineae bacterium
CAGAGGGTGCCGTCCTGGTCCTGGTAGAGGGCCAGGATGTGGGAATCGGGCAAACGGTCGGCGGCGAACGGCTCAAAGCGGTCGTTCTGGCGGTCGTAGCGGAAGAGGCCGGAGCCCGCCGTGCCGACCCACAGGTAGGGGCACAGCGCCGCTGTGCCCCCGCTGCAGCCCTCGTAGATGACCGTGACGGATTCGGCGACCTCGGGGTAGTGGACGAAGCCGCCGGTGTCTCGGTCGTAGCGGTCCAGCCCGCCGACGGTCCCCACCCACAGCGCGCCGGACGAGTCCACCGCCAGCGCCTGGACGGTGTTATGGGCCAGGGAGTGGGGGTCGGAGCGCCGGTGGCGGAAGACGGTGAAGGCGGTGCCGTCGTAGCGGTTCAGGCCGTCCTGGGTGCCGAACCAGAGGAAGCCCTGGGGGTCCTGGACGATGGCGTAGACGATGTTGTGGGAGAGGCCGTCGGCGGTGGTGAGGTGGAAGAAGTGCGGAGCAGGAGATCGGGCGTTCGCAGCGCGCGGCAGCGCAAGACAGAGCGCCAGAACCAGGACCAGGGCCGGCCGGGCAATGCCCGGCCCTGCCCTGGCGATCGGCCGGGGACAGACGACCCAGCGCATTGCGTCAGTCCATCCCGACATAGAACGATCTCCGCCTTGCGTCTGGAGAGGCCGGAATCGCCCTCCTCCTACTCAGCGGTTTCAGCGATCGGCACGATTCCCAGCGACTCCAGCCAATCAAGCACGCGCTGTTGCATCCGGGCATCCCGAAACGCAAACCACCGTTCGCGTTCGTCGGGATAGCCCAGCAGAACATCTTTGAAACGGCGGAATGCACCGCGGCCCATGATCGCCACCTCCAACAGCTCGCGCACGTGATCATCGCGGACTGTGGCGATGAAGTCCTCCATGTCCTGATAGCCTTCGTCGGAATCCATTCGCGGTATCGAGATGAACCGCGTGCCGTAATGGGCTTCGACCTCATAGGCCTCGCGCAGCGTCTGTTTCTGCCACTCTGGCAGGTTGCGGGCATCCAGGAGCTGATCCAACGGAGGCGGTTCTTCTTGCTCCTCAAGGTCCAGATCGTCATAGATCGCTTCCAGCTCGCGCCATGTATCGTCCGCCACGGACACGACCTGGCCGGTCTCCAGGTCGAGGTAATGGTGCGTGTCTGGGAAGCCCGATTCGAAGGCAAAGGCCAGGTCGTCCAGATTGATATTGAGTTGATCCATGAGTATTCCCTCCTGAAATGCAATTATACACCTGCGGCCCGACCGGGCCAACCGGCACACCCGACCACTTCAGATGTACGGCGAGCTGAAGCTCGCCCGGCGGAGGCACGAGCTGAAGCTCGCCCGGCGGAGACACGAGCTGAAGCTTGCGGTACAGGCGTACGGCGAGCTGAAGCTCGCCCGGCGGAGACACGAGCTAAAGCTCGCGGTACAGGCGTACGGCGAGCTTCAGCTCGCCGGGTGAAAGCACGAGCTGAAGCTCGCGGTACAGTGGGTGGCCGTCCCCGTTGGAGAGGCCGTTGTTTTCGTGGTCAGCGTGGGGGTGGCGGTGGGTCAGGGCCGGTGCCAGACCGGCGATGGTGATATCTTCCTGGTCGCCGTCATTGCTGGCCAGGACGACCTCATTCCGGCACGACGACGCCGGTCCCGTCAATCGTCAGATCACAGAATATGTCCGAACGTGCCTGGCATTTCCGAAACTGCCAGGCACGTGGATGGACAAAATCGTGATCTACTGAGGACCTGAGCCTCCTTTGTAAGGGGGTCAGGTGACGGTCACTTCGGCCCCTACAGGGGCGCTTCGCGCAAGTGACCGTCACCTGACCGGGATTACCGCGCGCGCAGCAGCAGCGGCAGGTAGACCCGCTGCGGGTTGGGCAGCCAGTAGGCAACCGCGGTTTGCCCACCGATGCTGCGCGCCCAGCGGAAGGTGAGGCCGCCGGCGCCGGCGGTCACTGGCGCGCTGCCGATGACCTGGCCGCTGGCGCTGACCGCGTAGGCTCGGCCCGGCCCGCCGACCGCGCCCCAGGCCGGCAGCCGCGTCTCGCCGGCGTTGAAGGACTGAACGCGCGAATACTCGTTCTTCAGCCCGCCCGGCTCCGCCTTGTCGCGCGTCCGGTCAGTGACGCGCACGACGCAGCGGCCGAAGACCGGATCGCGGGAGGGCACCCGCGGCGCGGGTTCGGCCAGCGCGGGCGGCTGGCGCACCTGGAGGTCGGTGACGAACGCCGGCTCGAGGCCGGGGCAGAGGCCGGTGGTCAGTGTGGGCGTGGCGGTCGGCGTCGGGGTGCGCGTTGGGGTGGGTGTGTTGTCGCCTGGCGTCGAGGTGATGGTGGGTGTCGGTGTGCGGGTGGCGGTGGGCGTCGGAGTTGGCGTAGTGTTCGCCGCCGCCAGTTTGAGAATCAGCGGGAGGTAGAGAGGGCGCGACGCCACGGTGCGCGTCGGCGTGGCCGTATGGGTGGCCGTAGGCGAGGGCGTGCCGCGTGGCGAGGGGACTTCATACGCGCCGATGTCGTGGCCGGCCGCGCCATCCCCATCGCCGTCCCGCGGCCGCGGGTTGCCGTCGAAATCGTTGGCGG
>DAOTZV010000103.1:0-12055 GCA_034434235.1 Anaerolineae bacterium
GATTCTTGATGACCACCTGCACGCTGTCGGCCGTCACTACCAGCCCAGTGATGACCAGGTCGGGCAAGGGGCGGTAAATAATAACGCCGGATAATGGTCGGCGTCGCAGTCGGCGTTAACGTCACAGTGGCGGTCAGCGTCGCGGTCGGTGTGGCGGTGCGCGTGGGCGGCGTACCTGTGCTCGTCGGCGTGGGCGTGTGAGTGGGTGTGGCCGTCGGCGTAACTATGCCCGTGGCCGTGACGGTCGGCGTGGGTGTGGCCGTCGCTATGGGCGGCGTGCCGGTGACGGTCGGCGTGGATGTGGCCGTCGCCGTCGGCGTGGGCGGCGTGCCCGTGGCCGGCGGCGTCGGCGTGGGTGGCGTGCCCGTAACCGTAGCCGTCGGAGTCGTCGTGACCGTGGTCGTCGGCGTCGCCGTGACGGTCGGCGTGGATGTGGCCGTCGGCGTGGGCGGCGTGCCGGTGGTCGTGACGGTCGGCGTGGATGTGGGCGTGGCCGTGGGCGGCGTGCCCGTGGCCGTGGCGGTCGGTGTATTGGTGGGCGTGGAGGTCGGGGACGCGGTCGCCGTGGCTGTGGGTGTGCGGGTGCGGGTCGGCGTGGGGGTCGGCGTGGCCGGACACAGGATGTCCAGCCGGCCATGGCGCGCCGTGACCGGGATGGGGTCGCCGGCTGCCGAAACGAAGTTGTCCACCGTCACGGTCAACGGCGTCTGCGGCCGACAGATGGGGTTCGTCGCCGGCGCCAGGGCGATGTCGAGGAACCATCCATCCCCGCTGAAGCCTCGCGGCGTCAGCAGGGCGGCATTGACCGAGCCGGCCGCGATGCGGCAAAAGCCGCCGTCCAATTCGGCAATCAGGTCGCTGCGGACACGACAGCTGACCGCGCGCGCGGCAGCCGGGTCGAAGGCGACGGAAAACGTCGCAGCGCCCAGGTCGCTCACGTCCGCCGCCCAGACCGCCGCCGTCACAACGGCCCCCCACGCGACGGTGTAGACGCCTGTCGCCGCCGGCGGGCCGATGAGCACGCGCGGCCCGGCGACCGGCGGCGACAGGCGGATCAGGCTATCCTGCGCCTGCCAGGCGAGGGGGTCGCCTTGCAGGCCGGTCGCCGATTCGACGCTCAGATCGAGGGCACTCATGTCGCCATCGGACGCCGCGGGGACGGCCGCAAAGGTAACGGTGAAGGGGATCAGCGCGCCGACCATGCCGTCTGCAGACAGCAGGATGAATCGAACAAGCCCGACCTGCAGGTCATAAGCGGCGTTGCAGGAAGCGAGACCCGCGGCTGCCCCTGCGCTCACACAACGTACAGGCCGAACCACCGCCGGGTCATACGCCAGGCTGCCGACCAGGCTGCCCACCGGCTGTTGGGGGTCAACGTCGAAGGCGATCGGCAGATCCAGGCTGCTCCCGCGCGGGAGCAGGAAGCCGTCGGGAGGAGCGCCCGCCAGGCGCAGCACGACCGCCGGGGTGATGACCGCGGTATCGGCCAGCTCGATCTCGGCGCTCTCCGTCCGATAGGGCAACAGCGCGCCCGTCAGATCGGCGAAGTTGGCGACCTCGAAAGTCAGCGCCGACCGCTGGCCCGCCTGCGCTTCCGGACGACGCCGGAAGGTTAGCGCGGCGACGTCGGCGGCAGGGGGCAACGGGTCGGCGCTCACCAGGCTCATGCGGATCGCGCCCGGTTCGCTGCCGGCGTTGCAGAGGACGCCGGCCGGGCCGGCCGTGGGCCGGCACGATGCCGCCTGCAGCACGGCCGGATCGTAGCGGATGGTCCAGGCGGCGGCGCGCACGGCGGCGCCGCCATCCAGAAACACGTGCACGACGGCCGACGCGTCGTCGTAGAGCTGCTGGCTGGCCGGCGCCAGGCGCAACGTCGCCGCGCCGGGGCCGACGGCCGGCGCGATGCCCAGGGCGCCGTTGCGAATGTCCACCGGGATGGGTGCGCCGACGTGATCGGTGAACGCATCTATCGTGAGTTCCAGATCGCTCAGCGCGCCGGGCTGCACGGCGTCGGCCGCCCCGAAAATCACTTCCAGCGCCAGCAGCGGGCCGGTCAGTCCCAGCGGCGCCAGCAGGTTGGCGCGCACGTGGGCCGTGTGGAGGGTGCACAGGCCGGAGGCGTCGCCTGCGCCGGGCATGGGATGGCATGCCAGCGGCTGCACGACCGCCGGATCGAAGCTGAGCGAGAAGGACGCCGAGCCCAGATCGGTCACGCCGGTGATCCAGATCGGCACGGTGGTCGTCATGCCCAGCGTCAGGGTGAACGGCGTCGTCTGGTCAGGCGCGCCGACGTGGACGATGGCGCCGGTCCCGGCGCCTGCGACCACCCGGATCCGGCTGCCCAGGCCGCGGGCGGTCATGGGATTGCCCTGCACGTCGGCCAGGTCTTCGATCAGCGGCGTAATCAGGCTCTGGGCGTCCAGGGGAGCGGACGGGACCGCCTCGAAGGTCAGGTCGAAGAGCCCGACCTCGCCCGTCACGCCGGCGCCGGCGAGCAGGTTGAAGCGAACGAGGCCGTTGGCGGGATCGTAGGCCGGGTTGCAATAGCCCGACGGCGCAGCCGGCCGCGGCGTGCACCCCGTGGGCCGGAGGATGGCGGGATCGTATTGCACCAGCACGGATGCGACCGCCAGCGGCTGCGGCCCGGCCACGGCTACGCTGATGGGCAGGGTAAGGCTGATGCCTTTGGGCAGGTCATAGGCGAACGGCCAGGCGTCGGCCGGGTCGGCCCCGGCCGCGCCCGCGCCGACCTGGAAGATGACCTGGTAGGCCGGCGCATCGGCGGGCCCGAACGGCGCGCCCCAGGCCGCGTGCGCGTCCCGCGCCGGCAGGATCAGCGCGGCGGCAATGGCGACGGCCGCGACGATCCAGGCGCTGCAGCTCGCCCTGCGCGCTTCAACCGATGGTTGCGCATGTCCGCCCATCGTTCCCGATCCTTCGTGGCCCAACATGGTCATGCGACCGCCGCGCTGGGCCGGCGCGCCGGCCCAGCGCATGTTCACGGCTGCGACGCCGCAGGTTCGGCCGTCTCCGGAGCAACTGCCAGGAGCAAGGGCAGATGGACCTTATACGGTCGAGCGATGGGCCCCGACGGCGCCGGCGGCGACGACGCGGCCGAGAAGATCACGGGCAGATAGAGCCGCCGCGGGCCGCCGACCGGGGGCGGCGCGGCAATGAGCGGCCGCAACAGATGGCCGTCCAGGTCGAACGCGGCCGTCACGCTGAGTTCGGCGGCCGCCGCGCCCTGCGCCGCCTGGGCCAGGGCCGCGGGATCGCGGGCCAACAGGCGCAGCTCAACCAGCGGGGCCGCCTCGACGATGCCGCCGATCGTGACGCCGATGTGGCGGAGCGCGCCGCTGGCGTAGGCCGGATTGCAGGCCGCCAGGTCCAGCCGGCCGGCCGGGTTCTCCGCGCACGAGACGACCGACCAGCGGGCCGGATCGTAGCGCAGCTCCAGCGCGGCCGCGGCCAGCGGTGTGTGTGGCGACGCGGCCCGCACCCGCAGGGCGACCTGGCCGGCCGCCGCATCCACGGTCTGTTCAAGTGTGAAGTAGGCCGGCGGCGCAGCGGACGGCGTTTCGGGAGCGATCTGGGCGGCCGCGGCGGCCACCGGGCAGGCCGCCAGGCCCACGTCGCACATGAGGATGCGCAGGGCGTCGGTGGAGTTGCACTTTCCGTCCTGGGTAACGTCGCACAGGGGCAGGTAGATCGTGCCGGGGCCGGGCGGCCAGGTTGTCACGCCGGTGATCAGCCGCACGTCGTACTTGAGCACGAGCAGCGCGTCGGCCGAATCGCGCAGGCCGCTGGCATTGACATCGCCGATCGGGTAACTGCCCGGCCCGCTGACGTCCACCGTGACCAGGTAGCCGGCGCCCGGCCGGGTGATGGGGTACGCCTGGTAGCTGATCCCGGCCGCGTCCCGCAACAGCGCGGGCACGCCGTTCACCGTGAAGCGCACCGTCTCGCTGATCCGGACCGAGTCGGCCGCGTAGTTCGTGTCGGTCGGATCGTAGTAGCCGAGCGGCACGGGGATGACGTAGTTGTAGCTCGTGCCGGCGATGGGCTTGATCTCCGCGCTGATCGCGCCCAGCCGCGGCAGGATCGCCGTGAGCGTCCCGCTGGTGAGCGGCGCGCCGTCGCGCAGCGCCACGCCGTAGAAGAGCGCATCGGGCTGCGGCTTTGCCCCGTTGGTAGATTGGTAGATTGGGAGATTGGGGGCCGCGGCCGAGGATACCAGCTCCCCCTCGCCTGGCAGGAGAGGGGGCTGGGGGGTGAGGTTCGCCGCGGCCGCCGCCGTCCCCGCGTACGCGTACGTCTGGAAATAGATGTAGATGTCGTCCACATCCTGGATGAAGCGGTCAATGCCGAGCTGCCCATCGGCCAGCATGGTCGAACCGGGGATCACCAGGATCCAGCGCGTGTTCCACACCGAGCGGCCGATGAGCCGGGTGTCGGTGTTCAGCTCGCTCGGCTGCAAGTCGGCCGTGTAGGGGTAGGCGCGCAGCCGGGCATAGGGCTTCACGGCGAAGAGCCGGCCGTTGAGCCCGCCGATGCCGGGGATCCAGTCGGGGCTGAGCTGATCCGCCTCGCCGATGGGATAGGGCACGGGCAGCAGTTGCTCGGTCACCTGCCAGTAGCGCAGCACGCCGGCGCTCTCGCGCGGCCGCACCACATCGTTGCCGGCCGGCAGCAGATAGACGCGCGGGGTGTTGGCCAGCCGGGTCGTGTCGTAGCCCGCGAACCAGACCCCCACGCTGGCGATCTTGGTGGAAAACTGCGTGGCGTCGTAGGCGCTGTCGCCCGGCCCCAGCGGCCAGCCGAAGAAGTTCAGCCGCTCCTGAACCGTGGTCGCGAACGGGATGACCAGCCCCGGCTGCGGGCCGGTCTCGCCGTCGGGCCGCTTGGCCAGCGCGGCCACGTCCGGGTCGGCGTAGATGTCGGCCATGTAGTAGCGCTGCAGCGTGTGCCGCCACTTGTCGTCCGAGGCGTCGTTCAGGCGGAACAGCTCGTTGCGCAGCGAGAAGCGGTTCGCCTCGTCCTGCGGGTTGTTGAAGCCCATCTGCCCCTTCAGCACGACGAAGTTGTCGCGCATCCGGGCCAGCGGATCGGCCAGGCCGCGCGACCCGGCCAGCGGCACGATCTGCCAGTCCACGGTGGGCCGCGACGCGCCGAGCGTGCGCTCGCCCACGATCTGGCGCAGGAATTGGTCGCCGGTCGCCGGGTTGGTGCGCGCCAGGTTGGTCTCGTAGTCGTAGGCCGCGGCCGTCAGATAGGTATAGCGTTGCGCCAGATCGAACTGCCCGCGGTACTTCTGCAGGGCGTCGTTCTGGAAGATGCGGTAGGCCATGTCGCCGTAGCGCCGTTCGCTGATCTGGCCGGCCCACCGCTGGCGCAGCAGGATCAGCTCGCGCAGCTTGCGGAAGCCCTTCTGCACCGCGGCGTCGTACTCGAGCTGCGCGCCGCTGAACATGTCCGCGGCCAGGAACATCTCCAGGCGCAGCTCGCGCTCCTCGCGCACCAGGTCTTGCATCTCACGGCCCATCTGGCGCAGCTCGGCGTTGCCGGCGTTCGCCAGCAGGTCCAGCTCGATGCCCATGGCGATGGTATCTTTCGCCAGCGACTGCGTGTTTTCCAGCGCCTCGGCCACGACCTCAGCCGTGGACATGATGCCGGCCGTCAGCTCGCCTGACAGCGAGACGCCGCAGCGGATGGCCGAGGTGGCGTCGTTAGCCAGGCCGATTGCAATCGGGGGACACTGGGACAGGCTATTGAAGGTGCCCTTGATGGTGTCGCCGCCCTTCTTGGCGGCCAGGGCAGCCTGCTTCGCCGCCATGATGACGATGTCTATGACCCGGTAAAGCACCTCCTGCGTCGTCTTGAGGGCGAACTCGTGCTTGAGCCCGCTGGCCTTGTCTTCGATGGCCTCGCGCTGCTGCTGGATCTTCTCGATGTGATGCTGATACTTCAGGATCGCCTCCTCGTACGCGATCCGCGCATCGTAGACGCCCCACAGTTTGTTCTGAATCTCGCCCCACGCCTGCCGCGTCGTGCCCTTGGGCCAGGCTTCGGGCAGGAAGCGGCCGCGGCCCTGGTCCAGCCCGACGCCGACCCTATACTCGATGTTCAGAGTCTGGGTGAACGGGGTTGACGACGACGCGTTCTTGCAGACCGTGGCGGTGTCCAGCGGCCCGGCGCCGATGGGCTTGACGAAGTAGCCCAGGCAAGCCATCGGCTGGAATTGCACCAGCACGGTCTTCGTTTCGGCGGGACACTCGCCGGCGGCTATCTGCTGTTGCGAGCAACGCGCCTGCGAGTCGGTCAGGTCGGTGCGTTCCAGCAGGTCGTAGTTGTAGATGTCCGGCCCCTCGTAGCCGGCCGGATAGGTGCCGTTCACGCCGATGTCGGCGGCATAGGGATAGCCGAAGATCTCGATCAGCTCGTTGATGCGCGCCCGGTCCTCCTCGATGACGCTGGTCTCGAAGTCCCACAGCTCGTTCTGCGCCTGGCGTTGCGCCAGCTTCATCTCGTTGGCGTAGTCGAACAGCGTCAGCGCGTTGCTGTAGGCAGCGATGGCCCGCTCGTAGACCTGCTCGAAGTGCGTCAGCCCTTCCTGCGTGGGCGAGGTCTTGGTGCGCGCCGGGTCCAGGTCGAAGAGCAGCGCGTCCTGCGCCAGCCCCAACGGGTTGACCCCGGAATCGGCGTTATCCAGCTTGCCCTGGATGGCGCGGTACTGATCCGCGATCTCGCCGATCTCAAGCACTGTGGTGCGGTCAATCTTGCGCACATCGTTGTAGCGGTCGTCCTCCGGCGGCAGAATGGCGTTGGCGACCACCCAGTCGAAGTAGGCGCCCTGGCCGGCGCGTTCCGCCCAGTCGGCCACGCCCCACGCGCGGCGCTGCCCGTCGGACGAGTCCACCTGGCCGTCCACATACGCCTGGTTCTTGGGGTCGGCGTAGTGCTTGCGGTAGGTCAAATCAGTGATCTCCGCGCCGATCCTGGCCTTGGCGGCCGCGGCGATGGCGAAGCGCCGCTCGTCGTAGTAGTCCACCACCACGGGCGAGCCGGCCACGCCGATCGGCTCGGCGCGCGGGGACCAGGTGTACGAAGGATGCCGCAGCAGCTCGTAGTACTTTTGCAGCGCGGTCAGGAAGTGGCCCCAGGCGTCGCCGTGCCCTTGCGGGTACATGATGGCCGCGTCGGCCTCGTTGATGAAGCCGTCCCGGTTGACGTCCTTGATGTTGTAGTTCATCACGTAGGCGACCTCGCCGTCGCCGTTGGTGAAGTTCCACGTCAGGCGGTTGTAGGTAGGCGCGGCCGCCACGCCGCCCAGCGTCTCATCGCGGCCGCGCAACAACGCCAGCTCCTCGTCAATCAGCCCGAAGGCATCGGCGCGGAACTGGTTCATGAAGGAGAAGATGGCCGGCGCGCGGTGCGCCAGCGAGCTGTCGGTGCCCAGCCCCACGGTCGGGTCGAGCGCATCCGCGTACGCGTCGTTGCCGAGCAGCATGTACAGGTCGGCGATGCGCGAGGTGACGTTGAGCAGCGCCGCGTTCGCGCCCTGGTGGTTGATGTTGGAGTCAATCGAGAGGACGCGGCCGCGGTTCAGCACGGTCTGGTACGCCTCGATCAGGCCGACGCGGTTCAGGTTCTCCGGGTCGCTGTTCATGGCGATGGGGCCCTCGTAGCGTTTGCCGGCCTGGCGCACCATGTCCACGTTGGTGTTCACCGGCGCGCTGACGAAGTCGTCCACGCGCGCGTCGAACGGGTTCAGCGCGCTGGTGACGCGCTTGATCCAGCCCGGCGCGAACTGCGCCCGCACCTCCGACGGCTTGGCCGACGGATCGCCCGCGAACGCGCTCCAAACGTACTGGTTGCCGCACGCCTGGTAGCCCTTGTAACGCATGATGAGCCAGTTGTCGGAGAGGGTGGTGGGGTTGGCGCCCTCGATGGTGATCTCCGATCCCAGGCTGTCCGCGCCCGGCTCGACCCTGGTCCAGCGCACCCACGGGTAGCTGGGCGGCAGCTGCGCCGGCGAGACGGCCGTCTCGTCCACTTCGGCGATGTACCACTCGAAGTCGAAGTCGTCGGGCCGGCCGCCGAAGTCTCCGGTGTGACGCAGGGTCAGCTTCTCGTCGAACAGGTTGTCGGACTTGATCACCAGCAGGTTGCCGCGATAGGTGCTGTCCTCGCCCTGCGGGTTTTTCTCGCAGCCGACCTTGATGACCTGGAGCGAGACGGGCAGGCCGCCCAGGCTGGGGTCGTTGTTGTAGACGACGGTGACATAGCCCGTGCCGGCCGCGTTGCCCGCGCTGAGCGCCTTGCCCTTGCCCAACCCTTCGTAGGGTTCCGGTTCGCCGTCGTCGTTGGCGTCTTGCACGCCGATCAGGAAGGCCCGGTCGGCCTCGCCGTCGCGATAATACTTGATGACGCCCTCGGTGCGGCAGACGTGCATGGCGGCCGTGTAAGCCGCCTGGTTGGTCGCCGGCTCCGGATCGTCGGGCGAGAGGCGGCCGTTGGCATCGCGGCACAGGTCCACCTGCCGGGGGTTGCGCGTCAGGTGATAGAGCGCCTCGACGGCCGCCAGGTACTTGTTGCACTGGGCCTGATCCGCGCCGGCGCGGAGCTGGCCGGTGGGGGTCTCGCACAGGCGGCGCAGGCGGGTCCTGTCGGAGGCCGACATCACGTTCAGCAGCAGCAGCGGGTCCCCCTTGAGGTACTCGGGCGACGCGCCGTCGTAGTAACCGCGGAAGACCAGCTCGCCCTTGCTGTCGTCGAACATGATCCGGCTGCGCAGCGAGAAGGGGAGCTGCTCCTCGAAGTCGGTGGTGCCGGCGATCGCCAGGCCGCCGCCGAAGAGCAGGCGCTCGGTCTTGATGTGCGTCGGCAGGCCGGGGCTGCCGTTGATGGTGAGGTCGAGCGGCACGCGCAGCTCGCCCACCGGGTCAATGAGCTGCGTCAGCGACCGCTGCACTTCGGTACCTTGCAGCGTGATCTTCCTGGCCGCGTTGTCCCATGCGCCGGGCGCCAGGTCGTCGTAGATGCGCGCGACGGCCAGTTGCGTCGCCACGCCCGAGACGCCGGCCTTGCTCCGCTCGTAGACCGTCTCGCCGACGGTGAGCAGCGGCGGCAGGTCGGGCCAGTCCGCATGGTAGGCCACCGGCAACACCTTGGCCTGGCGGTCGGCGCCCTGGTCGTCCTGGTAGGTGACGTTCACCGTGCCGGTCGCCAGCTTGTCCAGCCAGGGCGCGCACTTGCCGGTCCGCTGATCGGGGGGCAGCGCGGCGTTGGGATTCCTCGGGTCCACCAGTCCCAGATCTTTGGCGTGCTGATCGGTGAGGTAGAAGCCGGGCTGCAACGGGTAGAAGTAGAGGATCTGCATGTCGCCCGCGGCGCGCGCCCAGAGCATGTTCTTGAAGTCCTTCCAGAACGGCAGCGCGCTTTCGTCCGCGGCCTGGGTCTGGCTGCACGTTTGCACGTCCAACAGGCCCCGCAGCGGCGTGGGCGCGTAGACGGGATTGCCGGCCGTGATGTTGTAGCTCAGCGCGTCGTAGGCCGGCCCGGCCAGCGCCGTGGTCAGCGGCCGCACCTCGGTCGGGCCCGGCGGCGCGGCGTCGGCCGCGCGGAAGGTCAGATCGGCCAGCAGCAGATTGCCGCTGAGCCCGTGCTTGTTGCGCGCGATCAGCTCGAAGGTCAACAGGCCGGGGCTCTCCACCCGGCAGCCGGAGACCTGGGCGTCGGGCAGCGTCCCGCCGACCGCGGCCGGGTCCACCACGACGACCGTGCTTTTCGTGAGCGACGGGAAGAAGCCGTTGGCTGCCGTCACGGTGACGGTGTAGGCGGCAGCGGTCGAGACGGTGGGGCTGTAGACGTGGCTGACCTGGCCGGTATCAATTCGGGTCGTGCCGTCGCCGAAGTTCCACGCGTACTGAACGTTCGTGCCCGCGTCCAGCCAGGCCTGCATGTGCACGAGGCGCAGCGGTTGCACCGGGCTGTCGGACGCGACGTGCAGGCCGAAGGGCCGCTCGACGAAATCCTGGCGGTTGGGCGTGCAGCGCACCGGCGTGAGCCTGGCGGGGTCGTAGGCCACGGTGATCGTGGCCGACCGCAGGTTGCGCACGCCCACCACCTCCAGCGGCGTCGTGACCTCCGCGCCCGGCTGCACGGCGGCGTCGCCCACGCGCACGGTGGGGCTGGCTGCGGCGGCCGGGCCGGCCGTCGCAGCCGCGGCCAGCGCGCCGCCGATGGTCATGGCGCCGGGGTCAATCAGCACGTCGGTGATGGCCTCGGCCGTGCGCGTCAGCACGACGCGGTAGATGCCGATCTTGATGCGATTGGCGTCCGCGTCGCGCGGGTCGCGATACTTGAGCAGTACGTACGGCTCGCTCGTCTCGGACTTGTTGGCCGGGTCCCACAGGTCGTTGCGCAGGGCATAGAGCGCCGGCGCGCTGTTGCCCAGGTTGGAGGCCGCCAGCAGCGCGTGCTCGTCGTTGGGGTTGAAGCCGGGCATATCCGCCAGCGGCTGGTGATAGATGGTGACGTCCTTGTAGTCGTCGGCGCGCAGCACGGGCTGGCCGCCGATCTCAGAGCCGAGCTCGCTGGCGATGACGATCTCGGGCACGGTCGTCGGCCAGGTGCACCGGTAGCCCACGGCCTTCACCGGCCACGCCACGTTGCGGCTGTCGGTGCGATACCACGCCACGCGCAGGTCGTGGCCGCCGTTGACCAGGTCGTTGTCGCTGAAGGTGGGGGCTGTGTTCAGGATGGGGATGATCGGCCCCTCACGCGTCTCCTGGACGTGGGCCGGCGGCACCAGGCCGTCCACGGTGTTGCGGAAGCTCGCCAGCTCGATCTGGCTGCGCACGCCGTCGAACGCGCTGCCGGCGAGGATCTGGCCGGCCTTGCCTTCGGGATCCTGGTGCGCCGCGTATTGCAGCTCCCGGCCGATCTCGCAGACCGTCGCTTCCGAACGCATGTCGCGCACGCCGGGGGTGTTCCAGCCCACCGTGCGCACCACCTGCACCTTCAGCGCGGCGTCGGTCTGGTTGCCCTTGATGTATTGCAGCACCGAGTAGGAATCGCCGGGGTAGGCGGCCGCAGTCAGCTCGGTGCGGGTGAAGATGCCGTTGCTGAGGATCTGGCCGGCCGGGGCATCAGCGGCCGCGCGGCCCTCGAACGCACGGGCCGACGAGACCTGGAAGCCGTCGCTCACCGCGTCGTGCGCCAGGCTGACGCGCGCGCCGGAGATGTGCAGCTGCGGCGCGTCCGGCCATTCCACCACCCCCACCTGCGTCAACGAGGCCGACGAAGCCGGGTCGGGATCGGTCTTCCAGACCACCTGCACCAGCTCGGCGGAGGTAAGGGTCGCATCGCCGTTGTCGGGCGACGGCCGCAGCGCGAAGTCCTGGGCCGTGGCCGGACTCCAGGCGTGATAGGAGAGGGTGTCCTGCGAGCTGCTGCCGCCGACGCTCCAGACCGGCGGCTGCGTGCCGATGGCGGCGGGCGGCCGGGGCAGCGGCTGGCCCACCACCCATGGCTGGAACTCGAACGCGCCGGCGTCGCAGCGATACGCGCCGCCCGTACCGTCGCTGCGCAGCGGGGCGCCCCGCTGCGGGACCGCCACCCCGCGCTGGTCGGCGGCCCGGCTGCGGGCCTGCACGGTGATCGTACCCGCGGCGACCGCCTGCCGGTCGTTGTCGTAGACGGTGTAGGCATACGCGCCCGGCCGGTCGAACTGCACCTGGCGGGAGGTCCCGCCGGCCGGCACAGGGATCAGCATCGCATCGTATGCGCCGTCGTTCAGCACGACGGTGCGGTCGGCGGAGTGGCTCCACCGCACGATGTCGCCGGCCTCCACCGTGCGATTCAGGTTGGCCGCCGCAAGCGCGATCGTATAGAGCGTCGCGCCGCACGCTTCCGGCGGCGCGATATCCACGGCCGGGCTGTTGGGCTGCAACGCGTGCGCGTAGGTGTAGCCCGAAATCAGCCCGCGCTCGAAGTCTATCTGGTTGTTGTCTTGCAGCGGCCCCAGCCAGTTCTCGACCGGCAGCACGGCCGC
>DAOTZV010000104.1:0-1544 GCA_034434235.1 Anaerolineae bacterium
CCCCAGCGCCGCCTCCATGTGGCAGACGCACTCCTCGCCCTCCCGCAGGATCTGCAGGATCGCCAGGCGGGACGGGTGAGAGAGCAGCTTGAACAGCGCGGCCGCGTTTTCGAAAGCCTCCATTTTAGCGCCCCATTATATTCAAAACAATGAATGCGATTATACGCCGATAGGGCATGACTGTCAAATGGGGGGGGCCGTCATGCGCGGGGGAGAATGTGGAGCGCGGTCTTGCCGGCCGGGTCGCCGGGCAGGTCGGTTGGGCAGAAGTTATGCAAAATCCTCACGGGATGCGACATGAGCATGGATGACAATATCGACTCAACCGGGCTTGAGCTGCTGTATCTCCGGCCTGAAAGCCCGCTCCAGACGTATCATCGCATCACTCATCGTGTCCTGGAGCTTGGGCCATCGTTCACGGTCTTTGAGGCCGCTTGCGGTGATGACATGACGGATCCGGCTGCTCCGCCGGTCGTCCAGCCGCTGCCAATCGAGAGGGCCACCGAACGCTGCCTCAATGGCCTCCTTACGAGCCTGCTCGCTTCAATTCGCATGACCGGATGCAGCCACGGAGGGCACGACACGGATGCGGCCACGAAGGGCACGACACGGATGCGGCCACGAAGGCCACGGAGGGCGTTGTGGTGGCCATGGCCTATGTGGCGCCATGGGCCTTGTGATCCGTGGCCTCCGTGCTCTCCGTGTCGGGCGAGCGCACGACACGGATACAACCACGAAGGCCACGGAGGGCGTTGTGGCGGTCGCGGCTCAGGTGGCGCCACGGGCCGCCTTGTGATCCGTGGCCTCCGTGCTCTCCGTGGCGGGCGAGCGCACGACGCGGATGCGGCCACGGAGGGCCCCGTCTGCCTCTTGACTAAGCCGATCAGAGTGACGACATCATAGAGTTTACACAACACCGCTTTCGTGACAAACCGCCCAACATCCAAGAAGCTCCGCGTGCCGATCGCACCGCGCGACAGGCCACGCGCAACGGCTACCGCTTGCCGAACTGCGGCCCTTGATTGTCTGATCTGTGGATTTGACAAGCCGCGCGATTTGTGTTAGCCTTATATATGCTTTATGCATCTAGATGCACCCTGTGCACCACAAGGCTTGCGTCGGGCGCGCCAGGGTGGATGATGAAGAGTGGTGAGGTGAAGTATGTGCGACGGAGGCCACGGAACAGACGAGGGTTGCCGCTGCCGCGGGGGGCGGATGCGCGGCTTCGTGCAGCCGCGTTTGCTCCTGCAACTGGCCAGGAAGCCCGCCCACGGCTACGAGCTGATGGACGCGCTGGCCGCGGCCGATGACCCCGCGCCCGACCCCGGGACGCTCTATCGCACGCTGCGCGGCCTGGAAGCGGACGGGCTGGTGCGCTCGGCGTGGGAGACCGGCGATTCCGGGCCGGCGCGACGGGTGTACGAGTTGACCGACCAGGGGGTCGAGTTCCTGCACGCCTGGGCCGCCAGCATCCGGGGCACCCGGGCGCAGTTGGACCGCTTCCTGGCGGAATACGAGAAGCAATTTCAAGGGAAGACAGGAGG
>DAOTZV010000105.1:0-47073 GCA_034434235.1 Anaerolineae bacterium
GGGGTCGCAGACCCCCTGCGAGCGAGAGAAAAGGTGGCGAACCGCTTCCAGCCGGTCTGCGACCGGCGTCGTCGGCCTGCACATGTCGTCGCAGGCGGCCAGACGGGGGTCGCAGACCCCCTGCGAGCGAGAGAAAAGGTGGCGAACCGCTTCCAGCCGGTCTGCGACCGGCGTCGTCGGTCTGAATACGTCGTCTCGGGGGGCCAGACGGGGGTCGCAGACCCCCTGCGAGCGAGAGAAAAGGTGGCGCAAGACGCCATCTTCCTGTTAGCTTGATGCCTATGGGGTCACAGACCCCCTGCGAGCGAGAAGTGCGTAAGTCCAAATGGCAGAGTGCAATACTTCATCAGCGAAGGAGGAATATCATGGATCGCAGCGTGTGGTTTCTGAGCGGTTTCGTGTTGGGCGCGCTGGCGGGCGCGGCCGTGGCCGCGCTCATGGCGCCGCAGGCGGGCACCGAGTTGCAGGCGCAGATCCGCCAGCGCCTGGAAGCGATCGCGGAGGAGGGCCGCCGCGCGGCCGCCGAACGCCGCGCCGAACTGGAGGCGCAATTCGCCCAGGCCCGACAGTTCCAGAAGCCGTCGGCCCCGGCCGGCGCGTGAGCCGACCCCCATGTTGAACAGCAAACTGGCTGCCGTCCAGGCCAACGTCCAGCGGCGATGGGATCCGCACTTCGAGTGGATCCACAACGAAGCCGCGCCCTGGACGCCCCTCGCGAAGCCGCTGGCCCAATGCACGATCGGCCTGGTGACGACCTGCGGCCTGTACCGGGCCGACGTGCAGCTTCCCTTCGACGCCTGGCACGACCTGGGCGACCCGTCCTTTCGCGAGATCCACATTGACACGCCGGCCGATCGGCTGCGCATCGCGCATACGCACTATAATCACCAGCATCTGGCGGCCGATCTGAACGTGGCGTTGCCGATTGCCCACTTTGCCCGCCTGGTAGCCGAAGGCGCAGTGGGCCGTCTCTCTCCGTGGACGTACAGCTTCATGGGCTACCTGCCGCAGACGCGGCAACTGGTCAACGAGACCGCGCCCGCGGTGGCGCGGCGGCTGAAGGCCGATGGCGTAGACGCGGCCTTCCTCACCCCGTGTTGACCGCTCTGTCAACAGTCCGTGGGACTGATCGCACGGGCCATTGAAGAGCAAGGCATCGCGACCGTATGTGTCGTGATGAGCCGGGAGATCGCGGAGAACGTCAAGCCGCCGCGTGCGCTGCACGTGCGCTTTCCGTACGGCGCGCCGCTTGGCCCGGCCGGCCACAGCGAAACTCAGATGGCGGTGGTTCGCGAGGCATTGGCGCTGTTGGAGCGGCTCGACCGGCCCGGCATGATCGTGGAGTCCACCGTCGAGTGGCCCGAGTGAGGGGGGCCACAAGCCAGAGGCTTGTGCTACGGACCGCGTTGTCGCTCGCCCGTAACGCAAGCCTCCGGCTTACGCCCGCAACCCGACCACAAGCCAGAGGCTTGTGCTACAGACGGCGTTGCCAGCAAGCCGTCCGTCACCCCCACATGATTCGGAGATCAGGAAAGACCTATGGCGGCAAACCTGTCGTTGCTGGCAACGATTGGACTGGTATTCGCAGTCACGCTCCTGGGCGCGTACCTGCGCGCGCGCATCAGAGACCGCTGTCTCAAGGATTTCGTCGGCTTCCACGTCACGGTGGAACGGGCCAACGGCAAGCTGATCTGGGGAACATTGCGACTGGAAGCAACCGGCCTGGAGTTGATCTATACCGACGCCCTGCAGGACGAGAAGCACATCGAGTCCTCCTATATCCTCTACGCTTCGGAATATCAGGACATCCAGACGATCTATCGTTATGTGGATCGGCTCTCGGACAAAGAAAAGCGCCGGCGGGCCATCAGCATCCGCCGCTCGTTTCATCCCAATCCGTTGCGCCGGCTGGCCCGCAAGACGCGCAATTTCCTCAGCGCGGCCACCGATTCCCTCCAGGAGGTGATCGGCATCCTGCTGGGGCAATTCCAGAAGGCCGCCGGCAGCCGGTATCTGGTGGACCGCACCGATGTGACGTTGAGCAAGTTAGGAAGCAAATACATCGGCGAGATCGGCCGGCAGGCGGATCCGCTGCTGGAACGGCACGTCGGCCGGAAGGTCGTGTTCGAGATCGTCGAAGGGGATGAAGTGCACGAACATGTCGGCGTCTTCAAGGAGTACTCCGGACAGTTCCTGGAGTTCCTCGACATCCGATATCCACAGGTGCAGGTCTTGCCTCTGTACCTGACAGAGGACATCGAGACCGATCGGGTGCGGCTCAGCTATCGAGATGGCTTGATCAGGGCCGAGAATTTGAAGGACGAGCCGCTGCTGCTGGAATGTCTGTGCTGGGACGGCGGGGAACAGCTCTTGAACATCGTGGTGGACGGCGGGGAGGCCGTCGAGCTGTATCCGACCGCGAAGATGGAGCGGCCGGAGGTGCACCTGAGAAGCGCCCGCGAGCTGGACATGATCGTGCCGCGCTCGCGCTGCGTGGTTCGCCATCGTGCCGAGCTCGATCAGTCCGAAAGCCTCAGGGACGCGATCTTCGATGTCGTCTTCGATCTGGGGACGGCGCGGGGGAACAACACCGTGCGCGAGGCGCGCGAACGCCGCCTGCGCCAGGACCTGGCCAAAGATCCTCAAAACCTGTCGGCGGCAACGGCCCTCGCCGGCATCCTCATCCAGAAGGAGGAATACGCCGAGGCCGAGAGACTGCTGCACATGGCCCTGGCGGCCGAAGAGTCATTGCCCGACCGCGGTCGCCGGGCGCGCATGGAGCTGCGCGAGCTCAAGCGCCGCAAGATGAGCGGCCGCGTCGCGCGTTAGGCGGGACGCGGCGTCCGCTCCCCTTCGCCGTCGGACGCGGCCACGACGTCCACGATGAACACGTCCGGCTTGCAGTAGATGCGCCGCGGCGGCACGGCCGAGCCAACTCCGGCGGTGATGAACAGATGGGTGCCGTTCACCACGTAATGGCCGTGATCGAAGCGCCGGCCATAGCGCGACGGCACGATGATCGGGCCGAACCCCGGCAGGCGCACCTGGCCGCCGTGATAGTGGCCGGCGAAGACCGCCGTGTAGCCCAGGCCGCTCAGCCGATAGATGTTGTCGGGCGTATGCGTGATGATCAGCGCCAGCTCGCCCGCCGGCGCGCGCGGCGGTTGCCAGAACACCCGCGACCAGGGCGTTTCGTAGCCGCATAGGGTGATGGTTTGCCCGTCGTGTGCAAGCCGCATGAAGCGATCGCTCAACCAGGTGACGTCCGCCGCCTTCAGCGCCTCGGCCACCGGTTCGTGCCCCAGCCAATACTCGTGATTGCCCAGGACCGCCACCGTCGCCAGACGGCCGCGCGCCACCGCCAGGAGGCGCGGCAGCTCGGCGGCATATTCGATGCGGGTCACCAGGTCGCCGGTGAAGAAGAGCAGGTCGGGCCGGGCCTGGGCCACGCGCTCCAGCGTCGCCAGATAATATTCGACAGGCAGGTCGCCGTTCAGGTGCAGGTCGCTGACGTGCGCGATGCGCAGCGGCGCCCCGCGCCAGTTCGCGGTAGTCAGCCGATAGCGGTAGATCGCCAGATCGGTGGTGGTGATCGGCGAACACAGCGAGACGTCGGCGTTATCTGCGTGAACGGGTCCCTCGCCCGCGTATTGTCGTCGGAGGATGGCCCGGTGCACTTCGCCGGCTATCACCCCCAGGCACACGGCCGCCGGCAACGCCATCCAGATGCGGCCGGCCGCCCACAGGCCAAACAGAAGCGCTATGGCGCCGATCACGACCAGGACCCCACGCAATATCAACTTCTTGGCGCGGCTATCGCTCAACAGGAGCAGGTAACGATTGAGCAGGATCAGGTAGATGCAGCCGCCGGCGATCAGAGAGAGAAGGACCGAGAGTCCGCGCAGCGATTGAGAGATGACTTCAGCCATGGGCACCAGCCTGTGGTTCCGATAGGATGGCGCGTTCCTCCAGAAACCGGCGGACCGCGCTGACGACGACGGGAAGCCCGGCCGGCTCCAGCATGACCATGTGGCCGGCGCCGGGCACGCTCAGAAGCTGTGCGCCTTTGATCTGCTCAGCCAGGAAGCGGCTGTATTTGATCGGCGTCATGCGGTCGGCCTCGCCGCAGATGATGAGGGTGGGTTGGCCGATGGCCGCCACCTCGGCCCGGCGATCGAACGCGTCGCACGCCAGAAAATCGGCGCGCAAGAGATCCGGCGACACCTCGCGCAGGCGCCGACGATAGATGCGGTCGAGCTGCGCGTCGGGCGTCGCGCCGTGGGCCCATTCGACCAGCCGATCGGTCGTGGCCGGGAAATCGGCCTGGAGTCCGTCCAGGATCTCGGGCGCCACCCGCAATTTCGCGCCGGTAGCGATCAGGATCAGGCCGGCCAATCGCTCTGGACGGCGCAACGCCAGCTCGATGGCGATGGCGCCGCCCATCGAATGGCCGGCCAGGACGAACGCCGGCAGGCCGAGCGCATCGGCGAACCCGGCCACCGCGTCGGCGTAGGCGCCGATGGTGTGACGCACCTGGCCGGCCGAACGACCGTGGCCGGGCAGATCGAGCGCATAGACCGGGTGGCCCGGCAGTCGGCGCAGGGCCGGCGGCCAGTGCAGCGCGTTGCCGCCGGCGCCGTGCACCAGCACCAGTGGCGTCGCATTCTGCGGCCGGCCGACCGACCAGGTGTAGGCCAGCTCTTCGGCCCCAACCATCAGCGTCTGATACATCGCAAACCGCGCTTCGTCCTTGCCGCGTCGCCCCTCAAGCTTCGCCTCGCAGGACCGCTTCGATGGCGCTCCGTAGCTCGGCGTAGGTTTCGTCCAGATGTTGCGGAATGAGCCGGACCTCGGCGAGCACCGGCATGAAGTTGGAATCCCCTTCCCAACGAGGCACGATGTGCGTGTGGACGTGGTCGAGCACGCCGGCGCCGGCCGTTTTGCCGATGTTGATGCCGATGTTGAAGCCGTGCGGCTGGGCGCTGCGACGCAAGGCCGCCATGCCGAGCACGACCAGCTCCATCATCTCGCCGATCTCTTCGGCCGTCAGCGCCTCGATCGTCTCGACGTGACGATTGGGGACCGCCATCATGTGGCCGTTGTTGTAAGGATACTTGTTGAGTACCAGGAAAGCCAGCTCGCCCCGATGCAGAACCAGATTGGCCTCGTCATCGGTCGCGTCCAACATGTCGCAGAAGATGCAGCCGGCGCGCTTCTCGCGACGAATGTAGGGCATCCGCCAGGGGGTCCACATCTGTCGCACGATCCCGCCTCCCGCTCGAGAAATAGATGTAACTGCTGTAACTGCGCGTCTTACTTTGCCAGGAGCGCCAGTGCCTTCTCGGCCACGTGTTCCGGCGTGATCCCCAGATGCGCCATCACGGCCGGCCCCTTGCCCGACTCGCCGAAGCGGTTGATGCCCACGACCGCGCCGGCCGATCCGACGTAGCGCTCCCACCCCAGCGTGACCCCGGCCTCGACGGCCACGCGGGCCGTGATGTGGGCCGGCAAGACGCTTTCGCGATATGACGCATCCTGCTCTTCGAAAAGTTCCCAGCTCGGCATGCTGACGACGCGACAGGGGATCCCCCGGTTGGCGAGCAGATCGGCCGCGGCCAACGCCACCGCCACCTCCGAGCCGGTGCCGATCAGGATCACTTGCGCCGCGGCATTCGGGGCATCGGCCAGCACATAGGCCCCGCGGCCGAGCAGCTCGCGGCCGAGCTCCTTCGTGCCGGGCAAGACCGGCAGGTTCTGCCGCGAGAGCAGCAGCGCCACCGGCCGATCGCGATGGGTGAGCGCGTAGCGCCACGCCGCGGCCGTCTCGTTGGCGTCGGCCGGCCGGATGACGACCAGGTTGGGGATGGCGCGCAGCGCGGCCATGTGCTCCACCGGCTGATGCGTTGGGCCGTCTTCCCCCACGCCGACGCTGTCGTGCGTCCACACGAAGATGACGGGCGCCTTCATGATCGCGGCCACGCGCACCGCGCCGCGCATGTAATCGGAAAAGACCAGGAAGGTGCCGCCGTAGGGGATCACGCCGCCGTGCAATGCCATGCCGTTCAGGATGCCGCCCATGCCGTGTTCGCGCACGCCGAAGCGGAGGTAGCGGCCCGTGTAGCTGCCGGGCAGGAAGTCTACGGCATCCTTGGGCCGGGTATTGTTGGAGGGGGTCAGGTCGGCCGAGCCGCCCATCAGGGTGGGCAAGCGCGGCGCGATGGCGTCGAGCACCTTGCCCGAAGCCGCGCGCGTGGACACCTTCGCGCCGGCATCCCACGTCGGCAGGTTGGCATCCCAGCCGGCCGGCAACTCGCCGGCCAGCGCGGCCCGGAAAGTGGCGGCCAGGTCGGGATGCGCGGCGGCATAGCGCGCCATCAGTTCATCCCAGGCGCGATGGTGGGCGATGCCGGCCGCGGCGGCCTGGCCATAGCGCGCCCGCGCCTCTTCGGGCACCCAGAACGTCTCGTCGGCCGGCAGGCCGAGCACTTCCTTGGTCAGCCGCACTTCCGCTTCGCCCAGGGGCGCGCCGTGCGCCTCGGCCGTGTCCTGCTTGTTCGGGCTGCCGTAGGCGATGTGCGACCGGCAGATGATCAGCGAAGGGCGGTCGCCCACCTGTTGGGCCTGCCGGACGGCGTGCGCGATGGCGGGCATGTCGTAGGCGTCCACGCGCTGGACGTGCCAGCCGTAGGCCTGGAAGCGCAGGGGCACGTCGTCGCTGTACGACAGGGAGGTCGGCCCGTCAATGGTGATGCGATTGTCGTCGTAGAAGCAGATCAGCTTGCCCAGCTTCAGGTGGCCGGCGAGCGAAGCGGCCTCGTGGCTGATCCCTTCCTCCAGGTCGCCGTCTCCCGCGAAGACATAGGTGTAATGATCCACGACCGCATGTCCGTCGCGGTTGAAGGTAGCGGCCAGGAACGCCTCGGTGAGCGCCATGCCCACCCCGTTGGCGAACCCCTGGCCGAGCGGCCCGGTCGTCGTCTCGACCCCCGGCGTCAGGCCGTATTCCGGGTGGCCCGGCGTGATGCTGCCGAGCTGGCGGAACTGCTTGATCTGTTCCAGCGGCAGGTCGTAGCCGGCCAGGTGGAGCAGGCTGTAGAGCAACATGGAGCCGTGGCCGCCGGAGAGGATGAAGCGGTCGCGGTTGAACCAGGCCGGATCGCGCGGATCGAAGCGCAGGAAGCGCGTCCAGAGCACATGGGCGACCGTGGCCATGCCCATCGGCATGCCGGGATGGCCCGAATCGGCCTTTTGCACCGCGTCCATGGCCAGGCCACGGATCACGTTGGCGCACAGGATGTCAACATCGTCGTATTCAAAGGGCGAAAGCGCGTGCACAGATGCCTCCGATGTAAGAGATGTACAGGATGAGTTTGCGCGCCTGTGGAGCGCCGACCGGGCGCGCCACGGGCATCAAGGCGAGAATCCGGCCGCCGCCAGAGTGCGCGGCCGGCGAAGGCGGACCGCGCGGTTACACCCTGCCGTTGCTCAGATAGGCGATCGCGCGCGCCTCTTCGCTGCTCATGACCAGCTCGACCGTCTTGCCGCCGGTCGTCGCCGGCACGTCGATGACCTTGACATAGTCGGCGAAGCGCGCGTCCTCGGGCAGCAGCGCCGGCAGGGCGTTCAGCGCCCGGTCGAAGAATTCCTTCCGAAACGGATTGCCGGGCTCTCCGGGATAGATCGCCAGCGGATAGATGCGCGCCTCGACCAGATCTTGAAAGAAGTGGGTGCCATACGACAGGGTCGGCCGGCCGGTTCCGTGTCGCCAGCCGATCTCGATCAGCGCCCGCGTATTGTAGATATCCGCATAGCCCACCTTGACGCCCAGCTCCGGATTGTTGCTTCCCCAGCGGCCCGGCCCCATCAGGATGAACGTCTTGCCCTCCAGCCGCTGGTTGATCCGGCCGATCAGCCGGCCGATCTCGAGCCGTTGCGAAGGATCGCCGAGCTGAAGGTACTTTTCCGGATCCACATATACGATGTAGGCGATATCGTGGACGCAGCCGGTGGGCACCAGCTTGACCGTGCCGAAGAGGATCGCATCTTCGGGAAGCGAGGCCGGGAAGCAGACCTCTTCGGCCAGATAGTGCGTGCTCAGCGGCCGACACTGGAGCAGATGCAGCTCCACTTTGGGCCGCGGGTAGTCGTGGCTCAACCCCAGCGTGAACTCGATGTCCACCGGCCGGCCGTAGCCGAACTCCAACGCCTTCAACACCCATTTCAGGTGATCCACGAAGCTGGTTTGGGTCAACAGGCCGTCGAACGTCAGGATCAGCCGGTTAGGATCGAGGGTATGGTCGTTGAAGACCATCTGCGCGATGTAATCGCCGTGATCCACCGAGGCCAGCAGCCGCAGATGCGGATAGTCGGCCCCCAGCACCTGGCCGACGCGTAACGTCTCGAAGCGGTTCTGCTTCAGGTTGATCACGTCCATGTAGTACTGCGAATAGTGGCGGATCTGCTCCGGACTGCCTTCGGGCCGCAGTTGCGGATGGCTTAACGCGACCATGCGCGGATAATCCTCGCCGACCCGCTCGACCGCGCGCGTGCCCATGCCCGCCACCATGCGCACGAAGCCTTCTTCGCGGCGCAGCTTGGGGCTCCAGATGAAGGGATTGCGACTGTAGGCCATGCCGGCCACCATCGGGAAGAAGTAATCGCGATACGTTTCCCCTTGCACCGGCTGGATCATCACCGCCATGCGCTCGTCGTAATCCAGCAGCCCCTTCTGCTTGCGGTAGAAGAGCGCGTTCGGATTGGCAAAGCTGGCGTAGACGCGCGCAATCGCCCGCGTGAGCGCGTCCAGGTTCTCCGCGGGCGTGCCCTGATTGGGGCAGAAGACGCTCTCGTAGATGCCGGCGAACGAGACGTCGAAGTTGTCCTCCAGCAGACTGGAGGAGCGCACGATGAGCGGCCTGGGGCCGACCAGCTTCAACACCTCTTCCAGTTGTTTGACCACGTATTCCGGGAAGCGGCTGTTCAGATAGGCCTCCTGGAGGATCGGATACTCGGCCGTGATCTGATCCAGCGGCTTGTACTTCTGGTTCATGAAGTCGGACAGGTTGTTCAGGGCCTGGTGCTCGTAGAAGACGTCGGCGCCGAGGAAGAAGGTCTCGGGAAGCACGAGCTGCAGCGATTCGCGGCCCTTATCCTGGCCGGCGAGGGTTTTCTGCAAGATCTTCCAGGCCAACACCAGGCCCGCGGCCTTGCCGCCGATCTTGCCCGTGCCGATGCGGTGGCTGCGGATCCAGCGCAGATCGGCGATGTCCAGATACTCCTTGGCGATCCGCACGAACTGCAGTTGCTCGCTGATCATGGCGCGGATCAGCACCACCTTGATCTCTTGCAGGTGATGTTGAACCCTGGCGCGCTGCTCGGCCGGCAGCGCCTCGAATTCCTCGGCCTGCTGGAACAGCCACTCCCACGGCGCCAGCTCCGGGTTCAGCGTCAGGATCTCTTCGCGCGATTTGCGTTGCTTCAGCACCTCGCGCGCGATCTCGTCGAAGCGGCTCAAGGGAAAGTTGTAGGCGAAGTAATAGTCGGTGCGCTGATCCCGAATGATGGCCAGTCGCCGTTCCCACACGTCCGACGGCTCGTCCGTGTAGGGATTCAAGATCCCTTCCCGCTTCTGCGATTCGATCGCCTCTTCTTTGACTTCTTCCTCGAAACGCTTGGGGTCTACGATGCCGCGCTTGAAGAGCTCCTGGCGCATCCGCTCGCGAATGGTGCTGGCCAGGATCGGAAAGCGGCTGATGCGCAGGTAAATGCGCCATACCTTTCCCATTTCTCGCGATTCATCAGCCATTTTCCACTCCTCCTGCTCCCATGAGTATACCCGCAAACCCATCATCAAATCAAGCTCAGCCACGCGACCCCCAAGGCCAGGCTCAACAGGGTGATCGGCACACCGGCCTTCAAGTATTCGACGAAGCCGAGATGGACTTCGCGGCCCTTGGCGATCTCGGCCACGATCAGGTTGGCCACCGAGCCGAGCAACGTCAGGTTGCCGGCAAAGGTGGTTGCCATGGCCAGGGTCAACCAGGCGCGGTGCGGATCGGCCAGTTGCGGGATGAGCGGCCGGAAGAGGAGCACGGCCGGCACGTTCGAGACCAGGTTGCTGAGGATCACTGCCACCAGCGACAGCGCCGGCGTCCCCTGGCCGGCGATGGGCCGGCCGACGGCGAAAAGTTGTTCGCTCAGGCCGATCTCCTCGATGGCGCCCGTCACGATGAACAGGCCGGAAAAGAAGACCAGCAGCGAGACATCCACCTCGTTGAACACGCGCTGCGGCTTGATGCGCCGCGTGATGAGCAAGAGGGAAGCGGCCGCCAGCGCGGCCAATGCCACCGGCGCGCCGGCCAGGAACGCGATCAACATCAGGCCCACGGCCACCAAGCTCTTGCGCAACAGCGGCCGATAGACCGGCTCCCACGGCAGATATACATCATCGCCGAAGCGCTGCCGGCCGAGCTCGCGAGGGTAGATGGCCACCAACACGCCCCACACGACCGCCAGCCCGGCCAACGACACGGGCAACAGCCGGGCCGTGAACGCCACGAACGGGATCTGCGATGCCACGCCGATGATCATGTTCTGCGGATTGCCCACAATGGTGGCCGCCGACCCGATGTTGGCCGCGGTCACCAGGCCGATCAGGTAGGGAATCGGATTGCGCTTCAGCGCCAGGGTGAGCTCCAGCACCAGCGGGGTCAACATGAGCACGATCGTATCGTTGAGAAAGAGCGCCGACAGGATGCCCGAGGACGCGATGATCAACGCGAGCAACTGCCGCGGTGTGCGGGCCAGGCGGATCACCTCGCTGCCGATCAGGCGAAAGAAGCCCGACAGGCGCAGGTTCACGTTGATGACCATCATCGCGAACAGGAGCACCAGCGTGTTCATGTCCAGGCTCGCGTAAGCCCGCTCCAACGGGATGGCGCCCATGACGATCAGCGCGGTGGCGCCCACCAGCGAGATCGTCGCGCGGTTCATGCGCAGGCGAGGGTAGCGGCCCACCGCCACGCCGATCAACGTGACCACGATCACGACCAGAGCCAATCCGTTGCGCAAAGCCATACGATTCCTTGCACCGACCGTTTCTTTCAAGTATACCCCGAAGGAGGGTTGCGGACAAAATGGCGCGGCGGTATAATTTGCTCGATTCGTCTTTGAGTCACTCCATTACAGAAAGGCCCTGACAGTGAAGCTGCGACTTTACATAACAGCACCATCGTATGCGATGCGGAACCCGGCCGAAAAGGCGAAGACATTGAAAACGGCCCAGACCTGGGCCGACGCGCTGGGATGGGAGGTCGTGCCGTCGCCGTTGCTCGACCGCTATCAACAGTATGGCGTATGGCTGCCGGTGGAGGCGCGCGCCGCAGACCTGGAGGTTGCGCTGCAACACGAGATCATCTGGGCCTTCCGCGGCGGCTATGCCGCGGTGCACCTGGTGCCGACGCTCCTGCGCGCGCCGGCCGTCGGCCGGCCGTGGCTGATCGGCTACAGCGACATCACCGTCCTGCACGCGTGCTGGCAGGTGCGCGGCTGGGGGCCGGCCCTGTACGGCACCTTGAGCGAGACCACGACCGACTCGCGACAGGCCGCCAGCCTCCTGGCGTTCCTGCGCGGCCAGGCATTCGAGTGCACTTCCGAAGTCGAGCCGGCGGCCCGCGTGTTGCGGCCGGGCGCGGTCCGCGCGCCGCTCTTTGCTGCGTGCCTGGTGGTGTTGGCCAGCCTGTGCGGCACCTCCGCCTTCCCCGACCTGCGCGGCCACATCCTGGCGATCGAGGACATCGACGAGCGACCCTATGCCATTGACTTCGCCCTGAACCAGATGTACCTGGCCGGCAAGCTGGAGGGGGTGGTGGGATTGCTCGGCGGCGCGTTCCATCACCAGGTGGCAGCCGATTACGGCGGGCCGACCGTGGACGAGATCCTGGCGGATTGGGCCGACCGCCTGGCCGTGCCGGCCATCTGTCGGCTGCCGTTCGGCCACATGGAGGATCCACTGGTGCTGCGCGCCGGCGCGACGGTGGAGATGGAAGCGCGGTCCGATGGCCGCTGGCGGCTGAGCTGGCCCGCAGACCAGGAGGAGCCGACCCGATAGAGGACAGCGCGCAGGATGACCCTGGTCTACCTTGCGATGGGCTGGTGCGCCGGCATCTGGCTGGCGCACCAGCTTTGGGGCCTGGGTGCGATCGGCTGTACGACGCCCGCCTGGGCGTTCATCGGCCCGGCCCTGGCCGCGGCGCTGGCGGCCGGCCGCTTCCGCCCGCGCACGGCCGGTCGCCTGGCGGCCATCTTGCTCTGCGCGGCGCTCCTGGGCGCCTGGCGCTACCAGGCCCGGCCCTTTGCCGTCTGCCCGGCGGCCGATCGGCTGGCCGCCTATAATGGCACGGCCGACGCGCCGGCCTACGCGACGGTCGAAGGGGTGATCGTCGGCTATCCCGATGTACGGGATACGCGCACCTTCTATCGCGTGCGGGCCGATACGCTCATCCTCGCCGGCCGCGCGCGGCCCGTGCAGGGCGACCTCCTGGTGCAGGCCGCCCGCTTTCCGGCCTTCGCCTACGGCGACCGCGTCCGCGCCGGCGGCCAGCTCATCATGCCCCCTGTCTTCGACGATTTCGACTACGCCGCGTATCTCAGCGCGCGCGGCATCCATAGCCTGATGCGTCGCGGCCGCCTCGAGCTGATCGCGGCCGGCCGGGGCCATCCGTTTTGGGCCGCGCTCTATCGGCTGCGCGCGGCCGGCTCTGACCTGTTGAACCGCGCCTTGCCCGAGCCGGCCGCCGCGCTGGCCAACGGCATGTTGCTCGGCATCGAAAGCGGCATCCCGCCGGCGGTGGATGAGGCGTTCAAGGCCACCGGCACCGCGCATGTGATCGTGATCTCCGGCAGCAACATCGCCCTCTTCACCGGCGTGCTCATGGGACTGCTCGGCCGCCGCGTGGGCAAGACCCGCGCGGCGTTGCCGGTGGCGCTTACCGTCGTGCTCTATGTGCTCCTGGTCGGCGCGGATCCGCCCGCGCTGCGCGCCGGCATCATGGGCATCCTCTACGTGATCGCCGCCGCGTTGGGCCGCACGAGCACCGCCTACGTATCGCTCTTCTTCTCCGCGCTCCTCATGACCCTCATCAACCCGCTGAGCCTGTGGGATGTGGGCTTTCAGCTCAGCTTCGGGGCCACCCTGGGCCTGATCCTCTTCACGCCGGCGCTCCAGTCGCGCGTCGAACGCTTCCTGGCGCGCCGCCTCCCGCCGGAGCGGGTCCGCCAGGCGATGGGCTTCCTGAACGACGCGTTGATCGTCACGATGGCGGCGCAGATCCTGACGCTGCCGTTGATCGTCTACTATTTCGGCCGGCTCTCAGTCGTCTCGCTCCTGGCCAACTTCCTCATCTTGCCCGTGCAGCCGGCCATCATGCTCGGCGGCATGATCACCCTGGTCGTCGGCCTGATCTGGGAAGGGTTGGGACGGATTGCGGCGGCCGTGCCGTGGCTGTTCCTCACCTACACCGTGGCGGTGGTGCGGACCCTGGCGGCCGCGCCGCTGGCGTCGGTCGAAACGGGCGCGCTCGGCCGGGCGTTTGCGGTGGTCTACGGACTGATCCTGGTCGCCTGGTTCGTCCGCCGCAGTTGGCCGGCGCTCTATCGGCGCTTGCCCTTGCCGGCGCACGCCGGCCGCTGGACGCTGGCGGCCCTCGCCGCGACCTGGCTGGTGGTCTCGACGGCCAACCTGTTGCCCGACGGCCGGTTGCATGTGATCTTCATCTCCATGGAAGGGGGCGAAGCGGCCCTGGTGACTACGCCCGCGGGCCGGCGGGCATGGATCTGGGATGGCCGGGGCGATGGCGCGCGCCTGGCGATGGCCGCCCGGCCCCTGTTGGCGGCCGGCGAGAGCAGCGTGAGCCTGGCGCTCGGCCCGAACGCAACCGCCTTTTGGCCGGGCGCCCGTTCGGCCGACGCGGATCGGCCGGCCGCCGGCACGCGCATCCGCCTGGGCGGCGGGGTCGAGCTGCTCTGCGTGGCGCCGGGGGAAGCCTGGTTGTTGCGCTATGGAGATTTCAGCACCATCCTGCCGGCCACGATCTCCCCGGCCGGCCAATCCTGGCTGAGGGATGCGGGGCCGGACATCGGGCCGTTGGCGCTGCTCAAGACGGCCGGTCCCGACACGGCCGCCTGGCCGCAGGTGGCATTCCTGGAGCGCACGGCACCTCAGATCGTGCTCTGGCCGGAGGGCACGACCTATCCGGCCGACGTGGCGGCATGGCTCGCCGGCCGGGGGGCCGTTCGCGTGGCAGAAGAGGGCGTCGTGGAGGCGATCAGCGACGGCCGGCGCATCTGGTTGCGCCGGTGGAGCGGAATGCGCCGGTAGGGACAGGATCGCGTGTTCCCTACTTGCCGCCCACCGTGATGCGGCGGGTGACGATGTACCAATCGGCGACGTTGCGGAAGCGATCGGCCGGCTCGTTCAACGGCCCTACCTGTACGCCGTGGATCTTGTCGCGCACGCCGAACGAGTAGACCGGATAGTAGAGCAGGAGGGCGGGCACTTCGCGGGCGAAGATGCGCTGGAACTCCACGTAGTGCTTGCGCCGCGCGGCCGGGTCAACGGTCGAGCGGGCCTGTTCGATGGCCTCATCGGCGGCCTGGTTGTTCCACCCGCTGTAGTTCTGGCCGTCCTTGCTCTGCGTCGAATGCCACAACGGATAGGGATCGGGATCGCCGGCCAGCTCCCAATGGACGACCGCCGCATCGAAGCTGCGCGGGGTCAGGAAGTCGGCCGTGAGGCCCGCCAGCGTGACCGGTTGGGGCTTCGCGTCCACGCCGATCTTCGCCCAGGCCTCGGCGAGGGCCTCGAGCAGGCGGCGATCGTCGCCGACCAGGATGAACGCCAGCGGCCGGCCATCCTTCTTCCGCACGGTTTCCCCTTCGGCCAGGACCCAACCCGCTTCGTCGAGCAACGCGGCCGCCCTGGCCGGATCGGCCGCGTACTTCGGCACGTCGGGATCGTAGGCCCAGGTGGCCGGCAACAGCGGCGAATGGGCGACGATCCCCTGGCCGTAAAGGACCGCATCAATCAGCGCCTGTCGGTCGAGCGCATAGAGCAGCGCCTGGCGCACGGCCGTATCCTGAAAGAAAGCCACGTTGGGATTGTTCTGGTTCAGATAGATCACCGTATAGCCGGAAAGCGGCGCGGAGAAGAGCTGCAGGTCCTGGCGTTGCGTCGCGGCCGCGATCTCTTCCGGCCAGATGACGCTGATGCCATCTATCTCCTTCCGGTCGTAGGCCGGCATCAGGCTCTGATGATCGGGATAGAAGCGGAACGAGAGGCCCGCCAGATAGGGCGCCTTGCCGGCGAAGCGCGGATTGGCGATCAGATCGGCCCGCGTGGCGCTGAGCCGGGCCATCTGCCACATGCCGGTGCCCACGGGCCGGGTGTTGAGCTGCGAGTTCATCATCTCGGCCACCGGCACCCGCTCCCACAGATGGGCCGGCAAGAGGCCGATCGTCGTGTAATCCAGAAAAGAAGGGAGCCGCTGCTCGAGGGTAAAGCGAACCGTCACGCCTTCGGGGCCATCGGGCGCCTCGACTTTGACCGCCTTCCAGAGGGCATGAAGCCACGGCACGCCGGGGAAATCATCGGCCTGCAGCGCGCGCACCGTGTAGAGCACGTCGGCCGCGGTGACCGGAGCGCCATCGTGCCAGAAAAGGCCGCTGCGCAGGCGGAAGTCGTAGGTCAGGCCGTCCGCGCCGATCGTCCAGCTTTCGGCCAGGTCGGGAACCACGTTTCCCTGCTCGTCCAACTGCGTGAGGCCGTTGAAGAGCAGGGAAACCAGGAGCGCATCTATCTGATTGTACTGGCTGAGAAGAGGGTTGATGTACTGGGCGCTGCCGGCCACCCCTTCAACGTAGGTACCGCCCTGGTCGGGGACGGTGACCGTGGTGAAGTTGTAGGCGGCGTAGCGCAACAGCGCCACCAGCAGAACGATGCCCAACAGGGCGATCAGCGCCTGCCAACGAAGGTGTCTGCCCAAGTTCAGCCCGCAATGCGCACCGTGACGATCGCCAGCAGGACGAAGAGCACGCCCAAGACGATCGTGGCCTGATACATGGTCTTTTCGACCCCGCGGCGGGTGCGCGCCACGCCCATATCGCCGCCGCCGAACATCTGGCTCAGGCCCGCGTCTTTGGCCTGCAGGGTCACCAGCACGATCAACGCCACGGCAAGAACGACTTGCGCCAGGTAGAGATAGATCTTCACAGGATAATCGGCCTCCGTTTATAGCGTGCCGGCGCGTCGGCGCCGGCCTGACAGACGAAAATTATATCATGCGCGGCGAAGAGGGACAAACTTCGCCCCCGCCGATTCCATTGGGCGAGAACCGGTGTTGCCAGAATGGATCAGGTTGCAGTATAATTGCAGGCAGCCAGTTTCCTCTGGCGCAATGCACGATAGCGCCAGACCCAAACCGGTGGAGCAAGAAAGTCCGGCCCCGATCATGTCCGTTGCGGCCGGCCCATAGAAAAGCGAGGAGTTTTTCCATGCCCCCAATCTGGCAGGACGAACTGGCCCAGCTCTATCCCGCCGATCGGTTGCTTGTGCAGCCTGCTCAGCTCATACCGTACGAGTCGGATGCACTGACCGCCTATCGCACGCGGCCCGCCGCGGTCGTCATCCCGGAGACGCAGGACGAGGTGATCAGGACGGTGCGCATCTGTCATCGGCATGGCGTGCCGTTCGTGGCGCGCGGCAGCGGCACCAGCCTTTCCGGCGCGTCTCTGCCGATCCAGGACGGCGTGCTGATCACGCTCAATCGGCTGAACCGCATCCTCAAGCTCGATCCCGAAGAACGGATCGCGGTCGTCGAGCCGGGCGTGATCAACCTGAACGTCACCAAGGCCGCCAGTCCTTACGGCATGTACTTTGCGCCCGACCCTTCCTCGCAGCCGGTTTGCACCATCGGCGGCAATGTCGCCTTCAATTCCGGCGGCGCCCATTGCCTGAAGTACGGCATGACCAGCAACCACGTGCTCGGCATGAAGGCCGTCCTGGCCGATGGCGAGGTCGTAACCCTGGGCGGCGATAGCCTGGAAGGCGTCGGCCCCGACCTGGTGGGGCTGTTCGTCGGGTCAGAGGGGCTCTTCGGCATCGCGCTGGAGATCACGTTGCGCCTGTTGCCCAAGCCGGAGCGCTATCGCACGATCCTGGCCGCCTACGATAGTCTGAGCAAGGCCGGCGATGCCGTGACCGCGGTCGTGGCGTCGGGGCTGTTGCCGGGCGCCATCGAGATCATGGATCGGCTGGCCATCCAGGCGGCCGAGGCGGCCGTCCAGGCGAACTATCCGAAGGCCGCGGCCGCGCTGCTCATCGTTGAGCTGGATGGCGAGGCGCAGCAAGTCGAAGAGGAGTTCAAGCGGCTGAGGCCGATCATCGAGGCATCGGGCGCGTACGAGATCCGGGTGGCCCAGGATGACGCCGATCGGTTGCGCATCTGGAAGGGACGCAAGAGCGCGTTTTCGGCCGTGGGCCGGCTCAGCCCGGACTACCTGGTGAACGACGGCGTCGTCCCGCGCGGCCGGCTGGGCGAGGCGCTGATCGAGATCGAGCGGCTGAGCGCGGCATATGGCCTGCGCGTGGCCAACGTCTTCCATGCCGGCGACGGCAACCTGCACCCGCTCATCCTCTACAACGGCCGCGAGCCGGGCGCGTATCAGAAGGCCGAGCGGCTGGCCGGCGAAATCGTGCGACTGTGCGTCGCGTTCGGCGGCTCGATCACGGGCGAACACGGCATCGGCATCGAGAAGCGGGAGTATCTGCCGGTCATGTTCGGCGCGGACGACATCGAGACGATGCGCCGTCTGCGCCGCGCCTGTGACCCGCAAGAGATCGCCAATCGCGGCAAGATGTTCCCCGGCGATGGCAGCGCCGCGCCCCGGCAGGTGGGAATGCATCCGCTGGAGGCCGCCGGAGTGATTTCGCGAGAATCAGTAGATCACAGATTCAAGCTCAGAGGGGGTCTGTGACCCCCGACCGCCGGTCACAGACCGGCTTGGAGCAGCAAAATTGTGATCTACTGAGAATAGAAGAGAGAAGACGGTATGAGCTACACATTGGATATCCTGGATCTGCCGCCGGAACTGCAACGGCCCATGATCCGGCTGATCGAATCGTTCCGGCAGTCGCTCCATGCCGAGCTGGCCGTGCGCCGCGAAGACTTCGATCGCTTGAGCGATGCCGTTGTGGAGCTGGCCGAGGCCCAGAAGCGCACCGAGCAGCGCCTCGACCGCCTGGTGGCCATCGTCGCGGAGCTGATCGAAGCCCAGAAGCGCACGGAGCAGCGCGTCGCGGAGCTGGCCGAAGCCCAGAAGCGCACCGAGCAGCGCCTCGACCGCCTGGAGGCCGTCGTCGCGGAGCTGATCGAAGCCCAGAAGCGCACCGAGCAGCGCCTCGACCGCCTGGAGGCCGTCGTCGCGGAGTTGATCGAAGCCCAGAAGCGCACCGAACAGCGCGTCGCGGAGCTGGCCGAGGCCCAAAAGCGCACCGAACAGATCCTTCAGGGGCTCATCGGCCGCGTCGACCGCATGGACGAGAAGCTGGGGCGGCTGGTCGGCGAGAGCCTGGAACGACGCTATCGCGAGCGCGCCTTCGCCTATTTCGGGCCGATCATGCGTCGCATCCGGGTCGTATCGCTGCAAGATGTGGTCGCCGACATAGAGGATCGCCTGACCGAGGCGGAGCTCAACGATCTGTTGCCGCTCGATGTCCTGGTGCGCGGCCAGGTGCAGCAATTGGCCCAGAAGCCCGAAGTGTGGCTGGCCATCGAAGTCTCTGCGGTCGTAGATCGCAGCGATGTGGAACGGGCGCGACGTCGCGCCGGCCTCTTGCGCAAAGCGGGCCTGACGACCATCCCCGTCGCGGCCGGCGAAGAGGTCACCGAAGGCGCCCGTCAGCTTGCCCAGCGCGAGAACGTCATGTTGCTCCAGGACGGCCAGCGGTTGTTCTGGGATGAAGCGCTGGCCGATGCTGTAACGGCATAACGCGGAGCCTGGCCCGTTGCGAAGATCATAAAGGGAACCTATGCCAGACGTCATCCTGAAACCCACCACGGTCGCTGATCTGCAGGCGGCCGTGCGCGATTGCGTGCACGTCTTGCCGCGGGGGGCCGGCACCAAGACCGCGCTCTCCTCGGCCTCCGACGGCTTCATGCCGCTCGACCTGACCGGCCTCTCCGGCATCGTCGAATATCAGCCGGCCGAGTTCACCTTTACGGCCCTGGCCGGCACGCGCGCGAGCGAGGTGGCCGGCGTCCTGGCCGAACACGGCCAATATCTGCCCTGCGATCCGCTGTTGGTCGAAGCCGGCGCGACGCTGGGCGGCACCGTGGCCGCGGGCGCCAACGGGCCGGGCCGCTATCGCCACGGCGGCCTGCGCGACTTCATCCTGGGTGTGCGCTATGTGGACGCGGAAGGTCGGCTGATCGCGGCCGGCGGCAAGGTAGTGAAGAACGCGGCCGGCTTCGACATCCCCAAGCTCATGGTCGGCAGCCTGGGACAGTTCGGCGTGCTGGTCGAGTTGACCTTCAAGGTGTTTCCCCGGCCCGAAGCCCACGCGACGTTACGGCTCGACCTGTCATCTCTTGCCGAAGGCGTGACGGCGCTCATCAGGCTCACGGCCGCGCCGCTCGACCTGGACAGCGTGGATCTGGCGCCCACCGGCAAGGGCGCGGCCCTGTGGGTGCGACTGGCGGGCCTGGCCGACGCGTTGCCTGCGCGCATCGAGCGGCTGCGGCAGTTGCTCGGCGGCGGGGAGCCGATGGCGGAAGCCGACGAAGCCCGCTTCTGGCGCGACGCGCGCGAACTGGCGTGGGTCCCGGCCGGCTGGTCGCTGATCAAGGTCCCGGTGACGCCGAAGAAGATCTTGAAGCTGGAGCAGGACATCCCGACAGATGCCCTCCGCCGTTACAGCGTCGCGGGCCAGGTCGCCTGGATTGCCACGCCCGACGCGGCCGGCCTGGATGCGACGCTGGCGCGGAACGACCTGTCGGGCCTCGTGTTGATCGGCCCGGCGAGCAAAGTGCGCCTCGGCGTGCAGCCCGGCGAACCGTTCGAGCGCCGCATCAAACAGGCCCTCGATCCGCTCGGCCGCTTCCCCAGCCGCGCCTGAATCTGCCTGGGACCGATCCCGCCACAAAGAAATGCGTCGCTTCACACACAATTCGCTGACCTGCCGATCTGCCGATTGACCAATCCACCGATTTGCCGATCTACCGATTTGCTCGAGGTCTTCATGCAACATGCTATCCCCGTCGAAACCCTCGGCCCCCAAGGCCCGGCCATGGCCCAGGCCGTCGAGTCGTGCGTCCATTGTGGCTTCTGTTTGCCCGCCTGTCCTACCTATCAGGTCCTGGGCGAAGAGATGGATTCTCCGCGCGGCCGCATCGTGCTGATGAAGTCCGCGCTGGAAGGCATCCTGTCGGTCGAAGAGACGTTGCCCTACATAGATCGTTGCCTGGGATGTCAGGGATGCGTCACCGCGTGTCCGTCGGGCGTCCGCTATGGCGACCTGGTGACTTCGTTTCGCGCCTATGCCGAAGCCCGGCGCAAGCGGCCGTTCATGGCGCACGTGCGTCGCGCCCTCGTGCGCGAGACGATCCCCTACGCCGATCGCTTTCGCGTCGCCGCGGCCGCCGGCAAGATCGGCAAGGCGGTGGAAGGGTTGGTGCCCGCCGAACTGCGCGGCATGCTCTCATTGTTGCCCGATCGCATGCCGCCGGCCCGGCCGCTGCCGGCCTTCTATCCGGCCGAAGGGCCGCGGCGGGCGCGGGTGGCGCTGCTGGCGGGATGCGTCCAGCAGGCGCTCGCGCCCGACTTCAACTGGGCGACCTTGCGGGTGCTGGCGAAGAACGGCGTAGAGGTGGTGATTCCGGCCGGCCAGGAGTGTTGCGGCGCGCTTGCCATGCATCAGGGCGAGTCGGCAGAAGCCCGACGACATGCGCGCGCCAACCTGCGCGTCTTTCCGCGCGACGTCGACGCGATCATCACCAACGCGGCCGGTTGCGGCTCGGGGCTCCACGAGTACCCGTTGCTCTTCGCGGGCCTGCCCGAAGCCGAAGCCGCGGCCGAGCTGGCCCATAAGGCCGTGGATGTGTCCGTCTTCCTGGATCAGCTCGGCATCGTGCCCCTGCCGGCGTTGCCGCAACCGCTGAAGGTGGCCTACCACGACGCCTGTCATCTGGCCCACGCGCAGAAGGTCACCGATCCCCCGCGCAAGCTGTTGCGCAGCATCCCCAACCTGACGCTGTTGGAGGTGCCGGAGGGCGAGATCTGTTGCGGTTCGGCCGGCACGTACAACATCGAGCAGCCCGAGGTCGCCGGGCAGCTCGGCCAACGCAAGGCCGCCAACATCCTCAAGACCGGCGCCGACGCGGTGGCCGCGGGCAACATCGGTTGCCTGGTGCAGATCCGCACCCATCTGCAACTGGCGGGCCGGCCGTTGCCCATTTACCACACGATCGAACTCCTCGATGCGGCCTATCGCAGCGGCCAATGATATAATAACACGAAGTCGGGCGCAGTTTTTGCGCAAACTAAACGGGAGAGATACGATGAGCGAAAAACGTCGCATCTTGACGGGCGACCGGCCGACGGGCCGGATGCATCTGGGGCACTATGTGGGGAGCTTGCGCCACCGGGTGCGCCTGCAACACGAATACCAGTGCTTCTTCATCATCGCCGATCTGCACATGTTGACCACCAAGAACACCAAAGAGGACATCGCGGCGGTGGCCGACAATGCCCGCGGCATGGTGCTGGATTATCTGGGGGTGGGCATCGATCCGACCGTCTCCACGATCTTCCTGCAGTCGGCGATCCACGAGACCTACGAGCTGGCCTTGCTTCTGGGCAATCTGGTCACGGTGCCCCGGCTGGCCCGCCTGCCGAGCATCAAGGAGATGGCGCGCGCCGCGCTGATGGACGAAGAGACGATTCCCTTCGGTCTGTTGGGCTATCCGGTGCTCCAGGCCGCCGATATCCTGCTTCCGCGCGCGCATCTGGTGCCGGTGGGCAAGGACAACCAGGCCCACGTCGAGATCACCCGCGAGATCGCCCGGCGCTTCAACAGCCTGTACGGCGAGGTGTTCCCGATCCCCGATGACCTGGTCGAGGGGGAGACATTGCCCGGCACCGACGGCCAGGCCAAGATGAGCAAGTCGCTCGGCAACGTCATCTTCTTGAACGACGATGCGGCCACGGTGCGCAAGCGGGTCTTCAGCATGTACACCGACCCCAAGCGCATCCACGCCGACATCCCCGGCACGGTGGAGGGCAATCCGGTCTTCACCTACCTGGATCATTTCGACCCCGACCGCGCCGGGCTGGAGGAAATCAAGGAGCGCTATCGGGCCGGCCGGATCGGCGATGTGGAGGTGAAGGAGCGCCTGGCACGGGTGTTGAACGAGTTCCTGGACCCGATCCGGGAACGCACCGCCTACTACGCATCCCAGAGCGGCCTGGTGGACGAGATCATCTACGAAGGCACGTTGCGCTATCGCGAGGTGGCCGCGGAGACGCTGCGCGAGGTCAAGAAGGCGATGGGGATCACGAGCACCTTCAATCGCATCGCGCGCAAGGCCGAGGAGCGCAAGAAGAAGGCGATGAAGGGACACGAAGGCGGCGAGGGAGCATAGGCGTCACGCCAACAGAACTTACGCATCATGAGACCGAGAAGTCCATGGCACAGATAAGGGTCGTTCTCTTCGACCTGGGCGACACGCTCGTGGATCTGGGCGAAGGCCGCGGGGACTATGAGGCGCGGCTGATCGGCCGGAGCGCGCACGTGTATGATGTGCTTGCAGGGCTGGGCGCGGCCGTGCGCGATCGCGAGCGGTTCGCGGCCGCGCTCGCCCATGAGAGCGAGGCGCTCTATCAGGCGGCCCTCGCGGAACAGCGCGGCATAGACATCTATGAGGTGATGCGGCGCTTCCTGCCGCAGATGGGCGTTCCGGCCGAAGAGGCCTGGGTGCGCGCGGCGGGAGAAGCGTTCTATGCCCGCAAAGACGGCGGAGCCGGGTTGCGTCCTGGCGCGCGCGAGGTATTGGCCGCGCTGCGGGCGCGCGGCTACCGGCTCGGCGTGATCTCGAATACTCTTCAGCCGGGCCCCATCATGGACCAGGCGCTGGTCGGCCGCGGCCTGTTCGATTTCTTCGAGGCGCGAGTCTATTCTTCGGTGGTGGGGGTGGCCAAGCCGCACCCGTTGATCTTCCAGACGGCTCTGGCCGCGCTGGGCGTGGCGGCCGACTGCGCGGTCTACGTGGGAGATCGCCTGCGGACCGACGTGGCCGGCGCGCAGGCCGTGGGCATGAAAGCGGTGCTGATCGAGGTAGCGCATCGCCCGGAGGCGGACCCGGCCATCCGGCCCGATGCGCGCATTCGCGAGCTGCCCGATCTGCTCGGCGTACTCCCCCAGCTTGGTGGATGACCGTCGCCAGATACAGCGGCGCGCCGGCCGAGATCGCCGCCGGGGTCGCGGCCCTGGTCGAGGAGCTGGTCGCCGAAGGGTTGGCGGCCGCCGATGAGGTGGAAGCCGGCCGCGCCGTTGCACCCTCCGGCCATCGGCTCGCCCGACGGCCATCGGCCGCCGTTCGCCAAGCCGACCCTCGAAAAATACACCGACATGGCCCACACGTGGTATAGCGGTAGCATGTCACCGCAGTCACAAGGAGCAGCGCCGATGCCGCTACTGAATGCTCTGGTGCGCACCCTGGCGATCATGCGCAAGGAGTTCATCCACGTCCGCCGCGATCCACGCACCCTGACGATCGTGATCATCCTGCCGATCTTTCAGTTGATCATGTTCGGCTATGCCGTGACGAGCGACGTCAAGGACCTGCCGCTGGCGGTGTTCGACCAGGATCGCACGGCCGCCAGCCGGGCGCTGATCGCGGCTTATCGCCATTCGGGCTACTTCGACATCGCGTACTACGTCACCTCTCACGACGAAATCGCCTATCTGATCGACTCGGGCCGGGCGCGCGCGGGCCTGACGATCCCGCCGGGCTACAGCGAGCGCCTGGCGCGCCGCGAGCGCGCGGAGGTGAGCTTCATCATTGATGGCTCGGACCCGACGACCGCGAACACGGCGCTCTCGGCAGCTACGGCCATCGGCCAGGCGCACGGCGCCGACCTGCTGCAGGAGGCCATCCGCCGCGGGGGTGTCCTGCCGGGCCTCCTCCCCGGCGTCGAGGTGCGCACGCGCGTCTGGTACAATCCCAACATGCAGAGCGCCTACTACATGGTGCCGGCGTTGATCGGCCTGATCCTGCAAACGCTCACCGCACTGCTCACCGCGGTGGCCATCGTGCGCGAGCGCGAACAGGGCACGCTGGAGAGCCTGATCGTCACGCCCATCCGCTCGATCGAGCTGATCCTGGGCAAGATCGTGCCCTACGTCGTGCTCGCATTCATGGACACGATCCTCATCCTGATCGTCGGCACCTACTGGTTTCACGTGCCGATCAACGGGAGCGTGGCGCTCCTGCTGGCGCTGGCCGTCCTGTTCCTGATGAGCTCGCTGGGGATCGGCCTGCTGGTCTCATCGGCGGCGCGCACGCAACAGGAAGCGATGATGATGGCCTTCTTCACCATCCTGCCGTCGGTCTTCCTGTCCGGCTTCATGTTTCCCATCGCCGCGATGCCCATCGCCCTCCAGTGGTTCAGCAAGGTGATCCCACTGACCTATTTCCTGGTGATCGACCGCGGCATCGTGCTCAAGGGCAACGGCATCGCCATCCTGATGCCGCAGGTGATCACCCTGGCGGTGCTCGGGACGATCATCCTCTCGCTGGCGGTCCTGCGCTTCCGCAAACGCCTGGAATGAGGCTCGCCCGATGGACGAAACACCCGCCATCGAAGCCCTGGAGCTGACCCGCCGGTTCGGCCGGATCACGGCCGTGGATCGGCTCAACCTGACGATCGCCCGCGGGGAGATCTTCGGGCTGATCGGCCCGGACGGCGCGGGCAAGACGACCGCGATCCGCCTGCTCGCCGCGGTGATGCCGGCCACGGCCGGCCGGGCGCGCGTGCTTGGCTTCGACACCGGCCGCCAGGCCGAGCGCATCCGCCGGGCCATCGGCTACATGCCGCAACGCTTCAGCCTCTACGGCGACCTGACCGTGGCCGAAAACCTGCACTTTTTCGCCGACCTGTACGGCGTGCGCGGGCCGACGCGGCGCCGGCGCATCGAGGAGCTGCTGGCGTTCGCCCGGCTGGAAGAGTTCACCGGCCGCCGCGCGGCCGCACTCTCCGGCGGGATGCAGAAGAAGCTCGCCCTGGCCGGCGCGCTGATCCACAACCCCCAGGTGATCTTCCTGGACGAACCGACTACCGGCGTGGACCCGATCAGCCGCCGCGAGTTCTGGGACATCCTGAGCAATCTGCACGTGCAAGGCGTGACCATCTTCGTGAGCACCCCCTACATGGACGAAGCCGAGCGATGCGGCCGGGTGGGCCTGATGTACGAAGGCCGGATCGCCCACTGCGACACGCCCGACGGCCTGCGTCGGCTCGTGCCGGGAGAGCTGCTCGCCATCTGGACGCCCCAGGTCATGCGCGCGCGGCCGATCGTCGCCGCGCAGCCCGACGTGCTGGAAGTGCAGGTCTACGGCGACCTGTTGCACGTGTTCGTCAAGGACGCCGCGGCCGCGGCCCCGCTCCTGGCGCAGGCGCTCGCCGGGGCCGGCGTGCCGGTCGTCGAGATCCGGCGCGCGCAGCCGCGCGTCGAAGAGGCGTTCATCTCGCTGATCGCCGGCCGCGGGAGAAGAACGGAATGAGCCCGCCGGACGCCATCGTCACCGAGAACCTGACCAGGCGTTTCGATTCGTTCGTCGCGGTGGACCACATCAGCTTCAACGTGCCGCGCGGGACGATCTTCGGCTTCCTGGGGCCGAACGGCTCGGGCAAGACCACCACGATCCGCATGTTGTTGGGGTTGCTCACGCCGAGCGAAGGCCGCGCCGCCATCCTGGGCTACGACTGCGTCCGCGAGGCCGACCGCATCCGCCAGCGCGCCGGCTACGTGTCGCAGCGCTTCAGCCTCTACGACGAGCTGACCGTGGCCGAAAACCTGACCTTCTACGGCCACACCTACGGCGTCATCGGCCGGCGGCTGGCCGAACGCAAGCGCTTCATCCTGGAGATGGCCGGGTTGAAGGGCCGGGAGAACGAGCTGACCCGCAACCTGTCGGGCGGCTGGAAACAACGCCTGGCGCTCGGCGTCGCCATCCTCCACGAGCCGGAGATCCTCTTCCTGGACGAGCCGACCGCGGGCGTGGATCCGGTCTCGCGCCGCCAGTTCTGGGAGCTGCTCTACGCGCAGGCGGCCGGCGGCACCACCATCTTCGTGACCACCCACTACATGGACGAGGCCGAGCAGTGTCAGGCGCTCGCCTTCATTCATCGGGGCAAGATCGTGGCGGCCGGCAGTCCGGCCGAGATCAAGGCGCAACAGATGCGCGGCCAGGTGCTCGAGATCGAGTGTCGGCCCACCGCCCTTGCCCTGCCCGTGCTGAAGCGCCTGGGCCTCTTCGAAGAGGTGGCGCTCTACGGCGCGCGCATCCACGCGGTGGCCCCCAACGTGGCCGAGACCATCCCGGCCATCCGCGCCGCGCTGACGGCCGCCGGCATCGCGGTCGGCGAGATGACGCCGATCCCGCCGTCGCTGGAGGATGTCTTCATCTCACGGATACGCTGACATGAAACATCGTCTCATCCTTGCCAGCTTTCTCCTGTGCAGCGCGCTCGTGTTGGCCGCCTGCACCGCCCTCGGCCCGGACGCGCTGGCGCGCACCCGTTCGGCGCTCCAGGCCGGGCTGAACACGCTGAGCCATCCCGCGCCCGCGGCCGAGCTGATCGCCTCCGGCACCATCGAAGCGCCGACCGTGGCGGTCGGCAGTCCGCTCGGGGGCCGCATCCGCCGGCTGGCCGTCGTCGAGGGACAGCTCGTGCAGGCCGGCGACCTGATCGCCGAGCTGGACACGGCTCTGCTCGACGCGGAGATCGCCCAGGCCGAAGCCAACCTGGCCGCGGCGCGGGCCCAGGTGGCCCTGCTCGAGGCCGGCGCGCGCGAGGCCGACCTCGACGTGGCGCGCGCGGCCATCCGCCAGGCCGAAGCCGGCGCCGCGGCCGCCCGCGTCGCATGGCAGGATGCGCTGGCGCTGCTCGACGCGCCCTCCGACCTGGACGTGCGCATCGCCGGGGCCGAAGCCGGCGTGCGCGCCGCAGCAGAACAGCTCCGCGCGGCCGAAGCCGCGGCGGCTGCGGCCGACCTGGAGATGCAGCTCTGGGGCCGGACGGTGAAATCGCTGGAAGAGGGCTTCAACGTGACGTTGCCGCCCATCCTGGGGGGCGGCTCGCGCCATGTGGAGGCGCCGGCCGACAAGCTTGCCGAGGCCCGCCTCCAGTGGAACATGGCCAGCCAGCGGACGTGGGAGGCGCACGCCAAAGCCGAGACCGCCCGCGCGGCCCTGGCGGCCGGCCGCCAGGCGCTGGCCGACCTGCGCAACCAGAAGGCCGATCCGCAGGCCCTGAAGGCGCAGGCCGACGCGGCGCGGGCCGCGTACGATGTGGCCGAGGCGGCGGTCGGCGTGGCCCGCGCCAACCTGGCCGTGCTCCAGGCCGGCGCGCCGGCCGAACAGATCGCGGCCGCCCAAGCCCTGGCCGAGCGGGCCGAAGCTGCACTGGCCGCGTCGCAGGCCCGCCGCCGCCAGGCCGGGATCGTCGCGCCCCAGGCCGGCACCGTGACCGAAATCGTCCTGCGCGAAGGGGAGGTCGCGGCGCCCGGCGGCGCCATCGTGCGCCTGGCGCGGCTCGACGAAACGACCCTCACCGTCTACGTGCCCGAGCCCGAGATGGGCCGCGTGGCGGTGGGCCAGCGGGTGGCGGTGTGGGTGGATTCCTTCCCCGAACGCAGCTTCGAGGGCACGGTCGTTCGCGTGGCCGAACGCGCCGAGTTCACGCCCAAAAACGTCCAGACCCGCGAAGAGCGAGCCGGCACCGTCTTCCCGGTCAAGATCGCCCTGGCCAACCCCGAAGGGCTGTTGAAGCCGGGGATGCCGGCCGATGCCCGGCTGAGCGAGCCGGCCGGGCCAACCTCGACCGGCCTGTGGCTCTTCGGCGCGCGGTGGGCGCTGCCGACGCCGAAGTCGCTGGCCGCGGCGCGCTTCGCCGGCACCATCGAAGCGACCGAGGTCGCGGTGGCGGCCGAGATGGCCGGTCGCGTGACCCGCGTGGCCGTGGCCGAAGGGGAACAGGTGGCGGCCGGGCAGGTGCTGGTGGAGCTGGACGCCGACGAATGGCAGGCGCGCCGCGCGGAGGCCGAGGCCGCGGTGGCGGCCGCCCGCGCCGAGCTGGCGCGGCTGCTCGCGGCGCCGCAACCCGCGCGCGTCGCCCAGGCCGAGGCGCAGGTGGCCCAGGCGCGCGCGACGTTGGCCGCCGCGCAGACGGCCCTGGCCAATGCCCGCGCCGCGCGCGATAAACCCCAGGAACTCGATGCCCAGATCAACGCGGCCCAAGCGCAGGTGGCCACCGCGGCCGCCCAGGTGGAGGTGGCCGCCGCCCAGCTCAAGGCCGCGCGCGTGCAACAGGAGAGCATTCCGCCCAACACCGGCAGCGACCAGGACCGCACCCGTCGCGCCATCTACGATCAGAGCGTGGCGGCCGCCGAGGCGCTCGTGCGCGCAGCCGAAGCCACGAAGCAGGGCGCTCAGGCAAGCCTGGCGGTCCTGCTGAAGATCCGCCAGCAGCCGATCGCACTGGACGCGGCCGTGCACCGGGCCGAGGGGAGCGTGGCCCAGGCCGAGGCCGCGGTCGGCGTGGCCGAGGCCGCGCTGGCGCAGCTCAAGGCGCCGCCGGCGGCCGAAGCCGTGGCGGCCGCGCAGGCCCGCGTGGCCCAGGCCGAGGCCGGACTGGCGGCCGCCAACGTGGCGCTGGAGAAACTCGCGGTGCGCAGTCCTGTGGCCGGAGTGGTCACCGTGCAGGCGATCCATGCGGGCGAGGTGGCCACGCCGGCCGCGCCCCTCCTCACCGTGACCGACATGCGCCGGCCGAAGCTCGTCATCTATGTGCCGACGAATCAGATCGGCCAGGTGAAGATCGGCCAGGCCGCCGCGGTGACCGTGGACGCCTATCCCGGCCGGACGTTCGTCGGCACGGTGGTGCATATCGCGGACCAGGCGCAGTTCACGCCGAAGAACGTGCAAACGGCCGAGGAACGCGTGCGCACCGTGTTCGCGGTGGAGCTGAGCCTGGAGGATGAACAGGGGTTGCTGCGGCCGGGCATGCCGGCCGAGGCGGTGCTACAAAACCGTTAGGGTAGGGGCGCACGGCCGTGCGCCCCTACAACTTCATCCATCCCCGCGATAATCGGCCAACCAGGCTTCGAGCACGCGGCGATGCCGCTCTTCGAGCTTGGTGAGCGGCCGCTTCGACTTGAGCAGCGCGTTGGCCTGTTCGAAGGTGAAGCCGCGTTCGGCCATCAGATAGGCCGCCAGCAACGTGGCCGACCGGCCGCGGCCCTTGGCGCAGTGGATCAGCACCGTGCGGCCGGCGTCCACCTGCGCCTTGATCCACGCCACCGCGCGGCCGATGGTGGCCGCGTCGGGCACCTCGACATCGGGCACCCAGTAGCGCACATGGTGGATGCCGTGCCGCGCGTAGAACGCCGTATCGTCGGCCCGCTCGGCCCGGATGTTGACCACCGCGCCGACCCCGATCTCCAGCAGGCGCCGGTAGTCCCGGCCGTAGGTCGGCGCGCCGCCCAACCAGAGCTGCGGCGTGACCTGCGAAAACCACTCGTGCCCCAACACCCGCTCGTAGGTGAAACGGATGAGCGGGTAGAGCTTGTCGAAGATCCGATGGAACAGATCGAGGCGATATTCCGATGCGTCGGTCGGCGCTGCTGCCGCCTGAAGCTCCTTCATGACATCATCCTTCTCGCAGGTTTGACCGCCGGGGCGACCACTGCATTTCCACCTGCCGCACCGTCACCAGGAAGCGCAACGCGGCCAACACGCGGTTCAGCGGATCGTCGGCCGGCACGTTGCTGATCGTCATGGCCCGGCCCCGATGCAGGTGCGCGAGCGCCTGCAAGAGCGTCCGGCCGGGGGTGACGATGTCGCTGGCGGGATCTATCCCCACGTCCATCAGCGATAGCGTCTCGCCGTGCCCGCTCACCAGACAGTAGGCGGTTGCTCCGGCCGCGCGGTCGAGGCGATAGCCCGTCAGCCGGCCGGCCGCCGCCATGTGCGCCAGGGTGGGCGTCGCACGCTGCCAGGTGGCCGACCGATCGCGCCAGTGGCCGAAATCGGCCAGGAGCGCCGAGGGGTCGGCCGGCGTCAGCCGCTCGGCCGGGATCGGCAGCGCGTCGCTGTCGGCCGGCCGGCGCCAGATGAGCAGCTCGCGCGTCTCCTGAAACCCGAAACCGGCGTACAACTGTCGCGCCGCGTCGTTCTGGACGATCACCTCCAGGCTGATCGCCTCCAGGCCCGCCGCGACCGCGTGCTCGAGCAACCGGCCGATCATCGCCCGGCCCACCCCGCGACGGCGTTGCTCGGGCACCACGCCGACCCCGCTGATCCACCCGCAGCGGCCGCGACGCGCCAGCAGTGCCATGCCGATCGGCCGGCGACCGTCCAGGGCCACGACCGATCGCTCCAGGTCCACATCGTAAAAGCGATCTATGAGGGCCATCTGTTCGGCCGCCACATACATCGGCACATAGTAATCGGCATAGGCGCGATTGAGCAGTTGCGCCCGCTCGGCCAGAGAGACTTGCGCCGCCGGAACCAGCGAGATGGAACGCCTGAATGAAATCAGTACAGATGCCATTGGTCAACCAAAGGATAACATAAATGTCGCCAACGTTCAAATCGTAAGCTGCGCTCTTGACGGAGCAAGATCATACATGTTATAATCGAGGCATGAATACGGTGGTTGCTACATCGCGAGCCGTTCCAACCCGGCCGGCCGCCTGGCGACAAATCGCGGCGCGGGCGATCGGCGCGCTGCCGCGCCTTCTGCTCATCCTGTGGATCCTCCTGGCGATTCCCAGCGACGGTTACCTCGGCCGCGCGCGGGCGGATCTGGTGTTGCGCCAGGCCATCGGGCCGCACGGCTTTCGGCTCGTCGCGTGGGAGGGCCAGGCGCTGGCCGCCAAGGCCCGCGACCTGATCGGCCGGCCGGCCGCCGGGCTCGGCGCCCAGGAGCGGCACGACCTGGTCGTGACCTACTTCGCGGCCATCGGCGAGACGGATCGGCTGCGCGACCGGATCGAGCGCATCTACGCCGACCCCCAACAGGCCGATCCGCGCGCCGCGGCGGCGCCGCTCCAGGCCCAACTGGATGCATTGCGGGCGGAACAGGCGCAACGCCGGCCCGCGGTCGAACAGATCCTGGCAGAGCAGGTCGGCCAGGTGCTGGCGGAAGAAGGGCTGACCACGGCCGGCCTGATCTGGCCGCCGGTGAGCTTCCATTTCGCCGAAAGCCCCAACTACCTGATCGTCTCCCCGCGCCAGCGCATCGCGGTCGAAAGGGGCATCTATCTCGATCCCGCGCTGTCGGTCGCCCAGATGGAGCAGATCGAGCAGGCGGTCGAGCGCGGCCTGGACATGAGCGCCCTGGTGGAGGCCACGGGCGGCTTCTCTTCCTACCCGACGATGGTCATCGAGTATCCTGGGATGGAGTGGGTCATCAGCACGATCGCGCACGAGTGGATCCACACCTATCTGGCGTTCCGGCCGTTGGGCTGGCACTATGACGACAGCGGAGCGATGCGCACGATCAACGAGACCGTGGCTTCCATTGCCGGCGACGAGATCGGCCGGCGGGTGATGGAGCGCTTCTATCCAGAGGAAGCTTCGCCGCCTTCGTGGCCCCAACCGCGCTCGATGCGTCCGCAGCCGAAAGGCAAGCCGGAATTCAGCTTCGGCGCGTTCATGCGCGAAACGCGGCTGACGGTGGATAAGCTGCTGGCCGAAGGAAGGGTGGAGGAGGCCGAGGCGTACATGGAGGCGCGGCGGAAGGAACTGGCCGGGCGCGGCTACCTGTTGCGCCGCCTGAACCAGGCCTATTTCGCGTTTCACGGCTCCTACGCCGTCGGCCCGGCGGCCACCGACCCGATCGGCGGCAAGCTGCGCCTGTTGCGCCGCCAGGTCGGCTCGCTGGCCGGATTCATGCGCATCGTCTCCGGCTTCAAGACGCCGGCCGACCTGGATGCCGCGCTGCGCTGAGGCCGGCCGCGCTCAGAAGGCGATCTCGGCGATCTGCTCGAAGTCGAAGCGGTCGGCCCAATCGGCGGCCTCGTCCGGCCCGGCCGGCGCATCTTCGGCCGCGGCCAGGTCGCCGGCCGCGGCCCCGCGGCCGCACAGCGAGCGATAGACGCAGAAGAGACAGCGCCGCACGTCGGTCGTCAGCGGGAAGACCGGATCATCACGGCGGGCGATCTCGGCCATCAGTTCGGCCAACAGCTCGCCGTCGGCGGCGTATTGCACCGCGTCGTAGCGCAGGCGTTCCGGCTCGTCCGGGAAGTTGGCGAACCAATAGATCATCTCGACCTGTTCGGGCCGGATGGGCGACGCGGCCGGCCAGAGGGACGCGCCGGCCCGCACCAGGAGGTAGCGATAGACGCGGGTTTGCAGCCGGCCGACCAGCCATTCCGTCGTGGGCCGTTTGGCCGACGTCTTCCAGTCCACGATCACCGCCCGGCCGGCCGGCTCCAGGGCGATCAGGTCGTAGCGGGCCACCAGCCGATGCGATCCCAGCGGCGCCGACAGGGTCACCTCGGGAAAGCGCAGGGGGGGCAGATCGGCCGGCGGATGGTCCAGATAGGCGCGCCACCACTCCTCCAGGAACGGCATCTCGGTCAAGCCGATCGGATCCGCGGCAACGATCCCCAGGAGGTGTTGGTGCACCAGACGATGGAACGCCTGGCCGGCCAGGATCTGCGCCTCATACTCATCGGCCGGCTCGGCCGCTATCGCCGGCCACGCCACCTGCAACAGATAGCGCAGCTGAAACCGCCGCGGGCAATCCACATAATCCTGCAGATTCCCCTGACTGAACTGAAAATCCTCCGCAATCACCGCTTAACTCCGTTTGTACGTGTTCACGTGTTCACGTGCTCACGTGCTCACGTGTCCACGTGTCCACGTTCTCACGTTCTCACGTTCTCACCTTCCACGTTTGACGTTTTACGTTTCACGTTTCACGTCCTCCCACCACGTCCGCAGCGCGATGAACGGCACGGCCGGTTGCACCTCGGCGGTGGGGTGGCGGCCGGTGTTCCAGGTGACGATCAGCTCGCGGCGGGCGCGCGTGATGCCCACATAGAGGAGGCGCAGGCGCTCGGCCGCATAATCCAGGCGCGCCTGGGCCGTCGCCTGGCCGGCCGGCAGATAGGGCGCCATCAGATCTTCCTGGAAAAGGGCGCGGAGCTGCGCCAGCGTCTCGGCGTTCAGGTTGAGGCCATCGCGGATGAACCACTTTTCCGCGATGTAGCTATCGCCGGGCATGGCCGACGGAAAATCGTAGGCGTTCACCGACATCAGGTAGACGCGATCCCATTCCAGTCCCTTGGCCTTGTGCATGGTTGCCACCACGACCCTTCCTTTATATATATTCGGGTCGAAGCCGGTGTCGGCGTCGGCAAGGCCCAGGAACTTGCGTTCGTTGCGGGCGATGGCGGCCAGCTCCTGCGTCAGCTCGGGCAGGCGCCAATGCGGATGGCTGTGCGCGGCCTGTTCCAGCGCGACGGCCATCTTGTGCGCCACGGCCAGGTCCACGGGCCGGTCGAACAGATCGGCCGCGATGGTCAACACGAGCTGATCTATGGGCAAGACCACGGCGGCCTGCCATCGGCAGAGCAGCTCGCGAAACGCGGCCACCTGCGCACGCAACGCATCGTCGGCATCGGACAGCGCCAGCGCGTCGAGCGCTTCCCGATCGAAGCGCGGCCAGAGGAAATCCTCCACCGCCGGGCAACGGCGCAATGCCCGCACGACGTGCTCGACCCGGCCGGCCGCGTCGGGATCATCGCGATCGGCCCGGCGCCAGACGGCGTAGGCCGTGGCCAGCTTCTTCGGCGAGGTCGGGTCGGCCAGGAACGCCAGGATGTTGCCCAGCGCGCCGGCCGCCTCGCGCGTGGACTGGCTGCTCTTGAGCAGCTCCACCGCCTCGATGCCGGCCTCTTTCAGCGCCTTCACCACCGCAAAGCCGCGGTCGTTGCGCGGCACGAGCACCGCCACCGTCCAATCCCGATGCTCCGGCAACCAGCGCACCAGCGAGCCGACCACCGCCTCCAGCTCCTCGGCCGGGGTGAACTTGCGCGCCACCAGGCGCACGCCGGCGGGGTCGTCGGGCGGATTGGGCTGGGGGTCCCCTTCGGGGGTCGGCTCGATGTAGGGCGGCGCGACCAGCGCCTCGCGCACGGCCGGCACGGGATGCTCGTGGCGGGTCCAGTCCACCAGCCGGTTCGCCAGCGCGATGATGCTGCGGGTCGAGCGGCCCGAGTTCGGCAGCTCTCGGGCGATCACGCCCGGCTCGGCCAGGAAGCGCCGCAGGAAGTCGGGACTCGCCGTGGTGAACGTCTCGAAGATCGCCTGGTTGGGGTCGCCGACGCGCACCCAATTGCCGCCGGCCGTCGCCAGCGACGCGGCCTGGGGATCGGCCGGCGGCCGGCCCGCCAGCAACCTGAGGATGCGCTCTTGCAGCCGGCTGCTGTCCTGCGCCTCGTCTTCCAGGATGACCGGCCAGCGATAGCGTAGCCGCTTCAAGTATTCCCCGTCGAGTTCGAGCGCGCGCAGCGCCAGGCGGATCAGGTCGTCGTAGTCCACCCCGCCGCGATAGTTCAGCCCGCGCTCGTAATCGGCATAGATGGCCCAGCCCATCTCCAGGAGCGGCAACGGTTCGGGCCGGCGATCCAGCTCGGCCCGGATCAGCTCGGGCGTCTTCTGCATGTCCTTGGCCAGCCGGATGAACTCCTGGGCGATGCTCACCACGACCGACGGCCATTGCTCGCGGCGCAACCAATCGCGCTTGCGATCATCCACGTCGTCCCGCAGGAAGAGGTCGGCCACTTCGGGGTGAGCTGCGGCCCAGGCTTCGGCCGCTTCGGTGAGGATCTCGTTGGCCGTGCGCTCGTCCACGATCTGGAAGTCGTCCGAGAGGCCCACCAGCCCGGGCCGCTCGCGCACGATGTCGTGCGCCAGGCCGTGCAGCGTGCGCACCCGATAGCCCACGTGCGGCAAGAGGCCGCGGCCGGCCACGAACTCATCCACCCGCCGCGCGAAGTTATCCACTGCCGAGTTGACGAGCGTGACGATCAACACCTCCTGGTCGTCGGCCAGCCGGCCCGAGGCGACGATCTCGGCCGCCAGGGCCGACAGGGTGTGCGTTTTGCCGCTGCCCGGCACGGCCGAGACACCCATGTATCCGCCGGTGTAGGCCAGGACTTCTCGCTGTTTGGGCCGCGGAATGAACATCGTGATCAGTTGACCTCACGCAACACGCGCTGCACCGCCTGGAGGAGCGGGCCGCGCTGTTCGCTGCCGGTCTCGCCCAGCTCGCTCAGGCCGAGATGCACCTGCACGCGACAACGGCGCAGGAGGCCCACCACCAGCGCGGCGAGCGCATCCTGCCGCGCGGCATACTCGTCGGCGTCGGTCCAGGCGGCGCCGGCCGTCCAGCGCCGGCTCAACACATACGGATGGGTCAGGGGCTGATAGAGGCGCTCCCACCATCCCGTGCCTCCCACGTCCAGCCAAAACTGATGCATCACCGGCCGGTTGCTCATCAAAAACGTGTGTGCCGGGGCCAACAGCACGGCGTCTTGCGGCTGGCGTTGCCAGCTTCGCACGTATTGCGCGGCCACGACCCCATCCTGCACCATCTGCACGTACTCGCGGCCGAGATCATCCGACGCCACCTGGCGAAACTTGCGCGCCGATTCGATCAGATTGGCCGTGATCTCGCCGGCGTCGTAGTTGCGATGGAAGCCGTAGCCCGGCTGCGAGAGGAGCTCGCCGAACAGGCGGCTGAGGAAATGATCGAAGCCCGCGGCGGCCCCGCGCCGCGGGCCCCGCCCCCCCGGCCCCCCTGGTCCTGGCCCCGGCCCTGGCCCCCCTGGCCCCCCCGGCCCCCCCGGCCCCCCAATTTTGGGGGGAACGGGGGGCGGGGGAACGGCGGGCGGGGGAACGGGGGGCGGGGGAACGGCCGATCGCCGGAGCTGTTCGGCCTGCGCGGCGAGCCAGGTGCGCAAGCCCTCGTAGCGGCCGCCGAACAGGAACGTGATCCGCTCCTGCATGGCCGGCTCGATGTCGGCGAAGGGCAAGAGGACCGGCACACCATCGCGCACCCGGTACGCGATGGCCGCCAGCAGATGGGCGCGCACCAGGTCGAGCCCTTCGATGGCAAGCATCAGCGCGTGCGCCACGTCGTATCTAGACGGCTGGATGCCCCAGTGCGGATGGGCCAACGCGGCCAGCGTCAACAGGCATTGCGTCGCCGGCTCTTCGGCCAGGGTGCGCGATGGCCGATGCGACCGCACCGCGATGCCGCGCGCCTCCAGGCGCACCGTCAACGCGAAGCGCAGCGCGCCGGTGAGGAAGGGCGCCAGCACCGCGATCTCGCCGGCCGGCACCCCTTGCTCGTGCACCAGCCGGCCGATCTCGTCGGCGACCCAGTCGAGCATCTCCGGGTGATAACGATGCGCGCGGAACTCCAGCGCGGCGCGCGGAGAGGCTTCGGCTATGGCCGGGGATGCCGCTGGCCCCTCTGGCCCCGGCCCCCCTGGCCCCCCTGACCCTGGCCCCCCTGCCCCCCCAATTTTGGGGGGAACGGGGGGCGGGGGAACGGGGGGCGGGGGGACGGGGGGCGGGGGAACGGGGGGCCGCAGGAACGCGGCGTTGATGGCGCGCGCCAGCGCCCGACCGAACGCCTCGACAGGCGGCGAGGCGACCAGCGATCGAGCAAACACCACATGTTCCGAACACAGATCCTTCAGGCGATACGCGCTTTCGGGGTCGGCGCCCAGGAAACGACGGTTGCCGGCGTGCCAGTCGTACACGATCAGCGCGGAACGACAGGACGGCAGCCATTCGGCCAGGATGTCGTGCGCGACCGGCGTGTCCTCTTCGACGTTGTCGGCGATGAGGTACGCATAGCGGCCGATCAGATAGTCGCGACAGGCCGGCAAGGGCCACAAATGCCTGGCGAAGAGCTCATATTGGAGCGAGAAATCGAGCAGGTTATTGGCCAGACAATGCGCGCGAAAGCGCTCCGCGCACTCCTGCGCTTCGTCGTACACGCGGGCCTGGCTCGTCTCGCCGATCCACGCGGCCTTGAGCCGGGGGGCGATCTCGGTGTGGGGGAAGCCGACCACCGCGGCCTTGTTGAGGTTGTCGAGGATCTGGCTGTAGAGGCGGTTGCGGTCCACCCGGATCGAGTCGAAATACCCTTCGTCCAGGAGCGGCCGCACGATGCGCGCCATGTAGTATTGCGCGGTCTCCAGCGTCAGGAAGACCGGCGGCCGGCCGGGATCGAAGCCGGCCGGCCCGGCCACCTGCGGCCAGAACAGCTCGATCATGCGCTGCGCCAGGCCGCCGAGCGTGACGACCGTTGCCTCGCCGCCGGCGGGCGCGCCGGGCCGGCGCAACGCAGCCGTATAGGGTCCCGCCAGGGTGCGCTGAGGCGTCAACACCAGGATCGCCGGCCCGGGCACGCCGGCTTCGAGCCAGCGCAACAGACGGGCCACGGCCGCGGTCGTCTTGCCCGCACCGGCCGGCCCTTCCAGGAAAACGGAGCGATCGAGCGGCAGGTTCGCACAATGCGCCTGCTGTTCGTTCAGATGAAGCACGGCCATCATGACCCGATCAGCCTTTGGCCGACGCGATCTCCCGATAAACCAGCGTCCACGCGGCGGACTCGAAGACCTGCCACAACCCCTGGATGAACACCCAGGGCACGAGCACGATCAGCGCGAAGAGCGGCAACCCGACGGCCACCGCCCAGCCGACCGAATGCGTCAACGCGTGTACCGCCATGCCGATCCCGCCGCCCACGGCCGCGGCCAGCGCCAGCACGACCACCATGATCAGCAGGAACACCAGGCCATAGCCCAGCCCGATGGCGAAGAGCAACAGCCACATCACGGCCGCATCCTTCAGCCGCTTGCGCGCCAACGCATAGCCCGTCGCCAGCGCCTGGCCGACCCCGCGATCGGCGAGCGCGATCTCGCGCGACCAGAACTGGGCGAAGATGCTCAAGACGACGCCGGCCACGATCAACACCAGGACGATCACGAGCTCCGCGCCGATCGTGGCCACCACGCCGATCACCTTCGCGGCCGTCTGCTCGCTCAGCAGGAGCAAGAGCGGCGTCGCGCCGAGCGCCAACAGGAGCAGGGCGACGATCCCGAACGGCAACCAGATGACCAGATCGAGCAGGAAGAGCCGGAAGGTGCGCTGGCTCCAGCCGAGCCGCAACCCCTCCCGCCAGGTCGGCGCGGCCGCCGTGGCCTCGATCTGATCCACGCTGCGATAGAGCGCGGCGCGGGCGACGTAGTTGACGATGATCGCGATGATCGTCAGGATAAAGAGGAGACAACAGCAGGCGACGATGACGGACGCCAGCGCCTGCCAGTCCACGCGGCCCAGCCCCAAGCGGTCAAGCCCGGGGATCTGGCCGGGGAACGGCAAGCTTCTGCCATCGCCGCCCCTGCCGCGCCAGCCGGTGCCGCCTCCGCCGCTGCCGCTCGTCAGCGCGAGCAGGATGCCGAAGAGCCACAAGACCTTGTAGCGCCGCGTGATCTCGTAGGCGCGCTTGATGAGTTGGGTGTAGTTCATGATGTGCTCCTCCGTGCAAAGATGATCAGCGCTTACTCCAGGTCAACGATCTGCAACCGATAGGCGGTTTCCAGCGCCTTGAGCGCCTCCATCACCTGGGCCTCATAACGACGCATGTACGTGATCGTGCGCAACCCTCGGTCGGCCGAGATGGAGCACCGCGCATCGGCCAGCGTCTTGCGCACCCGTTCCCACACCTCTTCGGTCGGCAGATGCAGGGTGATCTGCATCTCGCGGCGCACCTCGACGGTGGGCTTCTCGGCCGGCGCGGGCGGCCTCGCGACCGTTTTGGGGCGAAAGATGGTTTGCGCGCCGGCCGGCACGCGGGCAAAGGCATTATCGCCGTGCTTGATCCATATCGGCATCCGGCCGGCGGCCTCCAGTTCGGCCAGGAGCGCGGTCGGCGCGTGCGTCAGGCGCATCTGCGGGGTGATCTCTTCGGCGATCAGGCCGCGGACGGCCGGCAGTTCGTTGTCCGCCATCTCCCCTTCCCATACGGCATAGTCCACATACAACGTGAACTTGCTCGAATGTTCCGTCCATTCGCGCAGCTCGCGCACGACGTTTTGGGGCAACTCCCGGCCGCTGAGCTGCTCCAGCAACCGGATGACGTTTAGGCGGTCGTTTTGGGCAACCGCGGCCGCGACCTTTTCCCGGCGCAACCTGAGGATGGTGGCCATATCGCTCGTGACCACATCGGCCAGGGGCGCCAGTTGCGCCAGGACATGCGCCGGATACACCTCGGCCTGGACATAGATCTCCAGATTGGGTTGCACCGTCACGGTCGGCTCGGCGATCTGGCCGCGCAGGCTGCGCACGAGCCGCTCCTTCACCCGAAACGCCTGCAGGACATCGCGCGAAGGGAAGCGCTGCGGATGGCGGTTCTCGTCGTAGGCCACATCCACGTAGCCCATGATCAGCGGGATGCCCTCCAGGAAGCGCTCGATGTAGCGGCCTTCGATCCGCTCGAAGGCATCCGCCGCGAACTCGGGGATCTCGTCGCCCTGGCCGTAGGGCGATCCGACGCATTCGTGAAAACAGCTAAACCGCGACATCGGATTGCCCCACCGATCTTTCAGCGGGCCAGGAGGAATCAAGAAATGAGGATAGTTGGCCTTCAAATAAGCCACCAGCGACGCGGTGCTGAGCCAGACGTCGTGCTCGCAGCGCGCCAGGATCTCCAGCAGGAAGCGCCTGGCCGGCGCGAATTGCAGGATGGTCATGACCCCGGTGGCCGAACCCCAGGATGTGAAGGGGTCCAGCCGGCCGAGCACGCTGCGCGTGTAGAATTCGCAGACGGTAGTGTCATACTGGTTCGGCCGATAGTCGGCGATGAGCACATCCAGCAGCCGGCGTTCCTGTTCGGCCAGCGGAAGCTCTATGAACTGGCGATAGGCGGTCTCGGCCACGGCCATGTAGTTGTCGGGATACGTCTTCTCCGAGCTGGTGTAACCGGCATACACTCCTTCCGTGTCGTAGGTCACCAGCCCCAGGCGCAACGCCACATAATCCACGTAGTCGAGCCAACGAGACCGGGACATGCCATCCGGCTCCTCATCGGGCGCCGAGTCGTTGAGCAAGCGGGCCAGACGCGCGGCGTCGGCCCTGGGCAGTTGATTGCCGCGCACCGACCGCTTGATGGAATGGGTGCGCACATAGTCAATGAACAGGTGTAAATCCCGGCGCAGGTCGTGGGGATTTTGCACCACGGTCAACCGACCGACATCGGCATGCGCCAGGGCGATGGGACCGGCCGGCAAGTCGTACTTCGGCAATCGGGGCAGATCGCGTTTCGGCGATTCGGTCACGGTCGTGCTTTTACGCGCCATCTTGCGTGTTTACCTCTTTCCCAGCTTTTCATCGTTCGGGGCGCGCACCGTCTTGATGACGTAGCCCGCCTTGCTGACCACCCGCTCGACGATGGGCAACAGCCCGTTGGGGAACGCGATGAATTCGTCCGACAGGCTGACGAAGTCGGTCTGATCGGGCAGAGCACGCTCGATCTGGACGCGCAGTCCCGGGTCGGTGACGCGGGCGATCAGCAGGTTGGTATGGATGATCTGTTTGCCCCAACGTTCGGCGGCCAGGGCCAGGGCTTCGCGATAGGTCGCCACATTCTCTTGCAACCAGCGCAACGTCGGCCGGCCCCGCACGGAAGCCATCGCCCGGCCCAGGCGGACCAGGTGCGGGGTCGCCAGCAGATAGGGGCCGGAGCCGGGCAGTTGAAGCCTGCTCACGGTTGCGATCTGCTCCAGAGCGTCATAGGGCACCGTGTAGAGGTTGATGATTAGGCTGCCGTCCGGCATCACGCTGAGGTAGGTGGCCGGATCTGTCGCGGCCGGCTCAACGGCCGGCAGGCGATAGCACATCTGGCCGGCAATCTCCTGGCGCGCCAGACAACCCCAGCGCCAGCCCACATCGCAGACGGTGGGGCCATCTACGACCTTGTGCCCGTAGCAGAACACTTCCAGCAGCGGCGTGAGGGCTTCGGCCGGCGCCCATTGTCCTTCCGGCAGCTTCGAACAAAGGTAGTGAACGGCCTCGACGGGCGTCAGGCTCCAGCGTCGCACCTCTTCGACGAGCCTCGAGTCCGGCTTCTTCTTCGCCTGCTCGAGCTCGGCCGACCAGCCGGCCTGTTGCCATTGTTGCAACAGGGCCGCGCGAAAAGGCTCCTGGCCGATCCGCAACATGCCGTCCACGATGTTGAGCGCAAAGCCCTGTACGCCCGACGCGGCCGGCGGCCGGCCTTCGCCGACAAGCTCCAACAGCTTCTGGCGCAACACCTCGCTGCGCACCTGGCCGCTGCCGGCGGCCGAGCGGACGTCGGGCAACAGGGGCGGCAGGAAAGCCTCGAATTCGGCCGGGAACCGGAAGCGCAGGCGTTGCAGCTTTGTCGTCGCTCCGTCATCGGGGAGCGCCTCGGCGTACAACAGCAAGCCGCGGCGGATCAGATTCGCCTGCACCCCCTTCATCACCTCGGCGTAGCGCTGGTTGTAGGTGTACACGGCATAGTGCGCCGATGTGACCCGGCTATCGCCGTAGACGCGCGCGAAGAAGGGGATATCCACCTCGTCCTTCACCCGCGCGAGGAGGTGCAACAGCGCGAGCTCGCGCTCGGATAGCCCGGCCAACGCCTCGGCCACGCCGATATCCGACAGGAAGAAATTCTCGAAGATCGCGCGCGAGCTGGCCTCGCGCGCGGAAAAGCCGCGGCTCTTGCAGATCGCCTTGATATCGGCATCGCTCAGGTGCACGCGGCACATCTGCTGTAGCATGTTCGGTGCATCCACCGATCGCCAACTCCTTCCCTTCACACGTCAAACCGGTCGCCGGCCGCCGAATCCACGATCGGAAGCCGCCACCGGACGGTGGGTGGAAATGACCAATCTGTGCGCCAGTGTACCATCTTTCGGCAAACTTCTCAAGCTGCGATAAGACGCCCCCGGAATCCCGCTTATATGCCGGCCCGCCCCCGGCTCTGCCACGCGGGCCAGGGCGGGCTGGCACGTGACGGTGATTTTCAGGTTAGAGCAAAAGTGTGCTAAAGTAAGGATGTTGGCTCCGGTCGAGCCGGCCCATCTCACATCGAGGCTTGCCATGTCGCACATAGAGATCGCTCGGGCTTATTTCGCCCAGAACTTCAGTTGTTCGCAGGCCGTGGCGGCCGCGTTTGCGGCCGACTTCGGCCTGGATGCGCCGATCTTGCTGCGGGTCGCGGCGCCCTTCGGCGGGGGCGTGGCCCGCTCGGGCGACACCTGCGGTGCGGTGACCGGCGCGCTGATGGTGATCGGCCTGCCGTACGGCATCATCCGGCCCGATCCTCCTGCCAAAGAGCGCACCTATGAGCGCGCCCAAGAGTTCATGGCGCGCTTCCGGGCATACAACGGCGCGTTGCACTGTCGCGATCTGCTCGGCTACGATTTCTCCACGCCGGAGGGTCGGACTGCGATCAAGGAGCGCAAGCTGACGCACACCATCTGCCCCCGCCTGGTCGAGAGCGCCGTTCAGATCCTGGAGGAGATGCTGGCAGTTTGACAAGCAGGGCAGATGCGTGTATACAGGATTTTAGAAACGTATTGTTAGAGAAATTCGATTACGGAGGGACAGTTGGCGATTTCATGGCCATGGACACCGAAAAGAAAATCGAAGATCGTATGGATTGACCTGGGCGACCTGGGCGACCTGGTTCATCCCCGCGGCCCGCACGAGCAATGGCAGGACCACGGCCTGGGACTGCTGCGCACCATCCTCAAACAGAACGGCATCGAGACCGATCTCGTTTCGACCCGGGCGGTCACCTCGTGGGAGCAGCTCCGCAAGCAGATCGTCGGCTACGACATGGCGATCATGAACGTGCGGAGCTATACTTTTCCTTCGGGGCGCAAGGCCGCGCAGTTATTTAAGGAAGTGAATCCGCACGGCATCGTGCTGGCGGGCGGCATGCACGCCACCGTCGCGCCCGATGAGATGCTGGAGGTGCCCGAGTTCGATCACATCTGCCAGGGGCCGGGCGAGAAGGTGATCGTCCCGCTGGTGAAGGATCCGGCCGCGTTCCCGCGCCTCTTCCAGGGGGAAGGGGCCAGGTCCATGGCCGAGTGGCCGATGATCGACCGCACCCTGTGGCCCAAGCCGGCAAGCTGGCAAACGCGGCGGCGCTTCAAATGGCACTGGCCGCTGGAGCCGGAATGCGGCTGGGGGCCGGGGCCGGTCGCCACCATCCTCACCAGTCGGGTGTGCCCGTGGCAGTGCGTCTTCTGCAACGAGAACTCCTACATCCCGAACATGGGCCGGCGGCCGGTAGATGCGGTCATCGAGGAACTGAACTACCTGGACAAGACCTACGGCGTCGGTTCGGTCGTCATCCACGACTCGATGTTCTTCCAGAATCCGACCTGGCTGAAGGAGTGGATCGAGAAGTATCCGCGCAAGACCAGGAACTGGACCTACTGGGCGGCCGGCCGCGCCGACACCGTGCGCCAGTGGCCCGACCTGTTCGAGGCGCTGGTGCGCGAGACCAACTGGAAGCTCATCTCCATCGGCTTCGAATCGGGCAGCGATCGCATCTTGCGCTTGCTGAACAAGGAATGCACCGAAGAGGACAACTACTTCACGATTGATCTGGTGAACCGCCTCGGCGACGAGATGGAGCGCGCCGGCCAGGAGCCGCCCAAGTTCTGGGCCAACATCATGCTCGGCATCCCGGGCGAGACGCCCGAGGATGCCTTCAAGACGATGCGCATGCTCAAGCGCATGAAGCGCGTCTTTCCGTCCATCTCCTACTACGCGCCCTATCCGGGCTCGGCGCTCGGCTTCCAGCTCATCGCCGAGGGGAAGAGCCTGATGTCGAAGGAGAACTACCACCGCTTCCCGGACGACGAGAAGGTCAAGGGCGTGAACTACGCCTTCTATCGGGAGCTGTTGGCCGGCAAATATGACGCCGAGGTGAATCGGGGCCTTACCCCAGAGGAGCAACGCCGGGGCTATCAGGGCCTGTATGCGCAGGCGTTGGTGAAGGCATAGGTGGGCAGATGAGCAGTTTCAGCAATCCGCACTTCATGTATCTGTTCGCGCTGAAGAACGGCAAGAAGAAGCTGGCCTACGGCCAGTCGCCGGAGGATGCGCTGGACATCCTGCGCATCCGCCTGACGCCGGAGGAGATGGAGCAGATCATCCCGACGGAATACATCCGCATCAACCAGCGCGAACTGCAGAAATACGTCCGAGAGCTCGGCTGATCGTCGCATCGCCTGCGCGCTTTGGTGCCTGGTCGGTCCGGTGTAGCCGATCGTCGGAGTTGCCGGAACGCGGAAATCAGGCTATAATGATGTCTGTGTGGACTCGCACAATCATATATCAGGGAAGGTTCCGATGATCGTCACAACCAAAAAACTGTTCGAACTTGCCTACGGCAAGTATGCGATCGGTGCGTACAACATCAACAACCTCGAACAATGCATGGGCCTGTTTCGCGGCAATCTGGACAGCCAGGCGCCCTTCATCATCCAGATCAGCAAGGGCGCGCGCTCGTACACGCACAAGGCCATGCTCGAGGCGATGATCCGCACCGCTAACGAGATCTTTCCCGATGCCGTGTTTGCCGTCCATCTGGACCACGGCGACGAGAAGACCTGCATGGATTGTATCGAAAGCGGCTTTTATAGCTCGGTGATGATCGACGCCAGCCATGAACCGTTCGAGAAAAATGTCGAGATCACCCGCCGCGTGGTGGAGGCGGCCCATGCGCGCGGCATCGTGGTGGAGGCGGAGCTGGGCCAGCTCGGCGGCGTCGAAGAGCACGTTTCGGTGGCCGAGGCGGATGCAAAGTTGACGGATCCCAAGCAGGCGAAAGAGTTCGTCGAGCGCACGGGGTGCGATTCGCTGGCGTGCGCCATCGGCACCAGCCATGGCGCCTACAAGTTCACGGGCGGCCAGGGGGTGCGCTTCGACGTCCTGGCGCAGATCCAGAAGGAATTGCCGGGCTTTCCGCTCGTGATGCACGGCTCGAGCTCGGTGCCGCAGGAAGAGGTGGAGCGGATCAACGCGGCGGGCGGTCGGATCAAGGGCGCCAAAGGGGTGGATGAGAATCAGTTCAAGCGGGCGGCCGAACTGGGCGTGACGAAGGTCAACATAGACACGGATGGCCGGCTGGTGTGGACCCGCGTCCACCGCGAGTTCTTCCGCGATTTCCCGGAGAAGTTCGACCTGCGCGAGCCGGGCAAGATCTTCATGGCGGAATACGCCAAGTTCATCGCGCACAAGAACGAGAAGTTGGGCAGCGCCGGCCAGTTGCCGATCGTGCGGGCTGCGCTGAGCTGATTGCCGTTTTGTCCGCAAGATGATCTGGCGGCCGGGGCCACAACGGTTCCCGGCCGCGATCTTTTTACGGCTACAACAGGATCATCGCCGCCACTCCCGCCATCGCCACCACCGTGCCGGCGACCGCGCGCCATGTCACCTGTTCGTGGAGGACGAAGCGCACCAGCGGCAGCGAGAGCACGGGCGTCATTGCCATCAACGTCGAAGCGATCCCGACGCGCGAGGATTGGATCGCGATCATCGAGAGCCAGACGCCGAGGAAGGGGCCGGCGAACGCGCCGCCGAGCAACGCGCGCGCGGCCACGCCGTCGCCGCGCACCCGGCGGATCGTGCGGCCGGCCTCGCCGATGGCCGCGGCCCAGAGCCACATGAAGGTGGCTGCCAGCGACATGCGGATCATCGTGGCCGAGAGGGCCGGGAAGCCGCCGGCCAGTCCGGGCTTGGCGATGACCAGATTGGCGGCCTGGCACATGGCCGAGCCGACGCCGAAGAGAATGCCCAGGGCGTACTGTCGGCCGGAGCCAGGGTGGGCCGAGACCCGGCGGCCGCGTTCGAGCACCACCCAGGTCACCCCGGCGAGGGCCACCGTCATGGCGGCCAGTTCGGGTGGGCTCAGCTTTTCGCCCAAGAAGACCCAGGCGAATGCCGTGCTGAAGACGGGCGCCAGCGAGAGGAGCAGGACGCCGATGCGCGGGCCGACGAGCAGGTAGCACTGAAAGAGGAGGCCGTCTCCGATCACCAGGCCGATCAGCGCGGAGAGGCCCAGCCACAGAAAGCGAAACGGCTCGGCGGTGGCGGGGAACGGTTGGCCGTAGAGGGCCCAGTGCATGCTGCCGACGAGCAAGACGGCGAAGACCAGGCGCACGCGATTGACGGCCATAGCGCCCACATGGCGGCCGGCGATCGTAAAAAGGAGCGACGAGAAAGACCAGAGCGTGGCCGCGCCGAGAGCGGCCAGCTCGCCCAGATAAGGGTTGCTCAATGAAGTGTTTCCTCCGGTGAAGATAGGGAGATTGTATCACAAGGGAGCGAAAGAGGCACAAACGGCTGGTCGTCAGGGCCGGCGCGGAAGCGATAGAACGATGCCCGTCAAACTTGACGAAGCAACCGATCTATGATAAAAATAGACCTGTCGAACGGCGCACAAGGGCGTGTGTCGGGAAGACAAGAGGGGACGTAGTGTAGTGGTAAACATGCCGGCCTGTCAAGCCGGAGATCGCGGGTTCGAACCCCGTCGTCCCCGCCAATAGACAAACCCTTCCACGTGAGGCGCACGTCGTATGGTTTGTCTAGGGAGGCATCGCTCTGGCCAGCGATGCCTCTTTTTTTCTGCGCACCCCTTGTGCGGTGCTTTGCCTGC
>DAOTZV010000106.1:0-13580 GCA_034434235.1 Anaerolineae bacterium
GCGGCGCCACCGCGCCCATTAGACGCGATTTCAATCGCCCTCAGGCGGGCATCGGCCTGCGCCGACGCGTGCACGCCCACGCAGGTGGGCGTTGCGGCGCCGTGGCGCCCGTTAGACGCGATTTCAATCGCCCTCAGGCGGGCGTCGGCCTGCGCCGACGCGGTCCGCACCACGGAGGTGGGTGCGGCGGCGCCACCGCGCCCGTTAGACGCGATTTCAATCGCCCCCAAACCCCCATCGCGTCGACCTGAGCTACCATCGCGTCGATCTGAGCGTTGGCGTGTTATACGAACTGTAGATCGAGCGCGTTGCGCTTCGCGCGCCGGGCACCTGTTCGGGCGGCCGGCGCGTCCGTCGCAAAATTTCGGATTCAGGAGGTCCCCCTTGACTCGTCCCGATTCTCAACGCGTCGTCGTGACCGGCCTGGGCCTGGTGACGCCCGTCGGCAACGACGTGCCCAGCAGTTGGCGCGCCATCCTGGCCGGCCAATCCGGCGTGGATGTGATCAGCCAGTTTGACCATAGTCAGTTTAAGACCCACATCGCCGCGGAAGTGAAGAACTTCGATCCGACCTTATACGTGGACAAAAAAGAGGCGCGGCGCATGGATCGCTTTCTGCATTTCGCGGCTGCGGCTGCAAAAGAAGCGATGGCCGATGCGCAGTTCGAGGTCGCCTGCTACGGCGCGCCGCGGGTCGGCGTGCTGGTGGGCTCGGGCATCGGCGGCATCCACATCCTGCTCGAACAGCACGATCTGATGCGCGAGCGCGGCCCGCGGCGGGTGAGCCCCTTCACCGTTCCCGGCCTGATGTTGAACAGCGCCTCGGCGCACGTGAGCATCATGACCGGCGCGCGGGGGCCCAACCTGGCCATCGCCACCGCCTGCGCCACCGGCAGCCACGCCATCGGCGAGGCCGCCGACCTGATCCGCCGCGGCCGGGCCGATGCCATGATCTGCGGCGGCAGCGAGGCGGCCTTGATGCCGATGGCGCTGGCCGGCTTCGAGAACATGGGCGCGGTCAGCAGCCGCAACGACGAACCGCAGCGCGCCAGCCGGCCGTTCGACAAGGATCGCGACGGCTTCGTGATGGGAGAGGGCGCCGGCATGATGATCCTGGAGCGGCTGGACATGGCGCGGGCGCGCGGAGCGCGCATCTACGCCGAGCTGGTCGGCTACGGCATCACGGCCGACGCATTCCATGTCACCGCGCCGCTGGAAGACGGCAGCGGCGCGGCCGAGTGCATGGCCGCGGCCCTGGCCGACGCGGGTCTTCCCCCCGAGGCCGTGGATTACATCAACGCGCACGGCACCAGCACCCCGCTCAACGACGTCAGCGAAACGCGGGCGGTCAAAATGGTGTTCGGCGCCCATGCCTACCGGGTGCCGATCAGCTCGACCAAGAGCATGACGGGCCATCTGATGGGCGCGGCCGGCGCCATCGAGGCGGTCTTCACCGTGTTGACGTTGCGCGATCAGATCCTGCCGCCGACCATCAACTACGAGACGCCCGACCCTGAGTGCGACCTGGACTACGTGCCCAATCAGGCCCGGCCGGCTTCGGTCGAAGTGGCCATGTCCAACTCGTTCGGGTTCGGCGGCCATAACGGCGTGCTGATCTTTCGGAGGCTGTGATGGCTGCTCGTAAAGTCTCGCCGCGCGGGCCGCGCTATGCCCAGATCACCGGCTGGGGCATGGCCGTGCCCGAAAAGGTGGTGACCAACGACGATCTGGCGAAGATCGTCGAAACCTCCGACGAATGGATCACGTCCCACACGGGCATCAAGCAGCGGCGCATCGCAGACGGCCGGGAAACGACCCTCACCCTGGCCGTGCGCGCGGCTCAGGAGGCGTTGGCGGTCGCAGGCGTCATGCCCGGCCAGCTCGATCTGGTCATCGTGGCCACCGTCACCCCCGAGTATCTGTTTCCGTCCACGGCCAGCCTGGTGCAAGACCGGATCGGCGCGGTGGCAGCCGGCGCGTTCGACCTGAGCGCCGGTTGTTCGGGCTTCATCTACGCGCTGAGCATGGCGGCCGACGCGGTGCGGTCGGGCCATGCGGATCACGTGCTGGTGATCGGTGCGGAGACCCTGTCGCGCATCGTGGACTGGAAGGACCGCAATACCTGCGTGTTGTTCGGCGACGGCGCGGGCGCGGTCGTGGTGAGCGCGTGCGCCGAACAATGCGGCATCATGGCCTCGGTGCTGGGGAGCGATGGTTCGGGCGGCGATCTGTTGATCGTCCCCGGCGGCGGCAGTCGCAACCCCCTCAGCCGCGAGCTGCTCGAGCGGGGAGACCAGTTCGCCAAGATGAACGGCCGCGAAGTGTACCGCTTCGCCACGACGATCATGCCGCGCGCGACCGCGGCGGTCGTCCAGAAGGCCGGCTGGCAACTGGAAGACGTCGCCCTGGTCATCCCGCATCAGGCCAATGTCCGGATCATTGATGCGGCGATCAAACGCCTGGGCCTGCCGGCCGATCGCTTCTTCGTGAATATTGATCGTTACGGCAACACGTCGTCGGCCTCGATTCCCATCGCCCTGTGCGAGGCAATCGCTGCCGGCCGCATCAACGCCGGGGATCGGCTCGTGATGGTGGGCTTCGGCGCCGGGCTGACGTGGGCGGCCGTGGCCCTGGAATGGGGCATCCCCGAACCGGCCCGGCCGCGGCCGCTCTTCTTCCGCTGGCTGGTGCGGGCCTGGTCCTTCCTGGCCGATCTCCGCTCGCGGCTGCGTCGCGTCGAGCGTCGCACTTACGATCGGGTGTTGGGCCCCAAAGGGACCGAAGGCTTACGCGAAGAAGTGGAGGAACAGACCGGCCGGCTGCGCGAAGAGGTCCAGGAACAGACCGGCTGGCTGCGCGAGCGCCTGGTCGGTCGGCGGCCGGCGCCGCCGACTGCCGGTTCCCCTGATTCTCGCCCTTCCGCCCCCCAGGAATTGGGGGGAGCGGGAGGCCGAACGGAGGGCGGCGACAAGGCGGCCGGGCCGCAGGATCCGCCGTCATCGTCCGGCGATGCGCATTGAGGTTTTCCGTTTTGCGCATTCTGGCATATAATCCCCCTGGATATGCCATGATGCGCCTGATCTCAACGTTGATTTGCTTGTTTTTGCCCGGGCTTCTGTTGCTCGGTTGTCAGGCGCCGGCCAGACGGCCGGCGCCCACGCCGTCTTCCTGGCCGGGGCCGGTCACGCGCACGCCGGCCCCGGTCGGGCCGATCCCTTCGCCCCAGTCGGCGAGCACCCCCGCGCCGATCACCGACACGCTGACGTTGACCTGGTGGACGCCGGAGTTCCTCAGCCCCAAGGCATCTGGCCCGGTTGGCCCTCTGTTGGCCGGCCAGATCGCCGATTTCGAAGCCGTGCACGCCGGCAAGGTTCGGATCAGCACCGTCATCAAGGCGCGTTACGGCAAGGGCGGTCTGCTCGACTTCTTGCGCACGGCGCAACCCGTGGCGCCGAGCCTGTTGCCCGATGTCATTGCCCTGGACCTCGTCGAGGTAGAGCAGGCGGCCGCGCTGGGCCTGGTCCAGCCGCTGGACGGCCTGTTGCCGCGGGAGATCACCCCCACCCTGTATGCTTTTGCCCGGCAAAGCGGGCAACTGGATGGCCGCACGCTGGCCGTGCCGTGGGTGGCCGACGCCGAGCATGTCGTATACGATCGCCATCGGGTCTCGACGCCGCCGGACACCTGGACGGGCGTGCTGGCCGAGAAGATCACTTATCTCTTCCCGGCCGGCTCGCCGCAATCCCTCTCGGTTACCGGCCTGACCGAGGACGTTCAGTCCACTTTTCTGGCTCAATACTTTTCGGCCGGGGCCGGCCTGGATGCCCGGACGCGACGCTTGACCGTGCAAGAGCAGCCGTTGGTGCGCGTTCTGAACTTCTATCGAGATGCCACCGAGGCCGGGCTGTTGCCGAAAAACGCGATCAACCTGGTCGGCCTGGACGAATGTTGGGCCATTTATGCCCAAGGTGGAGCAGCGCTGGCCAACGTCAGCGCGCGGCGCTACCTGGCTAACCGCGAGTCGCTTTCCGACACCGGTTATGCTTTGATGCCGGGTTGGGCCAACCCGGCGCCATCGGTGGCCGGGGGCTGGGCGCTGTTGGTCACCGCGACCGATCCGGCGCGGCAAAAGGCGGCCGCGGATTTCATCGCCTGGCTTTTGATGCCCGAGCGGGCGGGCGCGTTGGCTCAGGCGGCCGGTTGGTTGCCCACTTCGCCGCCGGCGTTGGCCACATGGGGCGTCAACCCCTATTTCGAGTTCCTCGATCGCCTGTTGAGCTCGGCGATTGCCCGGCCGGTCGGGCCGGAATATACGGCGGCTGCCGGCCGGCTGCAAAGGGCGGTGGTCGCGGTGCTCAAGAACGGTTCTCCGCCGGCCGAGGCCGCCCAGGCCGCTGTGTCCACAAAGTAAATCTTTCCGTGGAGTCTGATCGTGAGCCTGTCTTCGCATTTCCGTCAGCAGATCGTTGCCGTCCTTGAGGCCGCGTTGCGCGCCGTGGATCCGCGCGCTGCGGTGGCCGGCCACGTTGTTCGGGAAGGGGATGTGCTGCACGTGGCCGGCCGCACCTATCGTCTCGACGAGATCGAGCGCGTCCTGGTGGTGGGCGGCGGCAAGGCCGCCGCGCCGATGGCCGCCGCGCTCGCCGATATCCTGGGCGATCGGCTAACGGCCGGCGTGGTCACCGTGAAATACGGCCACACGTCGGGCCACAGCGGCGGCCGCGTGCGCTGGGGAGAGGTGACACCTAACCCCCCGCCCCCCTTCCCTGCCAGGGAAGGGGGAGATTCACTCCCCTCCTCTACGAGGGGAGGGGTCGGGGGCGAGGTTTCGCCCCCTGTTCCCCCCAAACTTGGGGGGCCAGGGGGGCCGGGAGCCGGGGGCCAGGTGGATGCCAGGATCCGGATCGTGGAGGCCGGGCATCCGGTGCCGGATGCGGCCGGCCAGGCCGGCGCCGAGCAGATCGCCGCGCTGTTGCAGGGGCTTTCTCCCCGCGATCTCGTGTTCGTGTTGATCTCCGGCGGCGGGTCCGCGCTGTTGCCCCTGCCGGTTGCCGGCGTGTCGCTGGCCGACATGCAGGCGCTCACCCAGGCGCTCCTCCGCTGCGGCGCCGACATCACCGAGATCAACACCATCCGCAAGCACTGCTCGCGCCTGCAAGGCGGCCAGTTGGCCCGGCTTGCCGCGCCCGCGCAGGTGATCTCGCTGATCCTCTCCGATGTGGTCGGTTCCCCGCTGGACGCAATCGCCTCGGGCCCTACCGTGCCCGATCCGACGACCTACGACGATGCGCTGGCCGTATTGCGGCGTTACGACCTGCTCGAGCAGATCCCGGCCGGCATTCGGCGTCACCTGGAGGCCGGCGCGGCCGGCGCGCGGCCCGAAACGCCCAAGCCGGGCGATCCATTGTTTGACCGGGTGGTCAACGTGGTGATCGGCGATAACGCCAGCGCCGGCCGCGCGGCCGTGGCCGAGGCCCGACGCCAGGGGTTCAAGGCCGCGCTGCTCACCACCTTCGTGCAGGGAGAGGCGCGCGAGGTGGGCCGCGTGGTGGCCGGCCTGGCGCAGGGGATCGCGGCCGGCCAATCCGATTTCGCGCGGCCGGCATGTCTGGTCTTGGGCGGAGAGACGACCGTCACGTTGCGCGGCCAGGGAAAAGGGGGCCGCAACCAGGAGCTGGCCCTGGCCGCCGGCATCGCGCTGGACGGCTACGTCGCGCCGGCCGGGGTCGAGCTGGCGGTGATCAGCCTGGGCACCGACGGCACCGATGGCCCCACCGATGCCGCGGGCGGCCTGGCCACCGTGGACACCCTGGCGCGCGGCCGGGCGCTGGGCCTCGACGGCCGGGCCGCGTTGGCCCGCAACGACAGCTATCCCTATCTGGCCGCGATCGGCGACCTGATCGTGACCGGGCCGACGAATACGAACGTGAACGACCTGATCTTCGTGTTCGTCTCCTGAACTTCAGGCGATCAAGACGATCTGCGGTGGGTTGGCCGGCGAATGGCCGCGCAACCAGGCGCGCGCGCCGATGGCCGCAAGCAGGTGGCTGCCGGCGCGCCAGAGCCTGGCCTGTTCCGCCTCTTCGGCCAGGGCCGAGAGCGCCAGCAGACAGGCGGCTTCGTCCAGGCGTCGGCCGCTCTGGCGGGCCCGCGCGAGCGCTTCGTCCAGCGCCATGCGCGCCTCGGCCGGCGCTACCTGTTCCGCCAGACAACGCAAGGCGATGATGATCAGCGCGGGCGATTGGGTCTGGCGGGCCAGGGTCACCGTATCCCGCGCCAGCGCAAGGGCTTCTGCTTTCTCCCCCAACGCCGCCAGGCAACGCACCTGGGCTACATAGTTGCAGATCAGGCCTTCGGGCAGGCCGCTCTTTTCGGCGAAGCTTTGCTCGCGCTTGAGATCGGCCATGGCCGCGGCGTATTCGCGCCGGTGCAACCGCACGATCCCGCGATTGCCCACCGCGCGCATTGCCTCGTGCGGATCGTCGTGTTCGGTGGCCAGGGCAAGCTGTCGCTCAAAACAGGCCAGGGCCGGCCGCAACCGGCGTCGGCACAGTTCGACCAGCCCCAGATTGCCGATGTTGATCGCGACCTGCAACCGATCGTCGCGGGCCTCGGCCTGGCGGATGGCCTCTGTAAAGAGATGTTCGGCCCGCTGTAGCTCGCCCTGGCTCCAATAGACCAGGCCGAGCGTGCCGGTCACCCGCGTGGCGCTGTTTTGATCGCCGATCATGCGATAGAGCGTCCATGCCTGCTCCAGATCGCGGACGGCTTCCGCGTATTTGACGATGGCCCAATGCATGACCCCGCGTACGTTGCAGGCATCGGCCAACAGGCTCGCGTCGCGCTTTTCCGGGGCGGCCTCTTCCACCAGGCGCACGGCCCGATCGGCCCACTGCAGCGCCTCTTCCAATCGGCCCAGCCGGCGCAACGTGCGGGCATGGCTGAAGCAGACGCGCGCCATGTCGGGAAGCGCGGCCCAATCGGCCGCGGAGATCGCCGCGGCCGCCCGCTCGAGCAGCGCCCGTGCGCCGTCGGTCTCGCCCTGCCGCAGCGCGATCGCTACGGCGATATCGAGCGCGCGCACCAGGGGTTCGCGCGCGCCGGCTTGCAGGGCGGCTTCGAAAGCCGCGCCTGCGGCTGCCTGCGCCGCGCTGATCTGTCCGAAGCTGGCATGGTAGTTGGCCAGGGCGCACAACAGCGCGGCGCGGCGTTGCCGGTCGCCCTGCGCGGCCGCGGCTTCGGCGCCGAAGCGCAGCAGCGCCGCCCACTCGGCTCCATAGCCCCAGCGCACGGGCCACGGGTCGAGCGCCAGCAGCAGGGCGATCACCCGATCGTGCAACTCGGGCGCCTGGCGGGCATGGTCGAGCACGGTCAACACGCTGGCGCAATGATCGGCCAGCCGGCCGGTCGCCAGCGTCTCTTGCGCCACATCGGCTTCGATGCGGGCCAGGCTCGCGGCGAGATGGTCCAGGTGATAATCGCGCCAGCGGGCCCGTTCTTGGGCCCAGACGAGATCGGGATGCAGGGTTGCGCTCACGGGGGTGCTCCGGTCTCTGTCCAGCGGCCGATCAGATCGGTCTTCAGGAAGATGGCCGTCAGCGGGTGCAGGCGATAGAAGGGATGCTCGAGCGTGCCGGTGATCTGCACCAGGCAATGGTTCAGCAGCTCGCTCAGCGCATTGCGCAGCGCATCGGCCGGCAGGGTGCTGGTGGCCTCCAGCCAGGCCATGTCTTCGCCGTCGGGCGAGATGAGGAGCATGTCCACCAGCAACTGCCGGGCTGCTTCGCTCAAGAGGAGCCATGTCTGGCGGTAGATGTAAGTGTAGAGGATCGAAGCAACGCCTCCGGCGCGCAGGAGCTGGCTGCGGATCTGGGCGATGGCAACCCCGCGCTGGAGGAGGCCGGCGACCAGCTTGAGCGCCAGCGGCAGTCCGCCGACCAGCGCGCAGAGCTCGCGCACGCCGGGTTCTTCGGCCGGCCCGAGACGGCGGCCCACGCGCTCCAATTCGCTGCGCACGAGGGCCAGGCTATCGGCCGGCGACAGGGGCGGCACGGGACACACCTGGACGAACGGGTATTCGCGCAACGACTGCCGGCTGGTGAGCACCGCCCGGCTCGGGCCGAGCATCCGGTAGAGCCGGGGGACGATCGCTCGATGGTCGGCCAGCGTCTCCAGGTTGTCCACGATGAGCAGGTGCGGCGTGTCGTGGAGCAATGCCTGGAGCGTCGTCTCCCGTTCGGCCGGCCCCGCGGTAGCCAGATCATCGCGGCCGAGCTGTCGGATCATCTGCGACAGCAGATCGGGGAAGTTGAGGGCCGACGTCGGCAGCGTTTCGATCGTGCCGGCGCCCGGCAGCAGGCGGTGCGGTTGGGCGCTGATCCACAGGATGGCAACGAACGGCCCTTCTTCGGCCAGGCGTTGGGCCACGGCCTGCGCCAGGGTCGTCTTGCCGATGCCGCCCATGCCCTCGAGGGCGATCATGACGGGCCCGGTCGGGTCGGTGAGCAGGTGAACGGCGTCGGTGACCAGGGGTTGGATGCCGAAAAGGTGCAGATAATCGGGCGGCGGCAGGTAGCGGTCGAGGTTGAGCCGGCGCAGCCGGCCCTGGGCGGCCTGGTCGGCCAGGCGCAACTGTTCGGTCAAGAGTTGAATGCCGGTTTCGACGCGGCGGCGGAACTGGCGGTCGCTGAGATGGGCCGCGGCCGCCAGGGCTTCGACGCTCAGGTCGGCATCGCACAGATAGCGATGATAGAGCGCGCTCCAGGCTTCCAGAATGACGTTCCCGCACGCGAAATCGTGGGCCACGGTCGTCAGGATGGCGGCGGTTGGATCGGCCCGGTGGTTGTTCGCAACAGGCGACTGCTCATCGGCTTGTGTCTGGTTGTTCCCCCGCTCCTGGCCGCGCAATTCGTCCAACCGGGCCTGGACCAGGTCGGTCAGGTAGTCGTGCAACTGGCGCGTCCGCTCGCGGGGCGTTTGCACGTTGCGCAGCCGGAACAGGGTGGGCAACAGATTGGGCGCCGTGCGTCCTCGTCTTCGTGCCAGAGCCCGCAATGCCTGTTTCACCTTCGCGGTCGTGATCGGTTCGGCAGTCATAGCGAAGATGTCCGATTTTTGTCCGAAATCTACTTCCCAAACGATAGGATCGGCGGTATACTTGGGATGGTTTTGCGCTTAGAGTTGCATAACGGCATTATCCCGCGCGCGCATGTTCATTGATGAAAGGCGCAGGGGCAGACGTGGCTGATGGCGCGTCGCAGGCGCGATCGGACGGCGGGCCCCTGAAACGCGTCATGGGGGTGGCGCGCCCGAAGCTTGACCAATGCCGCGCGAACGTCTCACCTCGCGTTATGCAACTCTAGAGCAAACCATCGCTCTGCCGGCATTGTATCATGGCTGGCGGCCGGCGTCGAGCCCTGCGAGCTATACAAGATCTATATGAAAACTATATCGTTGCTATCGAGCGGCGGGCGCTTGGGCGTTTAAAAAAAAGAGGGGGCCTTGCGGCGACATAATTGCCGCAAGGCCCCCTCTTTTTGTCTTGTGTCAGTTCTTACTTGATCTCGACCTTCGCGCCTTCGGCCTCGATCTTGGCCTTGGCATCGGCCGCCACTTCCTTCGACACGGCCGTCAACACGGTCGCCGGAGCGCTTTCCACCAGGTCCTTGGCTTCCTTCAGGCCCAGGTTCGTCAGGGCGCGCACGACCTTGATGACGTTGATCTTCTTCTCGCCGACTTCCTTCAGGATCACGTCGAATTCGGTCTGCTCTTCCACCGGCTCGGCCGGGGCCGCGGCCGCCGGGCCGGCCGCCGGCATCGCGCCGGCCGCCACCATCATCGGCGCCGCCGCGCTGACGCCGAAGCGCGCTTCCAGGGCCTTGACGAGCTGGGAGAGCTCCAGCACCGTCATCTTCTCGATCGCTGCAATCAATTCTTCCTGAGTCATGGAATGGTTCTCCTGATATGATGAGACTTGTCTGGTAATCTGTATTCTATGCCGCTCAAGCAGCTTGCGGCTCCAGTTGCCCGATGCGGGCATTGAGCACGTTGAGGAAGCCGCGCAACGGCCCGGCCAACACGTTCACCAGGCCGGCAAGCGGCGCCTGCAACACGCCGATCACCTGTCCGCGCAGTTGATCCCGGCCCGGCAGTTCGGTCAACGCCTGGACGCCGGCCTCGTCGAACACCGTCTGACCTATGATGCCGCCGCGCACGACCAACACCTTGGTGTCGCGCGCCCACTTGCTCAGGGTCTTGGCCGGCGCGGCCGGCTCGCCGAAGCAGAACGTGACCGCGATCGGCCCCTTCAGGAGCTTCTCCGGCGTTGCCATCCCCACCTCGGCCAGCGCCCGCGTCACCAGGGTGTTCTTGGTGACCATCAGTTCGCTTTCGCAGCCGCGCAACTCGCGACGCAACGCCTCGAGCTGCTTGACGGTCAGGCCGCGATATTCGGTGATGAGCACGGCCTGGCTGCGGCGCAAGCGCTCGACGTATCCGTCCACCATCGCGCTTTTCTTCTCACGAGTGATAGCCAAGCGATATTCCTCCTTTCGTAGCTGTCACGTGCCGGTCATTCTCCAAGATGCCTGGCACGTAAAAAAACGCCTCTGTGCTGAAGACAGACACAGAGGCGCGAAGGCTCGATGAGCTTTCGACGATCTCGCCTCGGCGGGCCCGGCGTGCCGGATTAAGTCCCCACGGGGACGCCTGCTGTCTTCAGCGGCAGATATGCGTTTGTGATGACGTTACGCGGCGCTGACCTTCATGGCGAGCGCCTGGTTCGTGTCCAGCCGGATGCCCGGCGCCATGGTCGAGGTCAGGGTGATGCGCTTGACGTATTGGCCCTTGGCGCCGCTGGGCTTGGCGCGCTGGATGGCTTCCATCAGCGCGGCCAGGTTGTCCATGATCTGTTGCGGCGTGAAGCTGACCTTGCCGATCGGGACGTGCAGGTTGCCCGTCTTGTCCACTTTGAACTCGACGCGGCCCTGCCGCGCTTCCTTGATCGCCCGCGGCAGGTCGTCGGGCTGGACGATGGTGCCGGCTTTCGGGTTGGGCATCAGGCCGCGCGTGCCGAGGATGCGGCCCAGGCGGCCAACTTTGCCCATCACCTGCGGGGTGGCGATGGCCATGTCGAACTCCAGCCAGCCGCCCTGGATCTTGGCGATCAGATCGTCGAGGCCGACGTAATCGGCGCCGGCCTGTTCCGCGAGCCGCGCGCCATCCCCCTCCGCGAAGACCAGGATGCGCACCTGCTTGCCCAGACCGGCCGGCAACAAGACGGTGCTGCGCACTTGCTGATCGGCGTGGCGCGGATCAACGCCCAGCCGGACGTGCACTTCGATCGTGCCGTCGAACTTCGGATACGATACCTTCTTCAACAGGTCTACCGCTTCGGCCGGTGGATAGTACTTCAGCCGGTCCACCAGTTTGGCGGCTTCGATATACTTCTTGCCGTGCTTTGCCACTGTTAAGCTCCTTATCCCAGGGCCGATCGGCCTGGGAGCGTGGTATTAGCGGACGGCCGATCACATGGATCGGCCGTTCTCCCACCTGCTGACGCGACAGGCGTCAGTCGGCGATCGTGATGCCCATGCTGCGGGCCGAGCCCTCGATCATGCGCATCGCGTGGTCCACGTCATACGCGTTCAGGTCCTTCAGCTTCAGCTCCGCGATCTCGCGCACCTGCTTGCGGGTGATCTTGCCCACGGGCGCCTGGTTCGGCTTGGCCGAGCCCTTCTGTACCCCGGCGGCCTGTTTGATCAGATCGGCCGCGGGCGGGGTCTTGGTCACGAAGGTGAAAGACTGATCCGTGTAGATGGTGATCTCGACCGGCACGACCGTGCCCGCCATGGAAGCGGTGCGGGCATTGTACTCCTTGCAGAAGGCCATGATGTTGACGCCGTGCTGGCCCAACGCCGGGCCGACGGGCGGCGCAGGATTCGCCTTGCCGGCCATGATCTGCAGTTTGACGATTGCCTTGACCTTTTTCGCCATGAAAACTCCTATGCCACAGAGCAGCCCAACGTCGAGCGGACGGGGCGCCCGGAAATCACAACTTCTCGATCTGCAACAGGTCCACTTCGATGGGCGTCTCCCGGTTGAAGAAGGAGACCAGCACGCGCGCCTTGCCCTTATCGGCGTAAACCTCGTCTACCGTGCCGTGGAAATCGGTGAACGAGCCTTCGATGATGCGCACCTTGTCGCCGACCTTGACTTTCACCTCGGCGACCGGCTCTTCGGCCTCCATGCGCCGCATGATGCGATCCACTTCGTCCTGGCGCAGCGGCGTGGGCTTGTTGCCGATGCCGACGAAGCCGGTGACGCCCGGCGTGTTGCGCACGACGTACCAGGATTCCTCGTCCAGGAGCATCTGGACCAGCACATAGCCGGGGTAGATGCGGCGTTCCACGACGCGTCGCTGACCATCGCGCAGCTCGATCTGCTCTTCGGTCGGCACGATCACCTCGTAGATCCGGTTCTGCATCCCCATGGACTCGATCCGGTGCTCCAGGTTCTTCTTGACCTTATTCTCGTACCCCGAATAGCAATGGACCACGTACCATTGCGGCTTCTCGGCCTCGGCTTCGGCGCCGGATTCTTCGATCGGCTCGTCCTCAATCGGTTCACCAGGCCGGGGCAGATCTTCGGTGATGCCATAGACGACATCGTCTGTGGTCGGCTCGTATGCGGTTTGCGGCTCAGGATCCTGCCAGTCGTCCGTTCTTCTCATCGCCACCTGACCGTCACGTTACTGCCTGAATCCGTCAACTGATAAATAGCCTGATGATGGTCGCGAACAGGAAATCCACTGCGCCCAGGAAGATCGCCATGGCCACCGTAACGGCCAGCACGATCAACGTCAGGTGTGTGGCCTCCTGGCGAGTCGGCCAGGTGACCTTGCGCAGCTCCGCGCGCGTCTCTTTGAAATAGCGGACAATCGCATTGTCCGGCCTGGGTGTTTCTTGAGTCGTTTCCTTCGTCGCCACGCGTGCCTCCGTCGAGGACGGATCGGGCCGCAAATCACCGGCCCCTAACGATTCAAGACACCGTGCCCGGACGGCCGACCTCTAAACTGGCCCGCGCCATGCGCCGGCCAACAGCCGTGCCAGGACGGTGTCTTGCCGAAAAACGTGTCCCCCTCTCGGGGGCTCAGGCAGGCGTGGCAGGACTTGAACCCGCAACCCTCGCTTTTGGAGAGCGATGCTCTGCCTATTGAGCTACACGCCTACGATACCTATCTCGTCTCGCGGTGCTTCAAATGCTTACGACACCGGGGACAATACTTCATCAGCTCCAGGCGCGCCTGGGTGTTCTTCCGGTTCTTCTCGGTCGTATACGTGCGCTCCTTGCACTCGGTGCAGGCCAGCGTCACGATGATGCGATTTGCTTTCTTTGGAGCAGCCATTTTTCATTCCATTCGGTTGCGTTTGACGTTTGACGCTTGACGAGCGTCAAACGTCAAACGTCATGTTTATTCAAGGATCTTGGTGATGACGCCCGCGCCGACGGTGCGGCCGCCCTCGCGGATGGCGAAGCGCGAACCGACTTCCAGCGCCACCGGCACGATCAGCTCCACCGTC
>DAOTZV010000107.1:0-4606 GCA_034434235.1 Anaerolineae bacterium
CGCGCATAACCACGGCAAGGAACTCTACCTGGATGTGCGCATCAGTTGGGGAAACCTGCCAAGCGAGAGCCGGGAGAACGGCCAGGACTATGCCACCATGCTCGCTGTGGTGGACAAATTGATCCTGTGGGGGTTCCCCAACCTGGAAGGCTACCCGCCGGCCTACCTGGGAGAGGTCGCTACCTACCTCTCCAGCAAGTATCCGGCCAACCGTTTCATCATGTCCATCGGGTTGTGGGGGCCGTTCGGAACCGTAGTGCCGGCGACCGACATCCAGACGAGCATGCAAAGCAGCGTCGCCGGCGGCCTGCCCGATCTGTGGATCACCCCGACCCACCTGTTCACGCCTGCTCACTGGGATGTACTGGATGCCGAATGGCCTTGAGCGGCAACACGTCGTCGCTTTCCCAGCGCCGACCTGCCGTCGCAGGCCACGATCTCCGACGGCTGCCACCACCGCAAGGAGGAGGGGGTGTTGTTCGAGCGCATGGTGGCCGCGGGGTTGCCACGCGAGGTCGGGCCGATCGCCGTGATGCTGGCCGAACACGAGCAGGGCCGGGCTTTCACGCGCGGGATGCGCGCCGCGGCCGAGCGCCTGGCCGCCGGCGATGCGGCGGCCGCCCGCGACGTGGTCGCCAACGCCCGCGGCTACGCGGCCTTGCTGCGCCAGCACATCCAGAAAGAGGACGGCATCCTCTTGATCCCCCGCATATCAGTCATCCCCTTCGCCCTTGCCTTCCTTCTCGCGGCCCGTCGGATGACACTTCACGCAGTCGGCGAAATCCCGGATCCCCTCTTTGAGGTGCTTGCTTTCGATCTTGGCCGGCGTGTGTTCGTGGCAGCCATAGCAGGTGTAGGCCTGGAGCCGGTCGGGGTGGCACGTCTTACATGAACTGACGCCCGACTTGCCGTGGTTCAGCGGGAAGGTGTGCGGCCGGTCGTAGCGTGCCGGCCGCCAGCCGTCGGCGGTGTGACAGTCGGCGCACGCTGTACCAAACGCTCTCAGATGATAGGCCGGATCCTGGTGGCAGCCGCCGCAGGTCTGCGGCGTGCCTTTGAAGACGCGGTTGACGTGGCAGCTCTCGCATTGGACGGCCACGTGCTTGCCGGTCAGCGGGAAGGCCGACTTGTTGTGGTCGAAGGCGGCCGGCTTCCAGCCCTCGGTCTTGTGGCACGCGGCGCAGTCGGTCCCGAATTCGCCCTTGTGCGCATCGTCCCGCTGGTGGCAGCCGACGCAGGTCTGCGGCGCCGCCTGAAGGTCGGCGACGGTGCGGGCGCCCGCATGGCATCCTGCGCACGCGGCGCCGGCGTGCCGGCCCGTCAGGGGGAAGGCCAGGCGATCATGGTCGAAGCGGCGCCTGCTGTAGCGGTCGGCGCCGTCGTGACAGCCCAGGCACGTCGCGCCGAAGTCGGCCATGTGCTGCTGCATGTAGGCCGCGTCGGCCTGGTGGTGGCAATCGGCGCAGACCGCCACGTCGAAGGACGCCAGCTTCACGGTGTGACAGTCGGTGCAGGCGAAGGGTTGGCCGTCGGCCCGGGTGGTGTGGCCGGCCAGTGTGTAGCCGACCGCGTCGTGCGGGAAAGTCTTGGGGTCGAGGACGGTGAGGCCTGCGGTCGGCCCGCGATGTTCTGTGTGGCAGGCGCGACAGGCCATCGCGGCTCCCTGGCCCTTGAGCGCGCCGTGCAATGAGGTCGGGTCGGCCAACTGATCGGCGACCGCGGTGTGACAGGCCAGGCAGCGGTCGCTCATCGAGGCCGCCGCCCAGGGCGCAGGGTGACACGCGTCGCAGCGGCCGCCGGTAGCCGCGTGCGACGTGACCCCGCCGAGCGGTGCAGCGCCGGGCTGCGCGTTGAGCGGGCCGGGGCTGAACCACGCGCCCCCGAACACGAGGATGATGCCCAGCGACAGCAGCAAGGTGACCGCGGCCGAAATCAGGCCGGCGCCGGTAAGACAACCGAGACGATGTGACATCGGGCAAAACTCCTTGCTAACGCAACAACGTCGCGTAATACACCGCCGCGATGATGTGGATGAACGCCGCGGTGAAGAGCGCCATGCCGATGGGGACGTGCACCGAGTGCCACACCCCCAACAGCCGCCGTGCGGTGGCCAGCGATGCTACCTGGCGTGCGAGCGCCTGGCGCCGCGCGACCAGCGCTTCGATCTGGCGGGCCTGGGCGCGCGCGGCCGCGTCGAGCCGGCGCAGCTCGCGACGCCACTGCCGGCGATAGCCCCACTCGATGAACGCCCGGCCCAGCACAAGCATGAACTGGTTCTCCGGCGCCTGGGGCAGCGCGGCCAGCCGGAGCGCCAACGCCTGCGCCGTATCGGGTCGGCTCGCCAGCCAGCGTTGCAGCTCGGCCTCGGCGGCTGCGATCTGCGCCTGCAGCTCGTCGGCCTCCAGCATCAGGCCGTCGGCGGTGCGCGGCACGGCCGTGTAGATGTAGCGGCCGAGGAAGCCGCTGACTACCACGATGATCGTCAGAAGCATGACCACCCCGGCCAGGCCGTTGAACTTCCAGGAGGTGTGGAGGAGCACCATATACGGCCCCACCAGGCCGGTGAAGATGTGAAAGCGCAGCCAGGAGGCAGTGCGGCCCCAACGCGCCTGACGGCTCCGCTTACGCAACGAGTAGAGGGTCTCGGTCGCCAGCATAAGCACAAAGCCGAGCACGCCCAGACCGTGGCCGAAGAGGCTGCTGGCGGCCGGGACGGCTTGCAGATGGTTGACGACGTACAGATAGATGGCGGTGATCGCGGCGATGGCCCCTGCCGCCCACCACAGTTCACGCGCGTCTGATTTCATGGTGACTCCGGTTTCAAGCACGAATTATGACGAATGCCGAGACGGCTTCGTGGTATCCTCTCAATGCTCCGGGAAGACGGCGGTCGCAGACCGCCTGTGAGCCTGCTTAAAGGGATCTGAGACCCCCGTCTTCAACTCAATGCGTTCTGCCGGTTCAGACTCTCCGCAAATTCGGCCAGGAGCGCGGCCAGCGGTGCGTGGGGCGCCAACAGCCGCTCCCGGATCGGCGTGATATCGGTCTCCTCACCGATCAGGCGTTGCAGCGGCCGCGACAGCCGCTGATCGCCCATCACGATCGCGCCGATCAGCGTCCGCGGCCCCACCAGCAGCCGCAGCCGGTTGACCTCGGACGCGTCCTCGGCCACCAACGCTTCGCCCAACTGCCGCCACGTCTCACTGTCGCCGCGAGCGATGCCGACCACGTCGGCATCCAGTCCGTGGCCCACCCGGCCGATGATGGTGGTGGTGATACCGGCCAGACGGGTGACGTTGAGGGGCAACGGCTTGATGTAACGCTCGTTGGCGCCGGCCATGTTGCGCCCCGCAACCGCGCCCTGGCCGCGCGCGATGTTCCAGAGGGTGTCCAACGTGGCTTTGCCCGTGCGCGGGTCGTAGACCTGTGCCGCGTCGCCAGCCGCGTAGATGTCGGCCGCGCCGGTGCGCAGCGTCTCGTCCACCAGTATCCCGCGCTCTACCTGCAGGCCGGCCGCGCGCGCCAGCCCGACCCGCGGCTGCACGCCGATGGCGACCGCTACCAGGTCGCACGGGATGTGCTCGCCAGCGGTCGTGGTCACGCCGGCCACCCGGCCGCGATGTGCCGTGATCTCGGCGATCTCGGAACGCGGGTGGACTTGTACCCCCTCGGCAGCCAGCCGCTCCAACACCAGCCGTGATTCGGCCGCGTCGAGCACGTTGCTCCAGTAGCGATCCCCGCGCAGCAGGTAATGGACGCGACGGCAGTGAACGCGCAGCCCCTCGACGAGCTCCAGCGCAGTGATGCCGCCGCCCACCACCACAGCCGCCCGCGCCCGTCGTGCCAGGTCGAGGATACGCTGCGCGTCGGTCAGCGAGTCGAGCGTGACCACTTGCGGCAGGTCGCTGCCGGGGACGGTCAGCCGCGCGGCGGTGGAGCCGGTGGCGAGCAGGAGCCGGTCGTAGGACAGTGCCCGGCCGTCGGCCAACACGGCGCGATGGGCTGCCGGTTCCAGTCGCGTCACCTGAGCCGTCACACGCTGCAGCCCCAACGCGCGCCAGTCGGTCTCGCGCAGGGGGAAGAGCTGCGCCTGGGGGATCTCGCCGGTAAGCAGATAGGCCAGGCCCGGCCGCGAGTAGTAGCCGTGCGGATCGTCCGAGACCAGCGTGATCGCGGCCGAGCGGTCGGCCTGGCGGATGGCCTCGGCAGCTGCCAGGCCGGCCACACCGCTGCCGATGATCAGATAGCGGGCGGTCATGCAGCCTCCGAAAGTTCCGCGAAGATGGAGGTGCGCTCGAAGCGCAGGACCCCGCGCGGGCAACGGGCCACACATTCGCCGCACGTCAGGCAATGGCTATCGGCGATGGGTTCGCCCAGCCAGGCGTGACGGCGCACGTCAATGGCGATGGGACAATAGAACGAGCAGATACCGCACTGCACGCAGCGGCCCTCGGCGGGCACGACATGTCCCATCACCAGGGCCTGGCGGCGAGCACGATCGCGGCTGAAGAGGTCTTTGAGGGCCATGAATAACCGAATCTCCTGGGAGAATGATGTGATTGGCAAACAAAGCGGCGACGCGTCGCCGCAGGCCAAAATTGGACTA
>DAOTZV010000108.1:0-33175 GCA_034434235.1 Anaerolineae bacterium
GCTTCCACGAGGTGCTCGTCACCGAGGGCTACCACCCCTGGATCGCCAACTGGTGGCCCCACGGCCACATCATCGGCTGGGAGCACACCTTCGTCCACGAGCTGACCCACTTCCTCGACTGCATCGTCAACGACAAGGAGGTCGCGCCCTACGGCGCCACCTTCGAGGACGGCTACCGCACCGCCTGCGTCTGCGACGCCATCCTGGAATCGGCCGCCCGCAAACGCCAGGTGGATGTGGTCTATTGAGCCCAGCGCAAGCCGGAGGCTTGCGGTACAGAATCGGTATCATGATGCACGCAAACAGAAGCCGTCCATCGTCAGAGCAGTCCTCCACAAACGCGGAACGCGCAACGGCCGCGCGATATGCGCGCGCCATCTGGGCGGCGCTGATTTGCGTGCTGCTGGCGGCCTGCGGCCGAACAGCCACGCCGGGGCCCACCCCCACGCCACCGGCCGCGGCCGCGACGAGCGCGGATCTGCCCGAAACGATCGCGTCCAGGGCGATCCGCGCTGCCGAGGGGGGCCGCGTGGCGCTGCGCGATGGCGCCGAGGTGCAGATCCCGCCCAACGCCCTGTCGGACGCAGCGGTCGTCAGCCTGAAGGTAGTCTCGGCCCCGCCGGCCGTGCCCATCCCGCGCAGCTTGATCGGCCGGGCGTATGAGTTCGGGTTGGAGGGCGGCAGCTTGACCGGCATCGCGCGCATCAGGTTGCCGCTCCCGTCGGCCGTGACGCCCGATCAGTACGACATCGCCGTATACCGTTGGAGCGGCCAGGCGTGGGAGCGCGTCCTGGCGCGCCATGCCGGCAATGCGCTGGAGTTCGGCACCGACGTACCGGGAGGCGTCTTCGGGGTGCTGGGCCAGTGGCGCCACGCCGACGCATCCCTTGCCCTCACATTGTCGCGCACGACCGACGAGCGGGGAGTCACGCCCGTCACCGCGACCGGCCAGTATCGCTATACCTCCCTGCCGCTCCTGCAAAACGAACTCGTGCCGGCGCGGCTCACCTGGAAGCTGGATACATCGGGCGGCATGGGCCAGATCACGGGCAACGGCCAGCTCGACCGCACGATCGGCGAACAACAGATCTGGTTCAAGCCCGATCCGGCCCAATCGCAGGGGGTGATCGAATTTGCGCAGAGCTTCGAGATCGGCGCCAACACGCTCGACCTTCAGCCGGGGGTCACCCGCAACATCTACGCCATCCTCACGGTCGAGGACAGCCCCGCGCCCACCCGGCGCATGAGCAAGGCCGTGGGATACACCCTGATCCTGCCCGTGCGCGTCGTCGGCGCAGAGGCGGTCCGGCCGGCCCTGGCCGTCGAGCCGCCCGCCAACCTGCGCTGGCACGTGCGCTTCAACGGCCAGAGCATGGCGCAGCGCCCCGCCATCACGCCCACCCTGCCGCTGGGCGAGTTCCTGGCGCTCGGCGGCCTGGGCGATTACAGCATCACCCTCGAGGCCACGATAGACGGCAAGACGCAGACGGTGAGCAACGAAGTGGTGGTGACCCTGGCCCTGCCCGTCACGCCCACCCCGATCCCATCGCGGACGCCATCGCCCATGCCCAGGGCGCAGGCCACCCTCCCGGCGCCCATCGCCACCCCCACGGCCGGCGGCCCCGCGCCCGCCACCCCCACGCGACGCACGCCGCCCGGCGAGCGCACGGCCACGCCGTCGCCCACGCCGACAGTCGCAGGCGAAGCCACCATCACGCCCACCGCCACCCGGCCGACCTGGGCCAGCACCTTCTGGGCCGACAAGTACCGCCTGGTGCAGGGCGAATGCACCGTGTTGCATTGGAACATCCAGAACGTCCGCTCGGTGTACCTGAACGGCGCCGCAGTCACCGGCGTCGAGGACCGCCCCGAATGCCCCGGCGAAACGACCGCCTACGTCCTGAGCGTTACATCGAACGACGGCTCCCGCCAGGACCTGCGCCTGTCCATCGCGGTGCAGGCGGCCAGCGAGCCGGACATCCGGTTCGAGGCCGACCGCTACACCATCGTCAAGGGGGAGTGCGTGGAGCTGCGCTGGCAAACGAAAGACGTCAGCGCGGTTTATCTGAACGACAGCGGCATACCGGGCACCGCGTCTAAAGAGGTGTGTCCGGAAACTTCCACCGTCTACACATTGCGCGTCGAACGGACCGGCAACCCCTCCACGCTCAAGAGCCTGACGATCAAGGTGTTGCCGGCCGAGCAGATCCCGTTCGTCTTCTGGGCCGAGCAGTACGCGATCGAGCCGAACAAATGCACCAACCTGCACTGGTCGGTGCGGGGGGTAAGCGCGGTATATCTCAACAAGCCGGACGGCGAAGCGGGCGTGGCAGGGGACGGCGTCTATCGGGCCTGTCCGACGGTGCTCTCGCAGGCATACACCTTGCGCGCGGAGGCGAGCGGCGACCGCAAGACGAGCAAGACGATCATCATCAACGCGTTCGATCCGAACGCGCCCGGCCTGGGCCAAAACGAGGTCATCGCCCAGGGGATCGTCAACAGCGTGTCCAACGTGGTGGACGCCGATCCGGCCACGGCGGGTGATCAGCCGGGCTACCAGGTGATCCTGGACGGCATCATGCCGCTCTTCAAGGGCCCCGGCAACTGCTGCGAGGCGGCCCTCACGTTCAAGATCACCCAGGCGCAAACCGAAGACGCGATGGCCGACGTGGTGGACTGGCCCGTCAACCCGGGCCAGTTCGTCGAGTTCCGCGGGGAATGCGTGGGAGGGACCTGCGTCTTGCCCGCCAACAAGACCTTCTACTTCAAGTTGCGGTCGGACTGAGCATAAGCGCGGCTCTACGTGCCAGGCGTCTTACAGAATGCCTGGCACGTGACGGCTATTTTCAGTCCGGGATTACCACCTGCGACAGATCTTCGGCCGACGGCGGGAACTGCATGTTGAAGCTGCGCAGCGTCTCGACAATCACCCGCGCCACCACGAGATTGCGGTACCACTTGTGATCGGCCGGCACGACGTACCACGGCGCCCACTCCGTGCTCGTCAAGTTGATCGCGTCCTCGTAGGCCGCCATGTACTCCTCCCAAAGCGCCCGCTCCTTCAGATCGCCCACCGCGAACTTCCAGTGTTTGGTCGGATCGTCGAGCCGGGCCTGGAGCCGGCGCTTTTGCTCCTCCTTCGAAATGTGCAGGAAGAACTTGAGGATGGTGACGCCGTTCTCGGCCAGATGCTTCTCGAACTGGTTGATCTGCTCGTAGCGCCGGCTCCACACCTCCTTCGGCACCAGGTTGTGCACCCGCACCACCAGCACATCCTCGTAATGCGAGCGGTTGAAGATGCCGATCATGCGTTTCGGCGGCACGGCCTTGTGCACGCGCCACAGGTAATCGTGCGCCAGCTCCTCGGCCGTGGGCACCTTGAAGGGCGTCACGATGCACCCCTGCGGGTTCACGCCCGACATCACATGGGCAATGGTGCCGTCCTTGCCGCCGGTATCCATGGCCTGAAGCACGATCAGAAGCGCGTGCTTGCCCTCCGCGTAGAGCAGCTCCTGCAAGCGGATCAGCTCCTCGCGATCGGCGTCGAGCTGCTTGCGCGCCTCCTTCTTATCGCGATACTCGCCGGTATCGCCCGGATCCACATCGCTCAGGCGAAACTTCTTGCCTGGCTTCACCCGATGCCTTTCGTGCAGCGATGATTCTCCCATCGTTTCCCCACCTCCTTCTTATATGGACGGCGAGCGGCCGGCCACCAGCGCCAACACGGCCGCCGGGATCTGCGGCAACGGCAACACCTGATCGGCCGCGCCGAGTTCGACGGCCGCCTTGGGCATGCCGTACACCGCCGAGGTCGCCTCATCCTGCGCGATGGTGGCCGCGCCGCGCTCTCGCATGGCGCGCAGGCCGACCGCGCCGTCATCGCCCATGCCGGTCAACAAGACGCCGATCGCGTCCGGGCCGTAGACGCGCGCCACCGACTCGAACAGCACCGTGGCCGACGGCCGCACGTGGCTGACCGGCGGCGCCTTGCTGAGCCCGGCCATCCCGCGGGCCGTCACCAGCAGATGGGTGTCGTCCGGCGCCACGTACACCGTGCCGCCGCGCAGCGGTTCGCCATCCTCCGCGATCTTGATCTTCAGCCGACTCTCCAGTTGCAGCCATGCGACCAGGCCGGCCGTGAAGCCGGTGGTCATATGTTGCACGATCAGGACCGGCAGGGGAAACTCGGCCGGCAGCTCCTTGAGGATCGCGTTGAGCGCGGCCGGGCCGCCCGTCGAGGCGCCGATCGCCAGCAGAGAGAAGGTCCGGCCGGGCCGCGGCGGCTCGCCCGCGCTGCGTCGCGCCATCGGCGAGCGATAGCGCCGGATCACCTTCACCTCGGACATCAGCTTGACCGCGGTGATCAGCCGCTCGCGCAGGGCAGCGAAATCGGGGTGATTGATCGAGGTGGGCTTCTGGAGCACGTCCAGCGCGCCGGCCTGGATGGCGTTGAAGGTGGTCATCACCTCGTGTTGGTCCACGCTGGAGCTGACAATGATGATCGGGGTGGGCTGTTCCTCCATGATGCGCCGCGTGGCCGCGAAGCCGTCCATCCCCGGCAGATGCACGTCCATGGTGATCAGGTCGGGCTTGAGCACCAGCGCCTGACGCACCCCCTCCTCGCCGCTCGCCGCCATGCCGATCACCGCGATCTCGGGATCGGACTCCAGGATCGTCTTGAGCAACATGCGCAGCGTCGGCGAATCTTCGACGATCAAGACGCGAATCATCGCCCCACTCCGTCATTTCAAATGAGCCGGCGGATCGTCGCCAGCAGGTTCTCCTGGTCGAACGCGGCCTTGACGATGTATGCGTCGGCGCCCACCTGCACCCCGCGCTCGCGGTCTTCCTGCGACTCCAACGAGGTGACCAGCACCACCGGCAGCTGCTTGAGGCGTTGATCTGCGCGCACGCGCGCGGTCAGCTCGAAGCCATCGAGCCGCGGCATGACCACATCGCTGACGACCAGATCGAACAGGCCATCGGGCGCGATCCCTTCGCTCTGGAGCGCCTCCCACGCTTCCAGGCCATCGGCGAAGGTGCGCACCGCGTAACCCGCGGCCTCCAGGATGTTCTTCTCCAGGGTGCGGGTGGTGATGGAATCGTCCACGACCATGATGGTGCGCGGCCGGGGCGCTTCGACGGCCGCGGGGGGCGCCACGGCGGCCGCCGGCGCCGCGGCCGAAGCGGGAGCGCGCAACAGGTCGGCCGCGTTCAACACCAGGATGACCTCGCCAGTGCCCAGGATGCTGGCACCGGCCAGATAGCGCACGCGCAGGAACGGACGGGGGAGCGGCTTGACGACCACCTCCTGCGCGGTGGTGACGGCATCCACGCGGAACGCCAGCCGACGCTCGGCCGAACCCAGGATGAGTGCCGCGCCCAGGTCGGCTTCGGCCGCGTCGCGTCGGCCCGGCCCCGCGACGTTGCCGCGCGAGGGCAATCCCAACACCTGCGCCATGTCCAACAGCAGGAGCGGCCGGCCCTCGGGACGGATCACGGCCTGTCCCTCCGCGTAGCCGATCGAATCGGGCTTGAGGCGGACGATGCGGATGACGTTGGTGATCGGCACGGCGAAAGACTGGCCGGCCGCCTGCACCAACAGACAAAGGGTGGTGGCCACCGTCAACGGAAGGGTGAGGATGAACGTGGTGCCGGCGCCCGGTGTGCTGCGCACGTCTATCAGGCCGTGTAGCCGCTCCACTTTGTCGCGCACGACGTCCATGCCGATCCCGCGGCCCGAGACATCGGTGACGACCGCGCTGGTGGAGACGCCGGAACGGAAGATCAGCCAGAGCGCGTCCTGATCGCTCATGGCCTGCGCCTCTTCGGCCGAGATGAGCCCCCTTTGGATCGCGCTCTGGCGCACGCGCGCGACATCAATGCCCTGGCCGTCGTCGGCCACGGCGATGATGATGCTGTCGCCGTGTTGCGCGGCCGACAGGGTGATGGTCCCCGTCGCCGGCTTGCCGGCCGCCGCGCGCGCGGCAGGCGGCTCGATGCCGTGGTCCAGCGCGTTGCGCAACAGGTGCGTAAGCGGATCTTTGATCTGCTCCAGCACCGAGCGGTCCACCTCGGTATCGCCCCCCTGGATGACCAGTTGGGCGCTCTTGCCCAGGTCGCGCGCCATGTCGCGCACCATGCGCGGAAAGGTCGCGAACAGCGTGTTGATCGGCAACATGCGCAGCCGGCGCACGTCGTCCTGGAGGCCGGCCATCACCTGGGTGAGCCGGCGCTGATCGGCCTCGTAACGGCGCTGGAGGCCGCGCAGCCGGCCGCTCACTTCGCGCAGCCGGGCCCACGCCAGTCCGGCCGCGGTGGCATCTCCGGTCGCGGCCGGCCGCGAGCGATATTCGGCTTCCCACGCTTCCAGGTCGTCCAGCAGGCCGCGCAGCTCCACCGCGCGCTGTTCCGCGCCCAGCCGCGCCACCTGCAGCTCGCCCACCTGGGCCATGAGTGCCTCGAGCTTGGCGGTGCTCACCCGCACCGATTCCTCGGCCAGGGCCGCCGCCGATGCGCCGGTCGGGGGCGGCGGCGCGGGCGCCGGCGCGGCCGGCGCCGGGGCGGCGGGGGACGCAGAGGGGATCGCGGTCGAGGATGAGGGCGCAGGCGTCGACGCGGGAGGCGGTGGCGGCGCGGCGGGCTCCTCGGGCACCTGAGACAGGTCTTGCACGGCGTCCAGTCGCGCCAACAGATCGCTCACCTCGGCCCCGGCCGCCGCAGAATGGGCGCCGGCCTGTTGCACCAGCTCGCCGAGCGCGTCGAGGCTGCGATAGGCCAGGTCGAAGAAGGCGGGGGTCGCCGCAAGCTGGCCATCGCGCGCCCGGCCGAAGACCGTCTCCAGGCGATGCGCGAGCTGTTCGATGGGCTCCAGGTTCATGGCGCGCGCGGCGCCCTTCAGGCTGTGCATCTCGCGAAAGACCGTGGCCCAAAGCTGTCCGGCGCGCGCACCTTCTACGCCCTGTTCCAGCTCCAACAGATGTTTGGCCGTGGCGTCCAGATGCTCTTTGGCCTCCGCGACAAAGGTCGAAAGCAGCTCGCGCAGAAATTCCTCGTCAAAGCCCATAGCCCTTCTCCGGCTCGCGTCACACCTTGTAGCGTTCGGTAAGAGTACGCAGTTGGAGCGCCAGGTTGTTCAGCCCCTCGGCCGCCGCCTGGCTCTGCCGCGCACCCGCCACAAACTGCACCGTCGCCTGGTTCACGTCCCGCATCGCCGCCGCAATCTGATCCATCGCCGTGCTCTGCTGCTGCGCCGACGCCGCAATCTGCTGCACCGCCTGCGCCGCCCCCCGAATCGTCTCCCCCAACTCCCCAATCACCTCCCCGGCCCGCTGCGCCAACCCCATCCCCCGCTCCACCTTCTGGCTCCCCTGCTCCGTCGCCAACACCGCCGCATTCGTCGCCTTCTGTATCTCCCCCAGAATCGCCCGCACCTTCCCCGTCGCCGCCTTCGACTGCGTCGCCAGATTGCGCACCTCCGCCGCCACCACCGCAAAACCCTTCCCCTGCTCCCCCGCCTTCGCCGCCTCGATCGCCGCATTCAACGCCAACAGGTTCGACTGATCCGCTATCTCGTTCACCACCGCTATGATCTCCCCGATCTGCTGGCTCCGCTCCGATAACGCCAACACCTCCCCCGCAATCCCGTTCACCCGCTCCTGAATCTCCCCCATCGCACTCAAGATCGCCTCCACGCTCTCCGTCCCCTCTTGCCCCACCCGCACCGACGCCTCCGCCAGCTCCACCACCTGCCCCGCCTTCTGCGCCGTCTGCTCAGCCGCCGCACGCACCTCGTTCACCGTCGCCGTCACCTCGTTCACCGCCGCCGATTGCTCGTTCGCACTCGCCGTGTGCTCGCTCACCGTTGCCAAAATCTCCGCCGCCGCCGCACTCATGCGCTGCACCCCATCGCGCACCTGCCTGGTGATCTCGCGCAAGCTGCCCGCCATCTGATTCAGGTGATCGCCCAACCGGCCGAGCTCATCACGGCCGCGCACGGCCAGGTTGCCGGTCAGGTCCCCGGCGGCGACCTGGCCGGCGAACTGTACATATGCATCCAAAAAGCGTCGAATACGTTGCGCGATCCACAAGGAAATCGCTGCGCCAGCCACAAAGGCGACGACCATGATGCTCAGAATGAGCTGCCAGGACCGGGCATAAACACCTTCGTTCGCGGACCTGATCTGAGCCGCGGAATCCGTCTTCTCTTGCACCATCTTTGTCAGGGCCTGCTCCACCTGGCTCAGCCGCGGATCCAGGTCCGAGCGAATATATTGCGCGGCCTCTTCCAGCTTGCCGGAACGACTGACCGGCAGGACCAGGGCATCGCGCACCTGTTTATAGGCCGCCCAGGCTCGGGCGAATTCCTCAATCACTTCAAGCCGCGCTTGATGGATTTCTCCTTTACGGATTGTCTCAACAGTGGCCTCGATGACGCGGTCTGTTGAAGTGATGGTCGCTTCGACTTCGGCTCGCCGCGCTGGATCGGCCGCCAGTAGGTGATCCATCACGGCATCTTGAGCCAACAGCATGTTCTGCGCCAGAGTAGCCACCTGGCCGGTGCCGATCAGCTCATCGGCATACAGCTCTTCCATGCGCTGATTGAGATGGTTCGCCTGAATGAGGCCGGTCGCGCCTACCGCGACCATACAGAGCAAAACGAAGCCAGCCGCCAGAAGAAGTTGAGAACGAATGCCAAGAGTCATGGGTATACCTCCAGAAATATCACGTCTCCTGTACCACCAGACGCGCATCGGCCAGGAGCGCCTCGACATTGAGCACCGTCAACAGATCCGGGGTGACGCCGGCCGTGAAGCTGCGGCCGGCGCCGGTCGCCTCGACCAGCGAAGCGCCGATCTCGCGGCACGGCACCTGGCGCACCTGCGGCACATCATCCACCAGCAGCCCCACCTCCAGGCCCGAGGCGGTCACCAACACCACCTTGGCGGCGTCGCGGCCCTTTTTTTCTCCATTGGCCGCCGGCAGAGGGGCAAGTCCGAGAAAGCGCCGCAGGTCGAGCAAGGGGTAAAGATGGCCGCGCAGGTTGACCAGCCCGGCCCAAAAATCGGGCACCTGCGGCACAGGGGTCACCTCGTCGAGCGGCAACACCTCCTGGACGAAACCGGCTTCCACGCCATAGGTTTCGGGGCCGAGCATCAACACGACCAGGTCCACGGTCTCGCCGCTCACCGGCGCTTCCGGGGGTTGGGCCAATCGCCGGGCGCGCTCGGCCAGGATGCGCCGGCCGGCCTCGGAGAGGAGATCGGTTTCGGGTACAGATGTCATGAGGATGCTCCTGATCATTGCACTGCGCGCAGCAGCTCACCGACGGTCATGCCGTCCCCCTCGGGCACCGGTTCGGCCGGAGAGGCGGCCGCCAGCAGTCGGACGATCTGCTCGCGATGGCGTCGGCTGCGCTCGACCTGGCCGGCGCGCGCGTAGAGATTGGCCAGCGCGAAGTGGCCCATCACAAAGCCGGCGTCCACGTAGACGCAGCGCCGCAGTGCGTTCACCGCGGCCTCGATGTCGCCCAGCTCCTGCAAGATCAACCCTTGCAGATAGTACGCGGGCGCAAAGAGCGGCGCCTGGCGGATCAGCGCCTCGACCGAGCGGAGGGCCGCCGCAAGCTGCGACCGATCGGCCAGAGCCTTCGCCTCCTGATACTGCGCGATGAGATCCTCCCCGGGCCGGGCCGGCGTCGGCGCCGCGCCGGTAGAGGGCACCGCGGCCGGCCGGCGACTGCCGTGCGGCCGCACACGGCCGGCCGCATGCTTCTCCGGCGCCGTCGCCCGAGCTGGGGGCCGGCGGACCTGATCCCCCGACGACAGAGCTGCGGCCGCCGGCAATGCGGCCGTGGCCGGCGCGAGCGCCGCGCCCCCTTTCTGATAGACGATCGCACCCGCAAGGTGATGCTCGACAAACCGCTCGAACAACGTGATGGACGGCTCGGCATGGCCCACGAGCAACCAGCCGCCGTCGGCCAGCGCCCGGTAAAGCCGATCCACCACACGGCGGGCTACCTCGGCATTGAAGTAGATCAGCACGTTGCGGAAAAGGATCAGGTCCATCTCGTGCGTGTTGGTGAGCGGCGAGGGATAGGTATCCTCGGCCAGATTCAGGTAGGCGAAAGTCACCTGACGCCGCACCTCGGCCGCCAGTTCGAAGCGCGCACCGCGCGGAGTGAAATAGAGCTCCCGGATCTCGGCGGGCATCTCGCGAAACGACCAGGCGGAATAGAGGCCGGCCTGCGCCCTCTCCAACAGGCCGCGATTGAGATCGGTCGCCAGAATCAACACGTCCCACGAGGCCAGATCGGGGAGCAGTCGGCGCAACAGGATGGCCACCGAATACGGCTCCTCGCCCGAGGCGCAGCCGGCACTCCAGATGCGCAGCCGGCGCTGGTCGCGGCGCCGGGCGATCAGCTCGGGAAGGATGTGCTGCTCGAGCGCGTCGAACTGCGGCCGGTTGCGGAAGAAGTAAGTTTCGGGGATGGTCAGAGAGGCGACAAACGATTCGAGGAACGCCTGATCGTTGACCAGGCGCTCGTACAGCGCTCTGGGCGAGGAGAGGCCCGTCTCTTCGAGTGCCCGGCCGATGGCGCGCTGCAAATCGCCGGCGCGCGGGCCGTTGAACTCCATGCCGCTGCGCTCGCGCACGAGATCGCAGAAGCGCTGGAAATCGGCCCCGGCGAGCGCGGAGAGACCAGGATGTTGAGCAAGCGCGCCGTTGCCGAACGCCTCGCTGCTCATGCCTCCGCTCCCGCGGCCGCCGGAACAGCGGCCGGCGCGCCCGCACAGATGCGATCGAGATCCAGGAGCATGATCAGGCGATCGTCGAGCCGCGCAATGGCACGCACGGCATGATCGGGGCCGGCCAGCGCATCGGGGGCGGCCAACGCCTGCTCCGACAACGTCAACACCTCGACCGCCTCATCCACGATCAGGCCCACCGGCCGGTCGGCCTGGCGGACCACGATGATCGGCGTATCGAGGCCGTAGGGTCGGGGCGTCAGGCCGAGCCGTCGGCGCAGATCTATCACCGGCATCACGCGGCCGCGCAGATTCAACATGCCGGCGAGCCACGGCTGCGCCTGCGGCATCGGCGCCAGCGCCACCATGCTCAACACCTCGATCACGTCCCGGATGTCCAGAGCATATTCGCCCGCCTCCAGGCGAAAGGTGAGCCATTGTACCGCCTGCGCTCGCTTGGACTGCATCATCTTTTTTTACCCTATCTGTGCTCATCCGCGTCCATCCGCGGCCCACTCTCAAGTCCCTATATCCATCTGCGTTTATCCGCGTCCATCCGCGGCCCACTCTCAAGACAACTGGGCGGCCAGTGCCAGCGGCAGCTTCACGACGAAGGTGCTTCCCTTGCCGGGAACGCCTTCCGATTCGGCCCACACCGCGCCGCCGTGCGCCTCGACCGTCTGCTTGACGATGAAGAGCCCCAGCCCGGTGCCGCGAATGCGCCGGGTCGTCTCGCCGGGCAGACGCTGATACTTGGTGAACAACACCTCCATCTGCGCCTTCGAGATGCCCTGTCCCGTGTCCGAGACGCGCAAGACGGCAAACTTGTCTTCGGCGCGCAGCCGAACCGTGATCTGCCCGCCTTCGGGCGTGTACTTCACCGCGTTGGAAAACAGGTTGTCCACCACCTGTCTGATGCGCTCCGGGTCCACCGACGCGTAGACCGGCTGCGGCGGCAGATCGACCGTGACCGTCTGGTTCTTGGACTGCGCATGGACCTGGCCGAGCCTGATGCCCTCTTCGACGACCCCGCGCAAGTCCACGTTCTGGCGCTCCAATTTCAGGTAGCCGGCCTCGATCTTGGCGAAATCCAGGTAATCGTTGATCAGATTCAGGAGCTTGCGCGCCGCGTCGCGCGCCATATTCAGCAGCTCGACCTGCTGCGGCGTCAGCGACTCGGCGTAGTCGCTCAACAGCAGATCGAGGGCCATGAGCGTGGCCGCGGCCGGATTGCGCATATCGTGCGTCACCATCGAGTAGAAATCGGCGCGCACCTGGCTCAACTGTTTCTGGGCCACCAGGCCGGCGCGGCGCTGCAACGCCTGCGTCAGAGCGTAGAAGAACTCGGCATGGTCGCCGCCGACGTTGAGATCGTGCTTCTCCAGATAGCCGTCCGCGCCGTGCTGCACCGCGGTGATGGCCGACTTGACGCCGCCCACGCCGGTCAACATGACGATGGCCGTCTCATCGTTCGTCTGGCGGATCTCGCGCAACACCTCGATGCCGTCGGTGTCGGGCAGGAGCAGATCGAGGATGATCAAGTCGTACTTGTGGCCGAGGCGGCAATACGCCAGCGCTTCCTCGCCGGTGGTTGCCGCGTCCACCGTCGCGCCCTGCTCGCTGAGCAGGCGCTGCAAAAAGGCGCGGATCGTGATCGAATCGTCTACCGTCAGGATGCGTTTGCCCTGAAACATGCCTTTTCCTCCCTCGCGGCACCATGCCGGCACACACGTGCCCCATGATGTTTCCAATATAACGTATATGCCGTGAAGAAATCGTGAAGGGCGCTGCGGTTTCTCACGTATAGCGAAACGTCAGCCCGGCCGCGTCTACATCCACGGCCACGGTTGCGCCACGGGCCGGCGCGGCCGTCAACAACCAGTCGGCCAGGGGTTCGCGCAGATTCTTCTGGATGATGCGGCGCAGCGGCCGCGCGCCCCATTCGGGATGGTCGTTCTGCGCCAACAGCCATTCCCTGGCCGCGGGGCTGATCGTCAACGTGATCCCCTGCGCCGCCAGCATCTTGCTCTCCTTCTTGAGCATCAGATCGAGGATCTGGCGCAACTGATCCTGGGTGAGCGGCAGGAACAGAATGATATCGTCCAATCGGTTGAGGAATTCGGGCCGGAAGAAGGAGCGCACGGTGGCCATCACCACCGCGCGCATCTCGTCGGTGAGCATCGGCTTGTCCAGATATTCCGACCCCAGGTTGCTGGTCAAGATGATCACCGTCTCGCTGAAAGAGGTGAGGCGGCCCTGCGCGTCGGTCAACCGCCCCTCTTCCATGATCTGAAGGAGCACATCGAGGACGCGCGGATGCGCCTTTTCCACCTCGTCGAACAGCACGACCGCGCTCGGCCGCTGGCGCACCTTCTCGGTGAGCTGGCCGCCCCCCTCGTAGCCCACGTAGCCCGGCGGCGCGCCGATCAACCGGTTGACGGTATGATCCTGCTGATACTCGCTCATGTCCAGCGCGATCATGGCTTCCTCGCTGCCGTAGAGGAACTCGGCCAGGGCGCGCGCCAGCTCGGTCTTGCCGACGCCGGTCGGCCCCAGGAAGAGGAAGGAACCGATCGGCCGCTTCGGATCCTTCAGCCCGACGCGGGCGATCTTCACCGCCCGGCTGACCGCCAGCACGGCCTCGTCCTGGCCGATGATGCGCTGATGGAGCGCCTCCACCATGCCCGCATAGCGCGTGCGTTCGTCCGCGCCGAGCTTGCTGACCGGAATGCCGGTCATCGCGCTCACCGCGGCCGCCACATCGTCTTCGTCGAGCACGGCGTCGGGCTTGAGGTCGGGCCGAAACGCGGCCTGCGACTGGCCGGCCAGCTTGAGCATGGCGCACGCCCGATGAAGCGCGGCGAGCGCCGATGCCGGCAACGGCATACCGGCCACGTAGCGCCTGGCCATGTTCACCGCGGCCGGCAGCGCCGCCTCTGCGATGCGCAACCCGTAGTCGTGCTCGAGCGCGGGCCGATGCACCTGCAAGATGGCGAGCGTCTCGTCGGCCGAGGGCTCCGGCACGCGCAGGGTATGGCTGTAGCGGCCGACGATCGAATCGGCCGCCAGGCGTTCCTTCCAGGCCGCGTCGGTCGCGGTGGCGACGACCACCGGCTGCGGCTCCAGGAAGGCGCGTTGGACGCTGCGCGTGCCTTTGGGGAACTCGGGCGAGCTCAACGCGCTGCCGAAGAAACGCTCCACGTTCGGGATGAAGAGGATGCCGCCGGCGGCCTGGCGCCGGGCCGTTTCGATGGCCTGCTCGGCGTCGGCCAACAGCGCGTTTTCCGACACCTGCACCACGCCGGCAAGGTCGGCCGGCCCCTTGCCTTCGGCGATCAGGAGCGCCAGGCCCTGCACCAGCGAGCGCTTGCCCACGCCGTTCTCGCCGACGAGCACCACGTGGCGATGGTTGGCCAGGGTCAACAGGCCGAGCAGATCGCGCATCAGGTCCCCGCGCATGTAGACGGGCTTCGCCTCGCCCGCCCTGGCCAGCGCCACGAGATCCTGGCTGGCGACGCGCTTGGTCTGCGCCTGTTGCACCAGGCGGTTCGTCATCGTCTCGGGCGAGATGCCGTAGCGTCGCAGGAGCGCGGCCGTGCTCACCCCGTGCTCGGCCAGCGCGGCCAGGGCGTGCTCTGTGCCGATGCGCGGCTCCTCGGCCGCCTGCGCGATGGCGCGACCTTCGTCGAGCACGATCACCATCTCGGTGGACATGCGCACGGTCGCGCCGGTCTCATCCACAAAGGTGAAGTCGGCGTCGCGGCCGGGATTGGCGCGCGCCAGCACCTCGGCCGACGCAGCCAACTCGTCGAGCCGAAAGCTGCGCTCGGCCGCCATCTGCACCAGCAGGCGATGGGCCGCGCCGATGTCATCGCGCGCAAAGGTGAGGAGCAGCAGGCCGGGCGTCAGGAAGGGCAGGTTCATCCCCTTCATGCGCCGGCCGGCGGCGTTCAAAGCTTTGACGAGATCAGGCGATAGAAGGTTGAGGTTGAGAACGGTCATGGTTGGGTATCAGTTCCTCTTTACGTGCCAGGCACCTGGAAAGGTGCCTGGCACGTCCGGCAGCCCGTTTTCAGGCCAGGTATCAGGTATTGGCTGGTATTCTAGCACGAGAGAGGAAGAGCCGCAACGTGACGTGTGCGGAGAGAGGTGAGGGGGAATGAAAGATCAGTAGAAATACGGATAGCTTGCGAGGGGCAAGTCATTTATAGTCAAAGGCGACACGGCGGGCGCCTTGCTCGTTCAGGCTCAAATCCTCTCCGCGCACGACAAGGCGCCTCGCGTATTTTTCCCGCCTTATCGTTCGCTACCTGCCCTCGGCCGCTCGCGCGTCCTCAAACCGGTGGTGCGCTTCGGCCGCGGGCGCCTCGCGCAACAGCTCCACCGCGTGCGGCAACACCGGCAGGATGATGATCAGGTTTTCGACCGCGGCCTTGGGACTGCCGGGGAGATTGACGATCAGCGTGCGGCCGCGCATGCCCGCCACCGCCCGGCTGAGCATGGCGTGCGGCGTCACGCGCAGGCTCTCGCTGCGCATCGCCTCGGCCAAACCGGGCGCCTCGCGCTCGATGACGCTGCGGGTCGCCTCGGGCGTCACATCGCGCGGCGCGAAGCCGGTGCCGCCGGTCGTCAGGATGAGATCGAGGCCCAGGTCGTCGGCGCCGGCCTTCAACCAGGCCGCGATCTCCTCCTGCTCGTCGGGCACGATGCCGGTAGCAACGATCTCCGCGCCGGCCAGGCGCTCGACCACGGCCTGCGCCAGCGCCGGGCCGCTGAGATCGGCGCGCTCTCCCCGCGCGCTGCGATCGCTGACCGTGAGGATGCCCACGCGAATCATCCGTCACACATCCACGTGCCTGGCACTTTCAGAAGTGCCAGGCACGTACGCAATTAACGCTTGGTGTATTGCGGCGCCTTGCGTGCGCGCTTGAGGCCGTACTTCTTGCGCTCCTTCGCGCGCGCGTCGCGCGCCAGGAGGCCGTTCGCCTTGAGCACCGAACGCAGGTTCTCGTCCACGAGACAGAGCGCGCGGGCGATCCCCAACGCCGTCGCGCCCGCCTGGCCCGAAAGGCCGCCCCCCTCCACGTGCACGCTGATGTTGAAGCTGTTCAACGTGTCGGTCACCTGCAGGGGCCGGTTGATCGCGATCACATCGGTGCTGCGCGGAAAGTACTCCTGCAAGGGCCGATCGTTCACCATGATGGTGCCGGTGCCGGGGTACAGGCGCACCCGGGCGGAGGCCGTCTTGCGACGTCCCACTGCTTCGTAATACTTGACTGTCATCTACCTTCGATCCTCCTCATGCGAACGGAAACGGCTTCGGTTGCTGGGCCTGATGCGGATGCTCCGGCCCCGCGTAGACCTTCAGCTTCGCCATCAACTGCCGGCGCTGGCGATTCCGATTGAGCATGCCCTTGACGGCCGCCTGGATCACCCGCTCGGGGTGGGTCGCCAGTTGCTCGCGCAGCGGGATCTCCCGCAAGCCGCTCGGATAGCCCGACCAGCGATAATACATCTTCTGTTCCAGCTTGCGGCCGGTGACCTGGATCTTCTCCGCATTGATCACGATGACGTAATCGCCGCAGTCCATGCCAGGGGTATAGATCGGCTTGTGCTTGCCTTTGAGCACCGCCGCGATCTGCGTGGCGAGCCGGCCCAGGGTCTTCCCCGTGGCATCCACCACATACCACTGGCGTTCCTTCTCGGCATCGCGTGCTGTCGCACTATAAGTTCTCACGTTGCTTACTCCCGTACTGATTCGTACTCAACTCTCATCAGGCAGAGGCCGCACGCCGGGACGGGCGCTGCCGCCAGGGCCCGATCGCGGCCGGCCAGGATCTCGCTCACCCGGGCCACGGGCCAACGACCGGCGCCCACCTGCAACAGCGTGCCCACGATGCTGCGCACCATGCCGCGCAGGAATGCGTTCCCCGTGATGTCAAAAGTGAACCAGGCGCCGTCCCGTTGCCAGGTCGCCTCGTACACCACCCGCACCGTGCTCTCGCCCTGGGTCGGCCGGCCGAAGCTGGCGAAGTCGTGTTCGCCCACCAACAGCCCGGCCGCGGCGCGCAGCGCCGCCAGGTCGAGCGGCTCGGTGACCAGACAGGCGTAGCGCCGGGCCAGCGGCGACCGCACCGGCTGGTTCAACACCGTGTAGCGATAAGATCGCCGCCGGGCGCTGAACCGGGGATGCCAGTCGGCCTCGGCCGGGCCAAGCTCCAAGATCGCCACGTCCTGGGGCAACACCGCATTGAGCGCCCGCTGCAAGTCGGCCAGGGAATGGCGCCACTCGACCCGAAAGCCGATCACCTGGCCCTGCGCATGGACCCCGGCATCGGTGCGACCGGCGCCGATCACGCGCACCTGTTGCTGCGTCACCTGCGCGACGGCCGCCTCCAACACGCCCTGCACCGTCCGGCCCCGCGACTGCCACTGGAACCCCAGGAAATCGGTCCCATCATAAGCCACCGTGGCCCGGACATCATACCGCTGTAAGCCGAAACTCATTTCGGCCCCAATCTCAGACGCCATGTAAGCCGAAATAAATTTCGGCTTACATGAACATCGCTACGCGCGTTCCACAAGCTCAAGGATCGCCATCTGCGCGCCGTCGCCCAGCCGCGGCCCCACCTTGACGATGCGGGTATAACCGCCCGGCCGGTCCGCGAAGCGCGGGGCCACCACGTCGAACAGGCGCTTCGTCACCTCGGGATCGGTGATCACGCGCGCGGCCTGCCGACGGGCATGCACGGCATTGCCGCCCGCTGCGATGCCCCGCTTGGCCACGGTGATCAGGTGCTCGACATCGCCCTGCACCGAACGCGCCTTCGCTTCGGTCGTGCTGATCCGCTCGTGGCGCAAGAGATCGGTGATCAGATTGCGCCACAGCGCTTTGCGTTGGCTGGTGTTCCGCCCCAGCTTACGTCCTGCAACTCGATGTTTCATCGCGAGATCACTCCGTTCACAGGTCCTCGTCCTCTTCATCGGCCTCTTCGAGCACGGCCGGTTCGCCGGGCTGATAGGCGATGGCGGAGAGGTAACCCTTCGCATCCAATTTGCTCACCAACTCGGTCAGCGACTTGCGGCCGAAGTTGCGGATGGCCAGGATCTCCGACTCACCCTTTTCCAGCCGCTCCAACACCTCGCCGACCTTGGCGATGCCGGCGCGCTTCAAGCAGTTGTACGCGCGCACGCTCAGCTCCAGCTCTTCGATCGGCACGTCGTAGATCCGGCTGGGGATGGTGCGCACCGCGCCGGTCACCTCCTCGGCCGGCAGGGCCTCCGCGCCGGCGATCAGCGTGAAATGCCGGATCAACAGTCGCGAGGCCTCGCGCAACGCCGTCTCGGGCGTGATCGTGCCATCCGTCCAGATCTCCAGCGCCAGCCGGTCGTAATTCGTCTGCTGGCCGATGCGGGCGCGCGAGACGGTGTAATTGACCTTGCGCACCGGGCTGAAGATCGCATCCACCGGGATCTCGCCCAGCGGCAGCTTGCCCCGCTCTTCGGCCGGCGAATAGCCGCGGCCGCGTTGCACCGTCAGCTCCAGGTCCAGGTCTACATCGGACGAATCGGCCGTCAACAGCAGCAGCTCGGGATTGACCACCTGCACTTCGGGCGGGCAGATCAGGTCGCCGGCCGTGACCGGACCCTCGCTGCGCACCTCCACGTGCAGGCGCACCGGCTCATCCACCTCGCATTTCAGGCGCAACTGCTTCAGGTTGAGCAGCAGCGCGGTCGTGTCTTCCTTGACATGCGGAATGGCCGAGAACTCATGGTGAACGCCGCTGATCCGGACCGACGTGACCGCCGCGCCGGGCAACGATGAGAGCAACACGCGACGCAGCGCATTGCCCAGGGTGACACCATAGCCACTTTCCAACGGGCCGATGATAAACCGCCCGTAGTTGCGCGCACTGGCATCGCGCTCGATCTTGGGCAGTACGAAATTCAACAAGACGCCCCCCTTTCAAATGCAGAATCTACCTGCACCGTCTCGTATTCTGCATTTTTAGCGGCTATAGTATTCGACGATCAACTGTTCCTGCAACGGCAGGTCCACCGATTGGCGATCGGGCAGGCTCAGCACGCGACCGGCCATGCGGTTGGCGTCGAACTCCAGCCAGGTCGGCGTCGTGCGTTGGCCCAAGCGATCGGCCACGGCCTTGAAGAAGCCGTTGCCGCGGCTGGTCGGCCGCACCTCGATCACGTCGCCCACCTCGACCAGATAGGACGGGATGTCGTGATTGTGGCCGTTGAGCAGGAAGTGGCCATGCCGCACCAACTGCCGCGCCTGGGCGCGCGAATCGGCCAGGCCCAGGCGATACACCACGTTATCCAGCCGGCGCTCCAGCATCTGCAACAGGGTGACGCCGGTCATGCCCTTCACCCGCAACGCGGTGCGGAAGTAGCGGCGGAACTGGCGTTCCTGCACGCCGTAGATGCGCCGCGCCTTCTGCTTCTCGCGCAACTGGAGCGCGAAATCGGACTCCTTGCGCTTGAACGCGGCCTTCTTGCCGTGCATGCCCGGACCGTAATTGCGCTTCTCGAACGAGCACTTGGGCGAGAAACAGCGTTCGCCCTTCAAAAACAGTTTCATTCCCTCGCGGCGACAAAGCCGACAAACGGGATCAGTACGTCGTGCCAATGGAATCCTCCTGTACAGTTTTCAGACGACGAGGGGTTTACGGCTTGGCGACCTTCATCCCCCTCCTCAAAAAATCGCGTTAGACCCGGCGGCGCTTGGGCGGCCGGCAACCGTTGTGCGGAATGGGCGTCACATCGGTGATCGAGCGCACCTTCAGGCCGGTGGCCTGGATGGCCCGAATGGCCGATTCGCGGCCCGGGCCGGGGCCCTTCAGGAACACATCGGCCTCGCGCATGCCCTGATCCATCGCCGTGCGCGCCGCCTGCTGGGCGGCCATCTGCGCGGCGTAGGGCGTGCTCTTGCGCGAGCCCTTGAAGCCCACCGAACCCGTGCTCGTCCAGGCCAGGGTGTTGCCCTGGTTGTCGGTCACCGTCACGATGGTGTTGTTGAAGGTGGACTGGATATGGATCTGGCCCTGCGGCACCATCCGCTTTTCACGGCGCGGCCCGGTGCGCCGGCCGCGCCTGGCAGGAGTTCCCGCTGCTGCTGTTGGTTTTGCCATTCCTCAACTCCTCATTACTTGCGGGCGCGCTTCTTCCCGGGCACCGTCTTGCGGGCGCCGCGCTTCGTGCGGGCGTTCGTCCGGGTGCGCTGACCGTGGACCGGCAGGTTGTGGCGATGGCGCAACCCGCGGTAGCTGCCGATCTCCTGCAAGCGCTTGATGTTCATGCTGATCTCGCGGCGCAGATCGCCCTCTACCTTGTAGTTGCGCTCGATCACCTCGCGCAACTTAGCCACCTGGGCTTCGTCCAGATCGCGAACCCGCGTGTCGGGGTTGATCCCGGTCATCTTCAAGATTTCCCGGCTGGACGTGAGGCCGATCCCAAAAATGTACGTCAGGCCGATTTCGACCCGCTTATCGCGCGGCAGGTCTACACCAGCAATACGAGCCATGCGCTCCTCCCACTCTTACCCTTGTCGTTGCTTATGTTTCGGGTTATCGCAAATCACGTGAACCACGCCATGGCGCCGGATGATCCGGCACTTGGCGCAGATCCGCTTGACCGACGGTCGTACTTTCATGAACGTCTCCTCCGTTTACAACTGCGTCAAAACTAACGGCCCCTCTTCGGTAATCGCAATCGAATGCTCGAAGTGGGCGCTGCGCTTGCCGTCGAGCGTCACGACGGTCCAGCCATCTTCCAGGGTCCGGGTGCGCCAGGTGCCGGCGTTGACCATCGGTTCGATGGCCAGCGTCATGCCCACCCGCAGCCGCGGCCCCCGGCCCGCCCCGCGCGGCACATAGTTCAGCACCTGCGGGTCCTCATGCATCTTGCGGCCCACGCCGTGGCCGGTATATTCCCGTACCACGGCAAACCCATGCCGCGTCACATACGATTCCACGGCCGCCGAAATATCGGCCAGATGGTTGCCCGGCCGGGCCTTGGCGATGCCGGCCCACAGCCCGCCTTCGGTGGCGGCCAGCAGGCGCCGGCTCTCCTCATCTATCTCGCCGACCGGATACGTCCACGCGGAATCGCCCACCCAACCGCGATAGGTCGCGCCGACGTCAATGCTGATGATGTCGCCGGCCTCCAGCCAACGCTCGTGACTGGGGATGCCGTGCACCAGCACCTCGTTGATCGAAGTGCAGATGCTCGCCGGAAAGTCGTTCTTGCCGGTATGCGGATAGCCGAGAAACGTCGGGATCGCGCCATGCGCCCGAATGATCTCATCGGCCCGCTGGTTCAGGGCCGCCGTGGTCACCCCCGGCCTGATCATCTCGCGCAACGCATCGTGCACACGGGCCACGATGCGGCCGGCCTCGCGCATCAGCGCGATCTCGGCTTTGGTCTTGAGGATGATCATGCCAAAGCTGCCGTCCGCTATAGCGCGGCCACGGCCGCCATCAGATCGGCCTGCACCGCCTCGATCGGCCGATCGCCGTCCAACGTCTTCAACACGCCGTGGGCGAAGTAATACCCCACCAGCGGCGCGGTCTGCTTGTAGTACACGAAGAGCCGGTTGCGCACCGTCTCCGGGTCGTCGTCGGCCCGGCGATACAGCTCGCCCCCGCACTTGTCGCAGCGGTTCGGGTCGCCCGTCGGCGGGTTGAACTCCACGTGATACATGGCCCCGCACTCGCGACACACGCGGCGTCCGGCCAGGCGATGGATCACCGCCTCGTCGCTCACTTCCAGGAGCGGCACCAGGCGCACGCGACGCCCCTGATCGGCCAGCGCCCGATCGAGCGCCGCGGCCTGTGCCAGCGTGCGCGGAAAGCCGTCCAGGATCGCGCCGCGGGTGCAATCGGGCCGGCCCAGGCGTTCCATCACCATGTTGATCGTCACGTCGTCGGGCACCAGCTCCCCGCGGTCCATGTACTGTTTGGCCAACAGGCCCAACGGCGTCTGATTCTTCAGGTTCTCCCGGAAGATATCGCCGGAAGAGATCTGCGGCAGGTCCAACGCCTCGGAAAGCAGGCGGGCCTGCGTGCCCTTGCCCGCGCCGGGCGCGCCCAACATCACGATGAAAAGCCCATCGGATGGTATTGCCATGTCCCGACCCCCTACGACATCCGACGGATGAAGCCTTCGTAATGCCGCATGAGCAACTGCGCTTCGAGCTGCTTCATCGTATCCAGCACCACGCCGACCACGATCAGCAGGCCCGTGCTGGAGATCAACAGCGTACTGGTGGAAGCCCGGCTGGCGGCCGTGCTGCCGAAGCCCAGATGCACCAGCCACGGCAAGATCGCCACGAAGCCCAGGAACAGCGCGCCGACCAGCGTGATGCGCGTCATCACCGCGTTCAGATAGCGCTCGGTATTCGGCCCGGGCCGGATGCCCGGGATGAAGCCGCCCTGCTTCTGCAACGTCTCGGGCAGGTTCTGCTGGCGGAACACGACATCCGTGTAAAAGTACGTGAACGCAATGACCAGCAGGAAATACATGATCCAGTAGCCGTTGTACTGCGGGCTGAAGATCCGATAGATGAAATTCGCCACCGACGCCACCCAGGCCGTCCCCGAGCTCACGAAGTAGCTCGCGATCGTGCTCGGAAAGATCAGGAAGCTGGAGGCGAAGATCAACGGGATCATGCCTGCCGAGTTGACCCGCAACGGCACATGCGTGCTCTGCCCGCCGACCACCACCAGGCGATTGCCGCGCACCGCGCGCACCCGCTTGCCGTATTGCACCGGAATGCGGCGCTGGCCCTCCTGCACCACGACGATCAGCGCCACGGTGAAGACCGTCACCAGGACGAAGACCACCAGCTCGATGAAGCCGCCCTGGATGGCCGTCCGCTGCACGTTCTGCGGCATGGCCGCGATGATGCCGCCGAAGATGATGATCGAAATGCCGTTGCCGATCCCCTCTTCGGTGATGATCTGGCCGAGCCACATGGCCAACATCGTGCCGGCCGTCAACGTCGCGATGATGGCGAGCGTGGCGAGGGGCGCGGTGGCAAAGCCGAACTCGGCCAAAATGCCCGCGCCGCCGACCGTGGTCGGCTGGGCCAACAGGGACGACTGGCCGAAGGCTTGCAGCGCGGCCAACGGGATCGTCAGGTAGACGGTGTACCGGTTCAGCTTCTGGCGGCCCGCGTCGCCTTCCTTCGTCAATGCTTCCAGTTGCGGGATGATCGGCTGCAACAACTGCAAGATGATGGAAGCCGTGATGTAGGGATACACCCCCATCGCCATCACCGAGAAGTTCTGCAGCGCGCCGCCGGAAAGCAGGTTGAGCATGCCCAGGAGCGCGTTCGACTCGAAGACCCGGGCCAACGCCACCCGGTCCACGCCGGGCACCGGCACATGCGAGATGAACCGGTAGATCACCAGGATGCCGAGCGTGACCAGGAGCTTGCGCCGCAGGTCGGGCAGCCGAAACGCATTGCGAACGGCTTCAAGCATTGTCCAGTTCTCCTCTTCCCTCGCCGCCGAGCGGGAGGGGCGCACGGCCGTGCGCCCCTATGACTCTGTGTCTCGGCGGTGCCAAATCGGGCCGATCTGGCCGGCGCTTACAGGGCCAGCTCTTCCACCGCGCCGCCCGCGGCCAGGATCTTCTCGCGCGCGGAGGCCGAGAATTTGTGCGCCTTGACCGTCAGCGGCCGATCTACCGCGCCATCGCCGAGCACCTTGATGGGCAGCGACAGCGAGCGCACCAGGCCGGCCATCAGCATCATCTCGGGCGTCACCTCGGTGCCGGCCTCGAAGACGTTCAGCCGTTCCACGTTGACCGGCGCGTATTCGATCCGCCAGATATTGGTGAAGCCGGCCAGGTGCGGCAGCCGACGCACCAGCGGCAACTGCCCGCCCTCGAAATAGGGGCGCTTGGTGCCGCCGGAACGCGCGTTCTGGCCCTTCTGGCCGCGGCCGGCCGTCTTGCCGCGGCCGGCCGAGATGCCGCGGCCGGCGCGCACGCGTTTCTTATGGGCGCCCTCAGCGGGCCACAGTTCATTCAATTTCATGGTTCCTCCGACGACGGACGAACGACCGCCGACCCACCGCCGCAGAACGCGCGGCGCGCGGCGGGCCTCATTCGTCCACTTCTGTCACCGACACAAGATGGCGCACCTTGTGGATCATGCCCCGAATGACCGGCGTGTCGGGATGTTCGACCGTCTGGCCGAGCCGGGTGAAGCCCAGGCGCCGGATGGTGTCCTTCTGTTCCGAGTTCACGCCGATAAAGCTGGTGCGATACGTGATGCGCAGCTTCTTCGCCTCATTCGACATCCTGGCCTCCTCGGCCACCGCGCAGCCAGAAGGGGGTCACCGCTTCCACCGGCTTGCCGCGGCGTCGGGCCTCTTCTTCGGGATCCTTGAGCGATTCGAGCGCCTTGAAAGTGGCGGCCACGACGTTCAAGATGTTGGAGCTGCCCTGCGACTTGGTCAAGATATCGCGGATGCCCGCGGCCTCCAACACGGCGCGCACGCCGCCGCCCGCGATGACGCCGGTGCCCGGCGAAGCGGGGCGCAGCAACACCCGCGCCGCGCTGGCCGTGCCGATCGCCGGATGCGGGATCGTCGAGCCCACCAGCGGGATCGGCCGCATCATCTTGCGGGCGCGATCGGAGGCCTTGCGCACGGCATCGGGCACCTCGCGGGCCTTGCCCACGCCGAAGCCCACCTGGCCATGATTGTCGCCGACCACCACGACCGCGCGGAAGGCGAAGCGCCGGCCGCCCTTCAACACCTTGGCGGTGCGGGCGATGTGCACGACCCGCTCATCGAGCTGTTCGCGCTCTTCTTCGCGTTGTTCTTGCTCGCGCGGCTTGCGCGGCTTATCCTTGCTCTGCTCGCGCTCTTTCTTCTCTTTGCCAGGCATCCGTCCTCCTAGAATTCCAGTCCGGCCTCGCGTGCGCTTTCGGCCAACGCTTTGACCCGGCCATGGTAGGGGTAGCCGCCCCGGTCGAACACGACCTGCTTCAGCCCCTGGGCCAGGGCGCGCTCCGCAATCAGCTTGCCCACCCGCGCCGCCTCTTGGGACTTCGAGAGGCCGTCCAGCTTTCCGCGCAATTCGGGATCGAGGGTCGAGGCCGAAACCAGCGTATGGCCTCGATCATCGTCGATGACCTGCGCGTAGATATGTTGCAGGCTGCGAAATACATTCAAACGAGGGCGCTCGGCCGTGCCATGAATGCGCTTGCGGATGCGCTCATGCCGGCGTTCGCGAGCTTCCCGACTCGTGTCTTTGGCCATTGCCTGTGATCCTCCTATCCGGTTGGGGGGCTTGCTCGCTGACAAGATCGGGCAGTCCATGCCACCCGCAGCCCCAACTCGGAGATAGCCCCGCGGCGCCCGGCCGACGGGGAAAAAAGCCCTACTTCTTGCCACCCTTGCCGCCGACCTTGCCGCTCTTGCCGGCCTTCTGGCGGACCTTCTCGCCGTGATAGCGCACGCCCTTGCCCTTGTACGGCTCCGGCGGACGCAGCGCGCGCACCTGCGCGGCCATCTCGCCGACGAGCTGCTTGTCAATGCCGGTAATCGTGATCTGGCGGCCGGTCTTATCCACGTCGAACGTGATGCCCGGCGGCGGAACGATCTCGACCGGATGGGAATAGCCGACGAACACGACCAGGTTCTTCCCCAGCATCGCCGCGCGGTAGCCCACCCCCTCGACGTCCAGCACGCGCGTAAAGCCGCTGCTCACGCCGATCACCATATTGTTCAACAATGCGCGCGCCAGACCGTGCAAGGCCCGATGGCGGTCCGCATCGGTCGGCCGCGTCACCCGCACTTCGCTGCCGGTCACCTGCACGCCGATCTCCGGGGGGAGCTGCTGCACGAGCTGGCCCTTCGGCCCCTTGACCGTGACCGCATTCCCCGCAGCGACCGCCACGCTAACGCCCTTCGGCAGCGCAATAGGCATTTTTCCTATACGAGACACCTTATTCTACCTCCTGCCGGATACCGGTAACTGGTAGATGGATGCTGGATGCTGGCTTCCAGCCCCCAGCCCCCAGCCCCTAGCTTCCAGCCCCCAGCTACCAGATGTAGCAGAGCACCTCGCCGCCGAGGCCGAGGCGCCGCGCCTTTTGGCCGGTCATGATCCCTTGCGGCGTGCTCAACACGGCCGTGCCCAGCCCGCTGAGGACCCAGGGGATCTCGTCGCGCTTGACATACACCCGGCGGCCCGGCTTGCTGATGCGCTGCAGGCCCGTGATTACCGACTTGCGGTCGCGATCGTACTTCAAGACGATGCGCAGTTGCGGCTGCGGCACATCCCGGGTGACCTCGAAGTCCTTGATATAGCCCTCTTCCTTCAAGATGCGCGCCAGGGCAATCTTCACCTTCGACCCCGGCACGACCACCTGCTTCTGGCGCACCATGCAGCCGTTGCGGATCCGCGTCAGCATGTCGGCAATTGGATCGTTGATCATCTCGTCTCTCGCTCCTCTTACCAGCTCGACTTCACGACACCCGGCAAATTGCCCTTGAGCGCCTGATCGCGGAAGCAGATGCGGCACAGATCGAACCGGCGCATATACCCGCGCGGCCGGCCGCAGATGCTGCACCGGTTGCGCACGCGCACGGCATACTTGCGACGTTGTTCGCGATACATCATACAAGTTTTGGCCACAGATTTCCTCCCTCGTTCGTCTGGCCGATGTGCTACTTGCGGAACGGCATGCCCAACAGCGCCAACAGACGCCGACCTTCCTCGTCGGTCTTGGCCGTGGTGACGATCGTGACCGCCATGCCCCGCACCTTGTCTATCTTGTCATAATTGATTTCGGGCCAGATCAGTTGCTCGCGCAGGCCCAGGCTATAATTCCCCCGGCCATCGAATGAATCCGGTGAAACGCCGTGAAAGTCGCGTTGCCGCGGCAGGGCGATGTTCATCAGCCGATCCAGAAAGCTCCACATCCGTTCGCTGCGCAACGTCACCGTCACGCCGATCGTATTGCCCTCGCGCAGCTTGAACGCCGCGATGGAGCGCTTCGCCTTCGTGAAGACGGGCTTCTGGCCGGTGATGGTCGCCAGATCGCTCGCCGCCGCATCCAGTGCCTTGGCGTTCTGCAGCGCCTCGCCCATCCCGATGTTCAAGACGACCTTCTCGATGCGCGGCACCTGCATGATGTTCTTGTAACCGAATTCCTTCTGCAGCGCCGGCACCACTTCCTTGCGATACCGTTCCAACAATCTCGGAGTTGCCATTCTCTCAGCTCCCATCCGTGTACAGGGTCGCCTCGGCGCCCTGAGCGGCGGACTGATAAAAGTAAGAGACCATACGCCGTACCGTGGGCATCGGTGTATTGGCCTTACTCGTCAATAGACTCGCCGCACTTCTTGCACATGCGCGAGCGGGTGCCGTCGGCATGTTGCTTGTGCGCCACGCGGGTCGGCTGGCCGCAGCGCGGGCAGATCAACATCACGTTGGAGATGTGGATCGGCGCCTCGCGCTCGATGATGCCGAACTGGGTGCGAATATCGCCCGTGCGACGCTGATGCTTCTTGACAAGGTTCACGCCGGCCACGATGACGCGATCGCCTTCGGGCTTGCGCTCGCCGGCGCGGCGGCCCTTGCCCCACTTGGCCCGCAGCACCCGATGCACCTCGCCCTGTGCGCCCCGGTCATCGCCCGCGATGATCATCACCTTATCGCCTTTGCGAATGTTCATGCTCTCACTCCCGCCACAGATCAGCAGCCGCTTGCGCCCTTCGGCCGGGCCCTTTTCGGACTGCTCTCTGCTCTTCTCACAACACTTCCGGCGCCAACGAAACGATGCGCATGAAGCCGCGGTCGCGCAGCTCGCGCGCCACCGGGCCGAAGATGCGCGTGCCGCGCGGGGCCCGGCCCTGATCGATGATCACGGCCGCATTATCGTCGAAACGAATGTGCGAACCATCGGGCCGCGCCTGCGGATAGGTCGTGCGCACCACCACCGCCCGCACGATCTCGCCTTCCTTCACAGCGCCGTTCGGCGCCGCCTGCTTCACCGACGCGATGATGATATCGCCCAAATGCGCATACCGACGAGTGGAGCCGCCCATCACGCGAATGCACAGGATCTCCTTGGCGCCCGTGTTATCGGCCACCTTAAGCCTGGTTTCCTGTTGGATCATTGCTACACCTCACTCGGCCTGCAACGGCGTGACGTCCACCGGCGTGGCCCGCTGAAGGATCGCCTCGACCCGCCAGTGCTTTTCCTTGCTATACGGCCGCGACTCGACGATGCGCACCTGGTCGCCGGGTTGACATTCGTTGTTCTCATCGTGCGCCTTGTAGCGCTTGGTCACCCGGATCACCTTCCCGTACAGCGGATGCCGACGAGTGCGGCGTACGGCCACGACCACGGTCTTATCCATTTTATTGCTCACCACCTGACCGATCAGCCGCTTGCGTTGTGCTTCCACTTCATCCCTCCTTCGCCGCCGCCAGCTCGCGCTCGCGCAGGATCGTCCGCAGCCGGGCGATCTCGCGTCGGACCTGGCCCAAACGGGCCGTATGCTTTAGCTGGCCGGTGGCATACTGGAAGCGCAGATTGAACAGCTCATGATACGCCTCGTCCAGATGCCGGCTCAGCTCCGCCTGTGACAGGTTACGAATCTCATGCGGTCGCATCAGCCTTCCTCCCCGGCGCCGATCTCCCGGCGCACAAACTGCGTCGCAATCGGCAACTTGTGGGAGGCCAGCCGCATGGCGGCCCTGGCCTCTTCCTCGGTCACGCCGGCGACCTCAAACAACATGAGCCCCGGCCGCACGACCGCCGCCCAATATTCGACCGCGCCCTTGCCGCCGCCCATGCGCGTCTCGGCCGGCCGCTTGGTCACGGCATGATCCGGAAAGACGCGGATCCACAACTTGCCGCCTCGCCGCAAGTAACGCACGATGGCGCGCCGCGCGGCCTCGATCTGTCGGCTGCTCAACCAGGCCGGAGCCAGCGCCTGCAGCCCGTAATCGCCGAACGACACTTGATTGCCGCGGCTGGCGAGCCCACGCCGACGCCCCCGATGGACCTTGCGATACTTCACGCGTTTTGGCATCAACATACCCAACACTCCTCATCTCGAACCGATGCCGGCCGACCCGCGAGCGCCCTGCGCCCGGCCGGCCGTCCATCGTTCAGATCGTGATCACTCTTCGCCCGGCAGATGCTCGCCTTTGTAGATCCAGACCTTGATGCCGATGCGGCCATAGGTCGTCAGAGCCTCGCTGCGCGCGTAATCTATCTCCGCGCGCAACGTATGCCGCGGCACCTGGCCCTCGCGCACCGTTTCCACGCGGGCCATCTCGGCCCCGGCCAGGCGGCCGCCGCAACGGATCATGCACCCCTTGGCGCCGCTCTTGAGCGCCCGCTGCACCGCCTGCTTCATGGCCCGCTTGTGCGAGATGCGGCGCTCGATCTGTTCGGCAATGCTCTCGGCCACCAGGAAGGCATCCATCTCCGGATGTTCGATCTCGGCGATGTCCAGCTTCACCCGCTTGTTGGTGATCTGCTGCAGGCGATTGCGCAGCTCGTTCACGGTCGCGCCCTTGCGGCCGATGATCACGCCCGGCTTGGCCGAGTGCACGGTCACGCGCACCTGGTTGGGCGGAAAGCGCTCGATCTCGACCTTGGAGATCGCGGCCTCCGGCAATTCCTTCAAGACCAGCTCGCGGATCTTGCGATCTTCGCCGACCAGGTTCTTATACTCATCGCCCTCGGCAAACCAGCGCGAGCGATGCTGTTCCACCAAACCCAGACGAAAACCAATGGGATGAACTTTTCGGCCCAAAGCAGCCTCCTGACTAGCGTTCCTCTAACTCGACCGTGATATGCGAAGACCGCCGGATGATCGGCTTGAACCGGCCGCGTGCGCCGAACCGGCGCCACTTGCGCAGGGGCGCGGGATCGGCCGTGATCTTGGCGATGAACATATCTTCGCGGGCCAGGCCCTCGTTCTCATCGGCGTTCGCCAGCGCCGAGGCGATCGTCTTGGCCACCGGCTGCGCGGCCGCCTGCGGCATATGGCGCAACAGCGCCAGCGCCTGCTCGGCCTGCATGCCGCGCACCTGGTCGATCACCTGGCGGACCTTCTGAGGCGAGACGCCTACAAACTTTGTTACCGCCCGAGTTGCCATTCTCTCACCTCTCGACTAGCGCGAGCTCTTCTTCTCGCTCTTGACGTGCCCGCGGAAGAAGCGGGTCGGCGCAAACTCGCCCAGCTTGTGGCCCACCATATTCTCGGCGATGTAGATCGGCACATGGCGACGGCCATCGTGCACGGCGATCGTGTGGCCGACCATCTGCGGGAAGATCGTCGAAGCGCGCGACCAGGTCTTGATCACCTGCTTCTTGCCGGAGCGATTCATCGCTTCGATCTTCTTCAGCAGCTTAGGCTGAACATACGGGCCTTTCTTCAAAGATCGCGACATACCTCATCCCCTATCACTTGCTGCGGCGCCGCACGATGAACTTCTCGGTGCGTTTGTTCTTGCGCGTCTTATATCCCAAAGCCGGCTTGCCCCACGGCGTCTTGGGACCGGGCATGCCGACCGGCGTGCGGCCCTCGCCGCCGCCGTGCGGATGCGAGTTCGGATCCATGGCCACGCCGCGCACGGCCGGCCGCCAGCCCAACCACCGCTTGCGTCCCGCCTTGCCCAGGCTGATGTTGCTGTGCTCCACGTTGCCCACCTGGCCGATGGTCGCCATGCATGCCAGCGACACGCGGCGCAGCTCGCCGCTCGGCAGGCGCAACAGGGCGTAATCGCCTTCCTTCGCCATCAACTGGGCGCCGACGCCGGCGGAACGGGCCAGTTGCCCCCCGCGGCCCGGCTGCAACTCGACGTTGTGCACCACCGTGCCCAACGGGATGTTCTTCAGCGGCAGCGCATTGCCGACGCGCACCTCGGCCTCGGGGCCCGACATCACCTGGCTGTTCACCTGCAGGCCCAACGGCGCCACGATGTAGCGTTTCTCCCCGTCCGCGTACACCACCAGGGCGATGCGGGCCGAGCGATTGGGATCGTACTCGATGGAGGCCACCCGGCCGGGCACGCCTATCTTATCGCGGCGGAAATCTATCACGCGATATTGTCGTTTGTGCCCACCCCCGCGATGCCGCACCGTGACGCGGCCCTGATTGTTGCGGCCCGAGATCTTGCGGGCCGGCCGCAGGAGCGAACGCTCAGGCCGATCACGCGTGATCTCCTCAAAGGTATAGCCTGTCATCCCGCGCCGGCCGGGGCTGGTGGGCTTGTAAATCTTGATCGCCATGCGACAAACTCCTCAGTCGTATCAGACGCCCTCGAAGAGCTGGATCGAGTTGCCCGGCGCCAGGGTCACCACCGCCTTCTTGATCGCCGGCTTCTTCACCACCGTCGCGCGGCCGTAGCGGCCGTGCTTGGCCGGAATGTGCACCATGCGCACGTCGGTCACGGTCACGTTGAAGGCGGTCTCCACCGCATCCTTCACCTGGATCTTGTTGGCGCGCCGATCCACTTCGAAGGTATATTGACGCGCTTCCGCCTGGGCGCCGGTCTTCTCGGTCACGATCGGGCGCTTCAAAACATCGTATACGTGCATCTTGCTCCTCCCGCCCCTAGCCCAGGATCGTCTCGATCACTGCCAGCGCGTCCTGCGGGATGACCAGGTAATCGTAGGTCAGCAGATCGCGCACGTTGACGTATTCCGCGCGCAACAACTTGACGTCCGGCAGGTTGCTGGTGGCGCGGCGGACCGTCTCGTCGGCCGCGGCCATCAGGATCAGGGCGCTGGAATCCACGGCCAAGCGGCTCAGCGCCGTGGCCATCTCGCGCGTCTTGGGCTGTTCGAGCGCCAGCTTATCGAGCACCACCACTTTGTTCTCGGCCGCCTTGACCGAGAGCGCCGAGCAGACGGCCGCGCGGCGCATCTTGCGCGGCATCTTTTGCGCGTAGGAGCGCGGGGTGGGGCCGAAGATGATGCCGCCGCCGCGCCACTGCGCGGCGCGGATCGAACCCTGGCGCGCCCGGCCGGTGCCCTTCTGCTTCCAGGGCTTGCGGCCGCCGCCCGAAACCTCGCTGCGGCCCTTGACCTTGGCCGTGCCCAGGCGGGCGTTGGCCAACTGGCGCACCACGGCCTGATGCATCAACGGAATGTTGATCGGCGCAGCAAAGATGGTATCGGCCAGCTCGATCTCGCCGACTTTCTCGCCGGCCATATTCATCAATGAAACTTGCATGGTCACTACCCCTGCTTCCGAGCTTCCGTGACGAGCACCAGCCCGCCCCGTGCACCGGGCACCGCCCCGCGGACGGCCAGCAGATTGCGCTCTGCATCCACCAGCACAACCCGCAGGTTCGCCACGGTCACCGGCACGTTGCCCATGTGTCCGGCCATGCGCTTGCCCTTGTAGAGCCGGCCGGGGGTCGTGCCCGAGCTGCTGGCGCCGGGCGCGCGCAACCGGTCGGACTGGCCGTGCGTGCGCGGCCCCCCGCGGAAGCCATAGCGCTTCACGCCGCCCTGAAAGCCGCGACCCTTGGAGATGCCCTTGACGTCCACCCGCTCGCTCGTGGTGAAGATGTCGGCCAGGATCTTTTGCCCCAGCGCGTAATTCTCCACATCCTTCACCCGGATCTCGCGCAAAATCCGCAACACGGGCAGATCGCGCGGCATGCCCTTGCGCTTCAGATGGCCGAGCTGGCCCTTGGTGAGCCGGCGCGGCTGGGTCGGTTCAAAGCCCAACTGGATCGCCGTGTAACCATCCCGCTCGGCCGTCTTGATCTGCGTCACGTAACACGGCCCGGCCTCGATGATCGTCACCGGCACCACTTCGCCCTTCGCGGTGAGCAATTGCGTCATGCCCACCTTGCGGCCCAAAATACCCTTCATTCATCCTCCTTGGGACTGTCGTGATCCCGTCGCACGACGGGACCGCATCATCCCGACTGACGACTACAGCTTGATCTCGATATCCACGCCCGCCGGCAGGTCCAGCTTGGTCAGGTTCTCGATCGTCTTCGCGCCGGGGTCCACCACGTCTATCAGGCGTTTGTGCGTGCGGATCTCGAATTGCTCGCGGCTATCCTTGTCAATGAAAGTCGCCCGATTGACGGTGAAACGCTCGATCCTGGTCGGCAGCGGCACCGGCCCCACTACGGCCGCGCCGGTCTGCTCCGCGGCGTGCACGATCTTGCGGACCGAATCATCCAGGACCCGATGATCAAACGCCTTCAGCCGGATGCGGATTCTGTTTTTGGCCATCGCGAACAAACTCCATTCAGCGTTTGACGTTTGACGCTCGTCAAACGTCAAACGTCATGTTTATTCAAGGATCTTGGTGATGACGCCCGCGCCGACGGTGCGGCCGCCCTCGCGGATGGCGAAGCGCGAACCGACTTCCAGCGCCACCGGCACGATCAGCTCCACCGTC
>DAOTZV010000109.1:0-15641 GCA_034434235.1 Anaerolineae bacterium
AGCAGCGGCGCCACCCGCCGCCATGTCGGGTTGTGCTCTTGTTCGACCAGCAACCAGTCTATCGCGCCGGTGTCCCGGATGGCGATCACGTAGAAGAAGTCGCCGGCCTGCGGTGCGCTGAGCAGTTCGGCCTCGGTCTGGGGGAGGTGGCGCACGTCGAGCGGCGTCGAGCTTGTCGCGGCGGCGCCCTCTTCGTAGACGTTGTAGCGCCAGAAGTCGAGGTGGATCGTCGCAACGGCGCTCGGGAACGTGAACCCTTGCTCGATGGGCGAGTAGGAGCGCAGGTTGGCGCCGCCGGCCGCGATGCCGGTGCGGATGCTGCGGCTGCCGGCATGCACGGGCGTCGTCACGTACTCTGCCAGGACCGGATTGAGGCGGATCTCCCAGCCGGCATTCGTCTCGAAGCCGCCGTTGACTACCGCCTCGTAGCACGCCGGCGCGGCGGTCGGCGTCGGCGTGGCCGTCGGCGTCGTAGTCGCGGTGAGAGTCGGCGGTGTCGAGGACGGGGTATTCGTCGGCGTCGAGGTGGCGATCGAAGTGGGCGTCGGCGTTGACGTGACAGTCGGGGTCGGCGCCTCCTCCAGCGCACTATAGGGCAAATACACGCGATAACGTTGCCCCACCGTTCCCGTCGGCGTACTCGTTGCCCCAGGCATCGCTGTATTCGTTGCCCCAGGCGTCACCGTATTCGTTGACACGGGCGTCACCGTATTCGTTGCCCCAGGCGTCACCGTATTCGTTGACACGGGTCCCGGCCAACAGGCCGTGAGTGCAACGTCGTCCACGTACATCGCGGTGCTGCGGCCGTCGCCGTCGTTGTAGGTGCCGAACACCACCGTCACCGTCAGGCCGCGGTAGGGGGTGAGGTCGAGCTGGCCGGATTGCCAGGTGCGGGCATTGCTGCGCGTCCAGAGCCTGGGCGGCAAGAGATTGCCGTTCGCATCATAGATCAGCGCATACTGCCAGTCGCCGGCCAGGACGCCCTGGGGCAACACGCCGCCCGCCAGTGACCTGAGGAATTCGGCCGGAGGAGCGTCGGCGGATGCCGCGGCCGGCGGCTCGGCCGAGAGCGGATACCACCAGAAATCCAGCACCGCGCGTTCGACGCCGGCCGGGATCGTCACAACCTGCTTGCCGGTCGAATAGCTGTAGACATCCGGGCCGGATGGAATGCCGGTGCGCAGGCTTCGAGCGCCCGTGCGGGCCCGATCGGCGCTGTAACCGGCCGGGTAGGGCGTGGTCGGCATCTCCCAGGCCAGGTCGGCCTCGAAGCCGCCGTTGACGATGCGGTCCTCGCAGCGCGGGTCGTAGTGCCAGACGCCTGCATCGGTCGCCATGTGTGCGGTCAGGCGGCCGGACGCATCGGCCGAGACGGCCAGATCGGCCGGATTGGGGTTGCCGGGGGCCGCGGTCAATGCCTGCCACGTCGCGGCGCCGTTAAGGCTCCGATAGAGAAGATGGTCAAGCCCTTCCGTCAGCGGGCCGCGCAGCGCGGTGAAGAGGGTGCGATCGGCCGCGAAGAGGGGCGAGGCGGCCAGCGGCATCGGGAACGGCTCGTAGCGGCCCGGCAGGCCGGCCGTGGCCCACTGCCAGGTCGCGCCAGCGTCGGTCGAGCGCCGCACGGCCGAATCGGGCGTGCCGTCGCCCGCGCTCTCGATGGCGCGAAAGGTGTGCCATAGGGTCCGGTCGAACGCGAAGGCCGGCGAGAGCGCCAGGCCATAGGACGGCGCAAGGGCGGTCGTGCGGCTCCACGTCTCGCCGCCATCGGTCGAGCGACGGACGCCGCCCCAGCCGGAGGCAAAGAGGGTGCGGTCGGCCGCATACGCAGGCGATACTTCCAGCCGCATCGGCGTGAAGTATTCGCCGGCAGGCGCCAGGGCGAAACTGCGCCAGGTGAGGCCGCCGTCGGTCGTCTTGTGCAACGTATCGCCCTGCGCGACGAAGATCGTCCGGTCGGTGCGGTAGGCCGGCGAGACGGCCAAGACCATCGCCGCGTTCGGCGCGAAGGGCGCGGCCACCGCCGACCAGGTTTCCCCGCGGTCGGCCGAGAGGTAAAGCGCGCTGCGGCCGGTCGCGCGATCCTCAAAAGCGGCAAACACCGCGCCGTCTACGACATAAGTGGCGGAGACGCGCACCTGCGAGAAGTACGAGTCGTTCTCAAGCCCTTCGCCCGCCGTGACCAGCCGCCAGGTGAAGCCGCGATCGGTGCTGCGGAAGAGGCCCTCTTCGGTGGCCGCGAACAACGTACCATCCGTCGCGTAGGCCGGCGAGGCCGCCACCGCCTTCGTCTCCAGCCGGCGCACGCCGCCCAGCCATCGCCACGGCTCCAGGTTGTCGTCCAGCGTGCCCAGGACGCCCAAATACGAACCGGCCATCAGCGCGTGGCAGCGGCCCCACAACGGGCACACCGCCACGGAAGAGAACACGGTCTGCGGCGTATCGGCATAGCGCTGCCAGCCGCGGCCGTCGGAAAGGGTGATGAAGAGGCCGCTCTGGCCGGCCGCGTAGACATGATCGCCGGCCACCGCCAGCCGATACACCCTTCCCGCGATGTCCGGCGATACCGGATCCGACGCGTAGCCGGCACCCGAGCGCGCCAGGCGGGCCACGCCGTTGTCGGAGGCGATCAGCAGCGCGCCATCCGCCAGCTCGACCAGATCGGCGGCCTGGTCGAGCGCCAACGCCTGGACGACGGACCAGGTGGCCCCGCGGTTGATCGAGCGCACGAGCGCCAACGCCGGCGGCTCTCCGGTCAAGGCGACCACATAGAGCGTGTCGTTGAGGGAAAAATCGCGCGCGAAGGCCGCGGCGAGCGCATAGCCCGGAGCGGCCAGGAGCGTCCACGCGTCCCCGCCGTCGTCGGAGCGGAAAAGCCGGCCATCGGCCATCAGCGCCAGAAGGGTACGATCGGTGGCGAAGGCGGGCGAGAGATAGACGCGGCGCACATCGTCCGCGGTCGGATCGTTGCCGGCGCCGGGCAATCCACCGCCGAGGCGATGCCACGTGTTGCCGCGATCGCGCGTGCGCAACAGCCCCCCATCGGTCGCGGCGAACGCCGTGCCGTCCGTAGCGAATGCCGGGGAGATGGCCAGGTCAAAGACGGCAAGCTGGGTCCATGGCGGACTATCGAACACCGCCGACCAGGTCTGTCCATGGTCGGCGGTGCGGACGATGCCATATCCCCTTGTGGTGCCGCTGGGCCCCTGGCGCCAGCCGCCTGCGAAGGCCACGCCGTCATCGGAGAAATCGGGGGAAAGCGCCAGCGCGCGGACCAGTCCGCCGTATGGCCCGCCGGAGCGCCACGCGGCCTCGGCCGGGGCGCTCAGCGCCGAGGTGTGGTGGCCGGCGCCCCTGGCAGCCGGCGCCAACGCCCGCGCCGCCTCGTCTGGCAGCGCAACCCCGATCAACGCGATCACACTGAACAATGCTGCCACTGCAGCCCAGACCGACGCTTTGCGAGACATCTCCCACCTGCTTTCGCATGAAGCGCCTGACGCGGAAGAACGCACGCCGTCCGCTCATGAATGGGCGCGCGGGCTTCCCTATACGTGTATATGCTCCATGCATAATAAAAGACGTCGGCCGGATGGAAACGACGCGGAAGTTCGGGAGAATTATTGCAAACGCGAGAGGGATGACGAAAAATAAATGGTAGTTAATCTGTCGAAGCTACCACGGCAGCCGGGCGCTCAGCGAAAACGCCGCGCCATCGGAGGGGAGGTCGCCGGTGCCGCCGCAGGCAATCTGCGTGGCGACAGTCCCATCCCAGTTCTCGAGGCCGATCGTCCCCTGAACCGGCGACTGAACGGCCCGATACTGGAGCGTCAGGCCGCCGCTCCGGAGGAGAACGAGCTGAAACGAGTGCGGCAGGTCGCCCCCAAAGCGACGCACCTGAAACCAGGTGACCACAAAGCGATCCGGATCGGGCTGTTGGACGAAGACCTGGCCGCCCAGGCTTGCATCCCAGTCCTGCCACAGGACATAGATCGCATCGTTCGGCAGCGCGGCCGTGGGCAAACAGGTGCTCTGGCCCACCGTCGGCCCGGCGCCCGGCTGAGAGAACGCCGCGTAGCCCTTGAACGAAATCGTCAACGCGTCGTAAGTCTGGCCGTAAAACGTCACCGTAAAGGGCAGGGTCACCCGCACCGGCAGCTCGTTCGTCGGATAGATCGCCACCCCGCCGTCTGCCGGATCCACCCAGTCGGCCGCCTGCCACCGGCGGGTCGTCAGCGGCAGGAAGTGCCGTTGTACCTGGTCGGCCACCTTCAGCGTGACGAAGATGGACTGCGTGCTCGAGAACGGCGAGAGCGCCTGCACGCGCACGACCGCATCGTACTCGCCCGGGCTCAGCGCGGTGGGTCCCGCCTGAAGGATGAGTGCATCCGGCGCGCTGTAGGTCGTGACGCCCCGGCCCGGCATCACGTTGAGCCACGAAGCGCCGGTCACTTCGGCCGCCTGCCACGTCACGGGCTGATCGCTGTCGTTGCGGATGGGCAACACGGCGCGCGTCTGGTCAAGGGATCCGCCCAGCAGAAAGCGATAGGACGTGGCAGAGGTTTGCAGCGAAGGCGGATAGGCCCAGCGCACCGCCCGGCCCGCGTTGAGCCGGCCCGCGCCAAACCAATCGTTGCGACCGGCGATGTATGTGTACGGGCCGACCTTGTCCGCGGTGTCCTTCAGTATCTGGGCCACCTGATCGGGCGTGGCGGTCGGCCGGTAGGTCAACACCAGGGCGGCCGCGGCCGATACCTGCGCGGTCGCCATCGAGGTGCCGAGCTTCTGGCCGTAGCCGCCGGGCACCGTGCTCAAGATCAGATCGCTGCCGGCGCCGCCCGGCGCGGCCAGGGCGATGTAAGACTTGTAGCCGGAGTAGGGCGCCCAGTTGTCGAAGCGATCCGACGCGGCCACGGCGACCACGCCCGAGTAAGCCGCGGGGTAAAAATCGGGGTTGAACTGATAGAAGCACGCCGGGCCGTCCTGCGCGCAGTTGCCGGCGGCCGCGGCGATGAAGACGTTTCGGGCCAGGGCATAATCAACCGCCGACTTCAACGTGTCGTCTGCACTGAGGCCGCCCAAACTCAAATTGATCACCTGCGCGCCGCCGTCGGCCGCGCGGCGGATGCCGAAGGCGATGTCGTAGTAGGAGCCGTTGCCCCGGCCGTCCAACACCTTCAGCGGCAGGAGCTTCACATTGGCCGCCAGGCCGGCGACGCCGATGCCGTTGTTCGCGGCCGCCGCGATGAGGCCCGCGATGTGCGTGCCGTGGCCGTTATCGTCGTTCGGGTAGTCGTCCCCGTTGACGTAGTCGTACCCCGGCAACAGGCGGCCGGCGAATTCGGGGTGGCTCAAATCCACGCCGGTATCTATCACCGCCACGACGATGGAATAGCTGCCGAAAGTCAGATCCCAGGCCGCGGGCGCGGCGATGCGCCGCATGTGCCACTGCTCGCCGATGCGTGGATCGTTGGGGTAGCCGGCCGCCTGGGCGATGTAGTTGGGGCCGGCGTGAGCAATCCAGGGAAGGGCCGCCAGGCGCGCGGCCGTGGCCTCTTCCTGGCCGGGGACGACCGCCAGCCGCGCCATGCCGTATTCGGGCGCCAGGTCGAGCACGGGAAGGCCAACGCGGCCGGCCAGTTGCGCGGCCGCGCGTTGCCAGGCCGGGTCGCTCCGATCCACCGCCAGCCGGCCCGGCGTGGCCCGCCAGCGTTCCTCCTCGACCGGCTGCCAGGAGATCACCACCTCGCCCGGCACAAAGCGGCCGGCGGGAAGCGCAGCGACCGGCGCGGCCGCGGCAAAAGGCGGGAAGATCGCGCCGACCAGTCGGCCGGCCAAAAGCACGATGATGAAAACGGCCAGGGCCGTTTGGCGGCCAACGCGGCCGGTCGAACGCATGCCACCTCCCGAGCGGCGCGGCTCATCCGCCGCCTTGCCATGCTTTACGTGCCAAGCCTGGCACGTCTGGCGCATTATTTTCAGGCTGGAGCGCATGTCATCTGCGCGCCTGGCCCTCTCGGAAGGGCCAGGCGCGTTCGGGCGTCTTCTGGGGGTCTGCTGAGATCAGCCGATGACCGGCATGGCCGGCTGGCGCTCCTCCGGAGCAGACGGCGCCGATTCCCCGGCCGGACGGCGTACCTTCAGCTCCAGCCGACGCTGTTCGCCGAGCACCACCTCGACCGTGTCGCCGGGCTTGAATTCGCCCGCCAACAGCCCTTCGCTGAGCCGATCTTCGAGCTTGTCCTGGATCACCCGGCGCAGCGGCCGCGCGCCGTATTCGGAGTTGTAGCCCGCCTCGGCGATCATCTCCTTCACTTCCTGGCTTACCTCCAGCCGCACTTTCTGTTCGGCCAGTTGCTCGCGCACCTTGTTCAGCTCCAGCTCGACGATCTCCGCGATCTGTTGGCGGGTCAGGTTGCGGAAGACCATCACGCCGTCCAGCCGGTTCAGGAACTCGGGCCGGAAGGTGCGCTTGAGCGCCTCCATCACCCGTTCGCGCATCGCCTGATACTCGTCTTCCTGCTGTTTGGCCTCATCGCGGGCGGTCGGGAAGCCGAGCGACCCGCCGTGCTTGATCAGGTTGGCGCCCACGTTGGAGGTCATGATCAGGATGGCGTTGCGAAAATCGACGCGGCGGCCCTTGGCATCGGCCAGGTTGCCGTCCTCCATGATCTGGAGGAGCATGTTGAAGACTTCGGGGTGCGCCTTTTCGATCTCGTCCAGGAGCACCACGCAATAGGGCCGCCGGCGCACGGCTTCGGTGAGCTGGCCGCCCTCTTCGTAGCCGATGTAGCCCGGCGGCGCGCCGACCAGCCGGCTGACGTTGTGGCGCTCCATGAATTCGCTCATGTCTATCTTGATCAACGCCTCTTCGGAGCCGAACAGGAATTCGGCCAGGCTCTTCGCCAGCAGGGTCTTGCCGACGCCGGTGGGGCCCAGGAACATGAAGGTGCCGATCGGCCGCTTGGGGTCCTTCAGGCCGGTGCGGGCCCGGCGGACGGCCCGCGCGATGGCCTGGACCGCTTCGTCCTGGCCGACCACCCGTTTGTGCAGGTATTGCTCCATCTCCAGCAGGCGCACCGTTTCCTCGCCCATCAGCCGTTGCACCGGGATGCCGGTCCACATGCCGACGACCTCCGCGATGTCTTCCTCGGTGACGACCGGCTGCGGCGCCAGCTCTTGCCAGCCGCGGCGCAGTTGCTCCAGGCGCTTCTCCAGGGCGATCTCGCGCTGGCGCAGGTCGAGCGCGTCGTCGTAACGTTTCGCCTCGACCGCCTCTTCCTTGCGGCGTTGGGTCATCTTCAGCTCGCGGAAGGTTTCGCGCAGGCTGCTGGCATAGGGCGATTTGTACATGCGCACCCGGCTGGCGGCCTCGTCCATCAGGTCAATGGCCTTGTCGGGCAGGAAGCGATCGGGCACGTAGCGCGCCGAGAGCCGCGCGGCGGCCTCCAGCGCGGCGTCGGAGATGGTCAGTTGATGGTGCTTCTCGTAAGCCGGCCGCACGCCCTTGAGGATCTCGATCGTCTCTTCGATGGTCGGCTCTTCCACCAACACCGGCTGGAAGCGGCGTTCGAGCGCGGCATCCCCCTCGATGTATTTCCGGTACTCGTCGAGGGTCGTCGCACCGATGCATTGCAGGTCGCCGCGGGCCAGGGCCGGCTTGAGCAGGTTGGCCGCGTCCACGCTGCTGCCGGCCGCGCCCGCGCCCACCAGCATGTGCACCTCGTCTATGAAGAGGATGGCATCGGAATTGGTGATCTCTTCGATGACCTTCTTCAGGCGCTCTTCGAACTGGCCGCGGTACATCGTGCCGGCCACCAGCGCGCCGACATCCAACATCAGGACGCGCTTGTCCATCAGCGGCTCCGGCACATCGCCGTTGACGATGCGCTGCGCCAGCCCCTCGACGATGGCCGTCTTGCCGACCCCTGGCTCGCCGATGAGGGCCGGGTTGTTCTTGGTGCGCCGGCTCAAGATCTGGATGACCCGCTCGATCTCCTTCTCGCGGCCGATCACCGGATCGAGCTTGCCCGCCTCGGCGCGCGCGGTCAGGTCGAAGCCCAACTGGTCGGTGAGGGGCGTCTTGCTTTCCCTCTTGCGGGCTGCTTTTTCCTGGACCTGGCTCTCGAGGATCGCCTTGGTCGCCTCCACGCGCACGCGGTCGAGATCAATGCTCAGGCTCCGCAACACCTCGGCCGCGATGCCTTCGCCCTCTTGCACCAGGCCGAGAAGCAGGTGCTCGGTGCCGATGTTGGGATGGCTGAGCTTGCGCGCTTCTTCGATCGCCAGTTCGATCACATGCTTGGTGCGTGGGGTAAGGGTGGGCTTGCCGAAAGGAGGCCGCGGATTGCGAGGCGCCATGCGTTCGACAATGCGCGTGACCTCCTGGGCTGTGGCGCCCAGATTGCGCAGCACACGAGAAGCCAGGCCGTTCTCCTCTTTCACCAGACCCAGCAACAAATGTTCCGTGCCAATGTAGTTATGATTCAGCCGGACAGCTTCTTCCTGCGCAAGCTGCAACACCTGGCGCGCGTGTTTCGTGAAGCGATCTAGATTGTCTGCCATAGCTCTTCATCCTTTGCGTATGACACTCCAAAACGGACGAGCCGTTGCCCACGCCATATCGCCGATTCGATTTCTCACTCGTGATTTACCACGCATGTGATTATAGCATATCTCGCGGCGCTCGGAGTAAGCAAGCATCCTCAATCGCAAAAAACAGAAAGGGAGCGGCGCACAGCGTGCGTCCGCCCCCTTGGAGATGCCCGGCGTATGCGCCAGCACAGCGCCGGCACCGCGAAGCTCCGGCGACCGATCGTTCAGTCCGCGGCCTGAGCCGCCTGGCTCGACTGCGCCTCAGCCTGCCAATCTACTTCCACGTAGGCATCTTCCGAAGCCTGTCGCAAGCTAAGGCCGATCCGCCGTCGCTCGGGGTCAATGCGGATGATGCGCACCTGTACTTCGTCGCCTTCGTGGACGATGTCTTTCGGATGACTGATGCGATAATCGCTCAGTTCGGAAATGTGAATCAACCCCTCGACTGCATCATCTATCCTGGCGAACGCGCCGAAATTGGTGAGCTTGGTGATGCGAGCCGTCACGATCTGGCCGACGGCATAGGTGCGATCTACCACGCTCCACGGTTCGGGCGTCAACCGGCGCAAGCTCAGGGCAATGCGCTTCTTCGCCTCGTCCACATCGAGCACATAGACCTGCACCTCCTGGCCGACGTGCAACACTTCGGCCGGATGCTCGATGCGCTGCCAGGAGATCTCCGACAGATGGATCAGGCCATCGGCGCCGCCCAGGTCTACGAAGGCCCCGAACGCCGCCAGGCTGGTGATCGTCCCCTTGAGGATGTCGCCCTTCTTCAGCTCGGACAGCAGGCGGTCCTTCTGCCCCTGGCGCAGGTCTTTGGCGGCCTCGCGCTCGGAAAGGATCAGGCGGTTGCGCTCGCGATCGAGCTCGATGACCTTCAGGCTCATCTTCTGGCCGACCAGCTTGGCCCAGCGCTCTTCGGGATCGCCGTCGGCATCCTGCTGCGCCTGCCATCGGGCCGAGAGCTGCGAGGCCGGCACGAAGCCGCGCACCCGTCCCACCTTCACGATGACGCCCCCCCGATTGTAGCCGGTCACGACGCCGTCGAAGACTTCCTGGCTTTTGTAAAGGTCCTCGGCCTGTCGCCAATCCTGCTCCTGTTGCGCACGTTGCAGCGATACGACGACATTGCCATCCTTGTCTTCGGCCTGAACGATGTAGGCCGAAACCGGATCGCCCACGGCCAGGCTGGCCAGAAAAGCGCGGTCCAGATGCTCGAGCTCGCGCGGATCCACGATGGCCTCGGACTTGTAGCCGATGTCCACCAGGATCTCGTTCGGACTCACCTTGACAAGCTTACCATCTACCACATCGCCGGCATGGAGGTGGGGGAAGTAAAACGCCTCCTCCGGCAACACCTCCATCAGGTTTTCCTCCGTTGCAGCCTGGGCAAACTGCACTTTCTGGCGTTTTTTCATGCGCGTAGGGGCTCCTCCTCCAGCGAAGACTGATTAGATTATAGCGAAGGAGCCGCCAAAACGCAAGTGTCCAAACAGAGCGATGTGGCGTTACAGCGCGATCTCCTGGCCGATGCCTTTCTGGCGGGCCAGCTCGTATACCCGCATGGCCGCCGAGACATCCTGGATGGCCAGGCCTACCGATTTGAACAGGGTGATCTCGTCGGGGTTGCTGCGCCCCGGCTTGCCGGTCACGATCTCGCCCAGGTCGGCGTAGATGTGATCGGCCGTGATCTCGCCCGCGTTGATGGGCATGACCAGGTCGCCGGCCTCGGCCAGCGCGGCCTCCCGCAGGTCCACCACGATCTTGCTGCGGCGGACGATCGTCGCGTCGAGCTCGCGGGCATCGAGGGAATGCGAGCCGACGCCGTTGATGTGCGTGCCGGCCGCCACCCACGCGCCGTCGAACACCGGCGTCTTGCTCGTCGAGGCCGTGATGATGATGTCGCACCCTTCGACCGCCGCGCGCGGGTCCGCGACCGGCTGCACGCGGATGCCCAACGCCTGGCTCATCTCGCGGCTGAAGGCCGCCGCGTGGTCGGCCAGGGGATCGTAGACGCGCGCCTCGACGATAGGCCGCACCGCGCACATCGCCATGAGCTGCGTGCGCGCCTGGATGCCCGCGCCGAAGATGCCCACCACGCGGGCGTCGGCGCGGGCCAGGTATTTGGTCGCCACGCCGCTCGCCGCGCCCGTGCGCATGGCCGTCAGGTACGCGCCGTCCATGATGGCGAGCAGCCGGCCGGTGCGCGGGTCGTTGAGCAGGACGGTGGCCAGGATGGTCGGCAACCCATGCACGGCCGGATTGTCGGGATAGACGGTGACGACCTTCATGCCCAGGGCGTCCATCTCGCCGCCGATGTAGGCGGGCATGAAGAGGACCAACCCCTTGTATTGCGGAATGCGGATGGGGGTGCGCAGGGGCAACTGCGCCGCGCCCCGCTGCTGTTGGCGAAACGCCTCTTCCACCGCGCTGATTGCCTCGGGCATGGTCAACGCGGCCGCCACATCGTCGCGAGTAAGCAAGAGCGCCATCTCTTCATCCTCCCACATAGGCGATCATTTCGATCATGACCGAGCCCCCGCGCGGCAGGGCCGCCACCTGGACGGCCGCGCGGGCCGGCGGGCTGTCGGCGAAGCGCCGGCCGTAAATGGCGTTCACCGTCGCGAAGTCGGCCAGGTCGGTCAGATAGATGGTCGCTTTGACGACGTTCGCCATCTGCGCGCCGGCCGCGGCCAACACCGCGGCCAGGTTGTCCAGCGCCTGTTCGGCCTGGGCCGCCACCCCTTCGCGGAGCGCGCCCGTGGCCGGATCGAGGCCGAGCTGGCCGGAACAGAAGATGAAGTCGCCGGCGCGAATCGCCTGGCTATAGGGGCCGATGGCGGCCGGTGCCGCCGGAGTCGCGATCACTGCATGCATCGTGTCCCTCTTTCTACGTGCCAGGCACCTGCGAGGTGCCTGGCACGTCCCTCTCATCCCACCACGATGTTGACCAGGTTGCCGCCCGCGAAGATCACCTTGCGGATGGCCTTGCCGGCGATCCACTTCTGGATGGCCGGCCGGGCCAGGGCCAGCTCGCGCGCGGCCTCGGCGGTGATGTCGGCCGGCGCAGTGACCCGATCGCGCAGCTTGCCGTTCACCTGGATCACCAGGGTGATGATGTCGGTCCGCGTCAGTTCGGGATCGTAGGCCGGCCACGGCTGCACATGGATGCTGTTTTCCGCGCGGAAGGTCCCCGCGCCGTGCCGGCGCTGCCACAGCTCCTCGGCGATGTGGGGCATCTCGGGCGCCATCATCAACAGCAGCATGTCAATCGCCTCTTCCCAGGCCGGCGTGCCGTAGACCGGCGTCTCTTTGGCCTTGACCAGGTAGTTGTTGAACTCCATCAGGCTGCTGATGATGGTGTTGAACTTGAACGCCTCGATATCTTCCGTGACCTTGCGGAGCGTCTTGTGCGTCATGTGGCGCAGCTCGCGCGTCAGCGTCTCCAGTTCGCCTTCCTCGGCCGGCGAGGCCTTTCGGCCGGGCGCTTCGGTCACCACGGTCCACACCCGCTCCAGGAAGCGTCGCACGCCTTCGATGCCCTGGAAGTTCCACGGGCCGCCCATGTCCCACGGGCCGATGAACATCAGGTACGCGCGCACGGTATCGGCGCCGTACTTTTCCACCCACTCGTCGGGCGCCACCACGTTGCCCTTGCTCTTGCTCATGCGCTGGCCGTCGGGCCCCAGGATGATGCCCTGGTTGAACAGGCGCAACATCGGCTCGCGGAACGGCACGATGCCCATGTCGGCCAACGCCTTGGTGAAGAAGCGCGTGTAGAGCAGGTGCATGGTGGCGTGTTCCGGGCCGCCCGTGTATTGATCCACCGGCAGCCAGTAGTCCCCTTCCTCGCGATCCCACGGCGTGTCGTCGGGGCTCAGCTTCTGGCCGGCCTTCCAGTAGGGCGAGACGTAGGCATACTGATACCACGAGGAGCACATGAAGGTGTCCATCGTGTCGGTCTCGCGGGTGGCGTCGCCGCCGCAACGCGGACATTTGGTGTGCAGGAACTCTTCGTGGAACTTCAGCGCGTTCTCGCCCGAAGGCGGCACCGCCGCGTCGGTCGGCAGGATGACGGGCAGGTCCTCGTAGGGCACGGGCACGATGCCGCAGCGGTCGCAGTAGACCATCGGGATCGGCGCGCCCCAGTAGCGCTGCCGGCTGATCAGCCAGTCGTGCATCTTGTAGCTGATCGCGAATTGCCCCAACCCCTGGTCGGCCAGCCATTCGGTCACCTTCTGGCGGGCCACATCGCCCGGCGTGCCGGTGAAGGGGCCCGAGTTGATCATGGTGCCGTACTCGTGGTGGAACAGCACGTCGCGATACCATTCCACGGCCCACCACATCTCCATGGTGGTGCGGAACCGGCGCATGTAGTCGTAGCCGGCATGGCAGCGCGCCATGATCGCCGCGTCGGCCGCGGTCGAATCCAGCGTCACGGGGCCGTCGTCGAACACCACCTGCCAGCCGCGGCCGACGATGTCGCCCCAGTGGCCCGGCTTCAGGTGCGCCTGCAACAGGCGCGCGTAGGGGGCCACCTGCGCATCGCCGGCCAGGGTCACCGCGTAGAAGCGGCCGCGGCCGGGGATCTGCAGCCATTGCCAGGCGAAGCCGCCGGCCGTCAGAGCCGCGGCAAACCCCTCGGCCACCGAGCCTTCCCATACCGCGCTCTTGGCGACCTGGTCGGTGCGCTCGATGACCGGGATGATCGGCAGGCCGAACTTGAGCGCGAACGCGAAGTCGCGCTCGTCGTGGCTGGGCACGCCCATGATCGCGCCCGTGCCGTAGGACATCAGCACGTAGTCGGCGATCCAGATCGGGATCCGCTCGCCGTTGACCGGGTTGACGGCATGCGCGCCGGTGAAGACGCCGGTCTTCTCGCGCTCGGCCGCGGCGCGCTCGATGTCGCTCTGCCGGCTGGCCTGGAACTGATAGGCCGATACGGCTTCGCGGTGGCTGGCGGGCGTGATCAGGTCCACCAGCGGGTGTTCGGGCGCCAGCACCATGAAGGTGGCGCCCCACAGGGTATCGGGCCGGGTGGTGAAGACGACGATCCCCGTGCGGACGATCTCGGCTTCCTCCTCGCTGTTTACCGCAGGCGGATCCGCCAGTGCGAAGGTCACCTCGGCGCCCTCGCTGCGCTCGCCGATCCAGTTGAGCTGCGCGGTGCGGATGCGTTCGGGCCAGTCAATGCCGTCGAACCGCTTCAGCTCGTCCGCGTAGGCGGTGATCTTGAAGAACCACTGCTTGAGCAGCTTGCGCACGACCGGCGTGCCGCAGCGCTCGCACTCGCGGTTCTCGCCGTGCACCTGTTCGCGCGCCAGCGTGGTGTTGCAGTGCGGGCAGAAATCCACCGGCGCCAGCTTGCGATAGACCAGGCCGTGGTCGTAGAGCTTCAGGAAGAACCATTCGGTCCACTTGTAGTATTCGGGATCGCACGTCACGGCCTCGCGGTCCCAGGCCCACATCGCGCCCATGCTGCGCAGTTGGCCGCGCATGCGCTCGATGTTGGCCATGGTCCACTGATAGGGATGGACGCCGTGTTTGATGGCCGCGTTTTCGGCCGGCAGGCCGAACGCGTCGAAGCCGATGGGGAAGAAGACGTTGTAGCCCTTCATGCGCTTGTAGCGCGCCGCGGCGTCCGACGGCGTCATCGCGTACCAGTGGCCGATGTGGAGGTCGCCGGAGGGGTAGGGCAACATGGTGAGGAAGTAGAACTTCGGCCGCGTGGCATCGCGCCGCGTGGCGTACAGGCCGCTTTCGGCCCATAGCTTTTGCCACTTCGCTTCGATCTCTTGAGGGATATATTTGTCTGCCATGAATACCTCAATACCCGATGCCTGAGTCTCGGAGAATAAGGCCGCAAACAAAGAAGTCCCCTTCGCCTCCTCGGGGACGAAGGGGACTCCGTGGGACCACTCTGGTTGTCGGCTTCAGGTGGACCTGAGGGGATTCGAACCCCTTACCTCTTGAATGCCATTCAAGCGCTCTCCCAATTGAGCTACAGGCCCATGAAAGATCCGACCACTCTGAGATGTGCGTTACGGGTTACCCTCCGCGCTCTGCAGAACTGGCCCCCTGTTTCCGTTCTCAGCCGACTATCCAGTTGGCGCCCGCACCCGCACCGTGTACGGATCGCAGGTGGACCTGAGGGGACTCGAACCCCTTACCTCTACAGTGCGATTGTAGCGCTCTCCCAGATGAGCTACAGGCCCGCAACTGCTAGTATATCCAGAACCGGCCCCCCTGTCAAATCAAGCACGCGCGGTGCATTCCCGCCAAAGTGTAAGCCAGCCGTCTGGTAGATTGCGTCGGTTTCTGATATAATATCGTTCGATAGAGATCGGCCCCATGGCGACACGAAGCGAATGGGCGTGGCGCTGAGAGAGAAGGGCCGATCCGGAGGCTTTCGACGTGAACTCAACCTTGAGGCGCAACGGGCTGGTTTATCTGCTGATCATCGTGGCGGTGGCCGCCCTGTTTTATAGCGCATCCCAATCGGCCGAACGGCCCATCGAAAAGGATCTGACCGAGGTCGCGACCCTGATCCAGGCCGGCAAGATCAGCAAGATCCAGGTCTCGGGCAACGAGCTCCGGTTTCAGCTCATCGGCGAGCGCGAGGTGTACATCTCGCACAAAGAGGACGGCGTCAACCTGACCACTTCGCTGATCCGGCTGGGCGTGACGCCCGCCGCGCTGTCCAGGGTGGAGCTCCGCGTGACGCAACCCAACGACATCTCGACCTGGATCACGCTGTTGGGCACTTTCCTGCCGCTCCTGCTGATCGGCGGCCTCTTCCTGATGATCCTGCGCCAGGCGCAGGGCTCGAACAACCAGGCCATCTCCTTCGGCAAGAGCCGGGCGCGCATTTTCACGGGCGACAAGCCGACCGTCACCTGTGCGGATGTGGCCGGCGCAGACGAGGCGAAGCAGGAGCTGCAGGAGGTCGTCGAGTTCCTCAAGGAGCCGCAGAAGTTCGCCTCGCTCGGCGCGCGCATCCCCAAGGGGGTGCTGCTCGTCGGGCCGCCCGGCACCGGCAAGACGCTGAT
>DAOTZV010000110.1:0-2275 GCA_034434235.1 Anaerolineae bacterium
ACATCGTTCGGGTTGCGGCTGACGTATTCCATGATGTCAATTTCGCCGCTCTGCGGCCAGCCGACCTCCCCGATGTTCGTGCCCAACATCCAGAACGCCGGCCACAGGCCCGCCTCTCCGGTGGGCACCCAGATGCGGGACTCGATCCGGCCGTATTGGAACGCCATCTTCTTCGCCGTCACCAGGCGGGCGGAGGTGTACTTGCACGGCCCATACCAGCAGAGCTTGTCGGTGCCGGCGTCCAGCGCCTCCGCGCGGATGACCAGGTTGCCGTTGCCGTCGGTGGCCGCGTTGGCCGGGCTGTAGAACTGCAGCTCGCTGTTGCCCCAGCCGGGGATGCCGTTCAGCGTGCCGTCGCCGATCTCGTGGCTCCAGACGTTGGGGTTGGGCGGCGTGCCCGCGGGATCGTTGAACTCATCGCTCCAGACCAGCGGGAGGTCGCGCGGCGCGGCCGCGGCCGGCGTCGTGCCCCGGTTGTCCAGCAGCGTGACGGTGATTTGTTTCCCGCTGTTGCTGCCGTAGTACCAGAAGCTGAGGCCCTGGTGGCCGCTCCAGTCCTGGGGCGCGGCGTAGATTCGGCTGAAGCCGGCCGGCCCGGCGGCCGTGTCGAAGGTCGCCCGCAACACCTGCTCGTAGGCGCCCTGCCCGGGCAATGCCAGCGCATCGCCCTGCATCACCTCAAGGACATTCAGCGCCACGGCGCCGGCCGTGGTGAACGGATGCCAGCCCTCGAAGTCGTCCAGCAGGCGCGGGTCGGCCGCCTCGTTGTCCTCGATGGTCAGCATCGCCTGCCGCCGGAAGCCCAGCTCGGCGTTGACGGGGTCAGAGAGGTTTAGCATGAGCGTCTTCGCGCCAGCGGCCTTGAGGTTGTCCATGGTAGCGACGGTGAAGGTCTTCTCCGTCTCGCCGGGTGCGAAGGTCAGCGTGCCGCTGACGGGCGTGTAGTCGCGGTTGGGCGTCGCGTAGCCCTCGGCCGTGCGGTAGGTCACGGTGACGGGTTGGGTTGTGGACACGGTGAGCGACACGGTCACGACCGCGGTCGCGCCTTCGGTCACGCGGAAATCGGCCCTGGCGAACGCGACCTGCAGCGGCGCCGGCGCCGTGCCGGTGTTGCCGTAGATCGCCACCTGGTCCACGTAGTAGCTCTGGCTGCCCATGTTCACAGAGCCGTAGCCGCCGATGGCGTAGCCGTGCACCTCGGTGAGGGTCAGCCCATCGTTGGGTGCGCCGTTGCCGATGTCTTTGCGGTGGAAGTCGGCCCAGGCGAAGCGGAAGAACTTCCAGCCGGTGAAGTTGTCGGGGATGTCCACGCTCCAGCGCTCGGCGTCGTCGCGGGTCGAGCCGGGGTTGCGGTTGTCCAACAGGTCCACGAACAGCGTGCCGCCGGTGTTGTTGCCGTACAGCCAGAAGCTGACGCCGACGTACTTGCTCCAATCCTGCGGCGTCCAGGTGTCGGCCGCAGCGTTGGTGAAGGCGTGAGTGTAACCGGCCCACTGGCCGCTGGCGATGGTCAAATCTTCTTTCAGGACCTTGTTGCCGGCCGCCGCGCTGATTGCTGCGCCGGGGACAGGTGCGGGCGGCGCGTCGGTGACGGTGATCGCCGCGCTCGCGCCGGGCGCGTTCCAGGTCACGAAGCCGACCCCGATCCCGTTGGCGTCCACCCCGGAGGGCAACAGGCCGTCCTCGAAGTCGTCAATCACGGTGGTGCGCAACAACAGGCCGAAGTCATCCACGTAGTAGGACTGGCTGCCCATGTCCACGGAGCCGTAGCCGCCGATGGCGTAGCCGTGGACTTCGGTGAGGGTCAGGCCGTCGTTGGGCGCGCCGTTGCCGATGTCCTTGCGGTGGAAGTCGGCCCAGGCGAAGCGGAAGAACTTCCAGCCGGTGAAGTTGTCGGGGATGTCCACGCTCCAGCGCTCGGCGTCGTCGCGGGTCGAGCCGGGGTTGCGGTTGTCCAGCAGGTCCACGAACAGCGTGCCGCCGGTGTTGTTGCCGTACAGCCAGAAGCTGACGCCGACGTACTTGCTCCAATCCTGCGGCGTCCAGGCGTCGGCCGCAGCGTTGGTGAAGGCGTGAGTGTAGCCGGCCCATTGGCCGTTGCCGATGGTCAGGTCTTCTTTCAGGACCTTGTTGCCGGCCGCCGCGCCGGGGACAGGCGCCGGCGGCGCGTCGGTGATGGTGATCGCCGCGCTCGCGCCGGGCGCGTTCCAGGTCACGAAGCCGACCCCGATCCCGTTGGCGTCCACCCCCGAAGGCAACAGGCCGTCCTCGAAGT
>DAOTZV010000111.1:0-9291 GCA_034434235.1 Anaerolineae bacterium
CGCTCCTGCGCTATGTGGGCCTATTGCCGGAATAATTGCAAAAGAGGGCTGCATCCCAGGGCGGTTTACCGCCCTTCCACCTGGTAGCCCGCCGCTTGAGCGACGGGCGGACAGCCGCGACGACGAGCCGCGCCTCGGCCGCTGGGCGTTCGCCCCGGCCGCCTCCGCCGGAGGCTGAAGCTATTGCCGGAATAATTTGTTAATCTGCAAAAGCGGGCTGGCGGCCGCGGGCCTCTGCGGCCCGTCGCGGTAGCCCCACGCAGGGGGCGCCGTTCGGTAGCCCGCCGACTTGATCGGCGGGCGGTCAGTCCTGTTGGTTATAATCCATCGGCCGCATCTATCACCGACCGGATCGCCTCGACGAGCAGGCGATGTTCGGTCTCATGGATGCGAGCCTCCAGATCGGCCAGGGTGTCGGTCGGGAGGATCGGCACTCTGGCCTGGGCGACCACCGCGCCGGCATCCACTTCGGGCACGACCCAATGCACCATGACGCCTGTATGGCCGATCTCGCCCCGGCGATAGGCCTCGTACGCGCGCTGGATGGCGTGCGTGCCCGGAAATCGGCCCGGAAGCGCCGGATGCAGGTTGAGCACCCGGCCCGGAAAGCGCGCCAGAAACGCCGGACTCAGGATGTGCATCCAGCCGGCCAACACGATCAGGTCGGGGGCATATTCCGCGATGCGCGCGGCCAGGTCGGCGTCGTACTCCTCGCGCGGCCGGCCGGCGTCGCGATACGGCTTCAGCGGGAAATAGAGGGTGGGAATGCCGGCGCGCCCGGCGCGCACCAGGCCATAGGCGTCGCGGCGATTCGAGACGACCACCGCGATCTGAGCGGCAAGCCGGCCCCCCTGCACGGCATCTATGATGGCTTGCAGGTTGGAACCGGTGCCGGAAATGAGAATGGCAAGACGTTTCATGGCTGGAAGCTGGGAACTGGGATTGCGGTTGTTTGCAGTCTGGACGGCAGTCCGCTACAATGGATCTACGCACTTTTTGCTCGCAGGGGGTCTGCGATCCCCATCGCCCTCACTTTTTCGAGAGGATACGACAATAAAAAATTGCGAAATAAATTTCGCATTACAGAAAGGGCTTTGCGATCATGGCAACCATCACCATCCTCGGCGCCGGGCTGATGGGCACGGCGGTCGCCTGGCCGTTGAGCGACAACGGCCACGAGGTGCGCCTGGTCGGCACGCATCTCGACGCGGACATCATCCGCTCATGCCTGGATCGGGGCGTCCATCCCAAGCTGCGCCGGCCACTGCCGCCCCGCGTTCAACCCTTCTTCGTCGAACAGCTCCCCCAGGCGCTCGCCGGCGCCGATGTGATCGTCAGCGGCGTGAACTCGCTGGGCGTGCACTGGATCGGCCGCACGCTGGCACCGCTCCTCTGGCCGGGCGCAACGATCATCGCGGTGACCAAGGGATTGGAAGCGCAGGCAGATGGCACCCTGCGCATCTTGCCCGATGTCCTGGCGGCCGAGCTGCCGGCCGATCTGCGCGAGCGCGTGACGATAGCGGCGATCGGCGGACCGTGCATCGCGGGCGAGCTGGCCGGCCGGCGTCAGACATGCGTTGTCTTCACCGGCCGCGACGAGGCCGCGCTCCATCGGCTGCGCGCGATCTTCGGCACCGACTACTATCACATCTGGCTTTCCACCGACATCGTGGGTGTCGAGGTGTGTGCGGCGCTGAAGAACGCCTATACGCTGGCGGTCGGCCTCGCCGGCGGCATCCTGGAGCGCAGCGGCGGCCCCGATGAGGCCGGCGCCGGCATGCATAACCTGGCGGCCGCGCTCTTCGGCGTCAGCGCACGCGAAATGACCCGGATCGTGACCCTGATGGGCGGCGGAGCCGACAAGGTGATCGGCCTGCCGGGGGTGGGCGATCAATACGTCACCTGCGTCGGCGGCCGCACGATCCGCTTGGGACGGCTGTTGGGCCAGGGACTGACCTACGCCCAGGCCGTGGCCGAGATGGCCGGCGAAACGCTAGAGGGCGCCTACATCGTGCAGCAAATGGCCCGGGCATTGCCGATGTGGGAAGCCGGCAGACGCATCTCGGCCGCTGAGCTGCCGTTGATGCGGCTGCTCATCCGCATCATCACCCAGGAAGGGCCGGCCGAGATCCCCTTCGAGAGCCTTCTGGGCGACCACACGATCATGCTGTGATGAAGGGGGCCGGCCGTCCACGAATGTCATCACGAATGCACGAATCGAAAAGCGGAAGCGACCCGTCCCCCTCGATCCGTGCATTCGTGTCCCCAACCGAACGCCGCCGCGCAATCGGGTGAATCCGACCGGCCTCTCTCAATTCGTGCATTCGTGTCCCTATTCGCGGACGGCCCCGCCGCGCACCCTCAGCCGATCAGCGCCGTCAGGATCACCACCAGCGCCGCGCACCCCGGATCCACCCGACCCTCGGTCCGCTCGCCCACCCAACTGGCGCGGCCCATCTTGCTGCGCAACGGCGTGACCGCGTCGCGGCCGGCCTCGGCGGCCGCGAGCGCGCGGGCACCGGCCGCCGCAACGGTGGCCCCATCGTTGATCGCGGCCGCAAACGCCTCGACCGCCGGATGCAACGCATCCAGGATGGTCTTGTCGCCCAGTTGCGCCTTGCCGCGCTCCTGGATCCCCTGTTCCGCGGCCTGAAACATCAACACCAGGTCGGCCGGCGTCAACTCGGCTTTGCCCATGACCGCCTTGCCGGCGCGCATCAGCGCGGTCGCCAACAGCGTGCCCATGGTCGAAGGCCCGGCCTTGTTGGCCAACATCCCCGCCGACGCCAGGAACTTGCCCAGATCGGTCGCCGGCGTGCTTGTGGCGTAAGGGATCAGCGCATCGGCGATCTTGCCGAGGGTGTAGCCCATGTCGCCATCGCCCACCGCCTGATCGAGCGATGTCAGATCATCCACCTGAGCCTTGAGCGCCGTGCAAACGCGCACCAGCGCGTCGGCCACGGCTTGCCCGGAATAGGTCGTCGTCACGTGCCCCCCTCAGAACTGCTTGAAGAACGGCGTATGTGCCGGGTAATCCAGGAGCGGGATGAGCTCCTCGTCCAGGCGCATGAAGGTCAAAGACGCGCCCGCCATCTCCATCGAGGTGGCGAACTCGCCCACGTAGGCCCGATGGATCTTGATCCGCCGATCGGTCAGAAGCTCGTGCACCTTGCGATAGAGGATGTAGAGCTCTTCGGCCGGCGTTGCGCCGAGCCCGTTCACCATCACCGCCACCGTATCGCCGGCGGCCGGCTGCAGATCCTCCAGGATGGCTTCGGTCATGCGCGTGGCGATCTGATCCGCGGTTTGCAGCTTTTCGCGCTTCATGCCCGGCTCGCCATGGATCCCCATGCCGATCTCCATCTCCTCCTCGCCGATGGTGAAGGTGGGCCGGCCGGCCATCGGCACGGTGCACGGCGAGAGGGCCACACCCATGCTGCGGGTGTTCGCCAGCGCCTTTTCCGTCACCCGAACGACCTCATCCAGCGAACCGCCCTGGTCGGCCTTGGCGCCCGCGATCTTGAACGCGAAGACCATGCCCGCCACCCCGCGGCGCCGCTCCGCGCGCTCCGGCGGCGCGGAAGCCACGTCATCGCGCACGAGCACCGTCCGCACGGTGATCCCTTCCAGGTCGGCCATCTCCGCGGCCATGTCGAAGTTCATCACATCGCCGCTGTAATTGCCGTAGATGTAGACCACGCCCGCGCCGCCGTGAATGCGCCTGGTCACTTCCAGCATCTGATCGGCGCTCGGCGAGGCAAAGACATCGCCCACCGCGCAACCGTCGAGCATCCCCTTGCCCACGTAGCCCAAGAAGACCGGCAGGTGGCCCGAACCGCCGCCGGTAGCCAATGCGACCTTGCCGGCGATGGGCGCATCTGCGCGCACGATGCAGTGCAGGTCGCCGCCGGCGTAGCTCAACTGCGTCGGATGCGCTTTCAGCAAGCCATCCAACATCTCGACCACGAAGTTATTGGGGTTGTTGAGGATCTTTTTCATCGGGTGGTCTCCTTTGGTGATGAATCAGGCGACGCTATTGTACGTCCGGTCCGATGGGACGCCAAATCGGCGACCGATATCCGCTCTTCAACGGCCGGGCGGCCAGACGACCTCGTCGAGCAGCACGCTGTTGTCGGCCGTGCCGGGAACCGACAACCGGACGCCGGTCGTCGCATCGTAAAGCCCCGCCGCCAGGCGATAGGCGCCGGCCGGCAGATCCGACGGCAGGTCGAGCACGACGACATCGGCCAGGAGGTAGCCGGCCGGCCAGGCGCGCGTGGGAAATCGGCCGCTTGCCGGCTGGCCGTCGTATTGCGCCGCGATCTTTCCGCCGCCATCCAGCAGATGGACGAAAACGGTGTAGTCGGCGGCCGGCGCACGGATCGCCTGCCAGTAGAAGCGAAGGGTCAGCCGGTTGCCTGCGAGGTCGGCCTCGAAGCCGCGCAGCGCGATCTGCTCGCCGAAGATCACGTCGGGTCGGCGCACCAGGCCAGCGGGCAAACGGTCGGCCGGCCGCTCGCGGCCCACCATGCCGATCCGTTGCGGCCGGTCCAGATGGCGCAGGTCCGGCTCCGCCGTGTACAACCCGACCTCGACGGCGTAGGGCGACTCGCCGGGGTCGGCAGCAACGGCGAAGACATGCGCATCCACGAGGATCTCATCCGGCTTCCAGAGCGAGGTCGGATAGTAGACCCCGCCTGGCCGGTGATCGCTGGCACCCACGACGCGGCCTTCGGCGTTGACCAGGTGCACGAAGGTGGTGTAATCCCGATCGAGCCGGCGGAGCGGCTGCCAGCGAAGCCGGACGGTCACCGTGATGCCCGGGGACAACAACGCCGGCTCAACGTCGTAGCCGATCAGCTCGATGGCGTTGCCGAAGCGCGCGGCGGCCGGCCGTTGCGGCTCGCCCGGCGCGGCCGGACCGATCACGCGCACCAGTCGCTCCCCGGCCGGTTCCAGTCGAAACTTCACGTCCAGGCCCGGCATCTCCTTGATCAACAGGACCGGCCGGCCGCTGCGCAGCGCCGAATCGGTCGTTGCGCCCACATCGGCCCACTCCGGGCCGGGCCGGATCAGCGGGAAGAGGCCGGTCAGATCGGGCCGCGCGCCTTCGACGTATTGCAGATACCAGAACGGCATCATCTCGTCCCGGTCGTTGGTCACCAGGATCGCGCGCGGGGGAATCTGCTGGGCCAGGATCGCCTGCCAGGCGGCGCGCGCCCGGTCGTTGCGGCTTTGATCCATCTGCGGGAAATGCGTCACCAGCAGATGGACGGCGAGGAGCGCCGGGAGCAGGGCAAGGAGACAAGGGAAGAGGGAAACGAGCGGACGCATCGGCGCGGGCTGGCGCCGACGCGCGACCAGGGCGGCCACGGCCGCGGCGAGGCCCCCCACGCCGACGGCGATCCACAGCGCCCAGACGAGATAGAGCGGGATGTAATAGACCGAGATGTCGCCAATGCCGTAAAACAGATTGAAAACGAACAGGGTCAGGAAGCCGACACCCGTGAGCGCCAGGAGCGGCCGGCCGCGTCGCGCCAGCCATCCCAGCCCGATCAGGCCCAACACGACGCCCGGCCACGTCAGCTCGCCGGCCAGGCGGCCCGCCTCGGGCCACAACCGGCCGATCGCCTCTCCGGCCGGCCGGAACTCCGACTCGAAGGCGCGGCCGGTCACGTAATCGAAGAAGCCGCCGAGGGTGGGGGTATACAGCTCCAGCGTTTGTTCCGGGCCGACCTCCACGTGCAGGTAAGGCGCGCGCGGCGCGGTCAACGGGATGTAGGCGTAGAGGAGCAGGGGCAAGACGGCGAGAAGCGCCAGGAACAAACCCTTTCTCCTGTTCAGGGCCACCTCTCCCCCGACCCCTCGACCAACCCACCCACCGAACAACACGATTGCCGGCAGCCACAGGAGCGTCGTGCGGTGATGCGCCAGGCCCAGGCCGAAGAGGAAGGCGGCCGCGTAGAGCCAGCTCGTGCGCCTCGTCGCGGCCCAGCGGACCAACGCCAGCAAGAGCGCGACGAGCAGCGCGGCGTTCAGCGCGTACACCTCGGCGATCACCGCCTGCGACCAGAAGGTGGGCGTGACCGCGCAGAGCGCCGCGGCCGCCAGCGCCGCGGCGCGCATGGCCCATAGTCCCGCCGGCCGCGCGATCAGCCCCAACACCTGGCGCGCCAGCCCATAGAACAGCCCGACCGCCGTCGTCGCCCAGAGCGCCGAAAAGAGGTTCATCCGCCAGGCCGGATCGCCGAACGGCAACCCATGCGTCCACAGCCGGCCCAGCAGCAGATAGAGCGGATAGCCCGTCGGATGTGCAAAGCCGCCCACCCAGGCCGCAAACTGAAACTCGCCGCTATCGCCCCCCAACAACCCCGGCGCCAGCGTGCGCCAGTACAGCCCGAACGCCAGCAAAGCGCCCACGCCCGCCGCCAGCCCATCGCCCAACGCCTGCCGCTTCACGTTTGACGTTTCACGTTTCACGTTTGACGTTTCACGTTTCACCCCTCACTCCCCCCACTCCACCCAATCCACCGCCGCGGCCAGCGTGCGGAAATCGCCGGCCACGCGCACGAACGCATCGTCGGGCCGGATCGCCTCGGCGGCCGTGCCCGGCCCGGCGCCCTGCACGCCGATCAACGCATGGGCGCGGCCGGCCAGCTCGTCGGCCGCCGCGACGTGGGAGCCGAGACGGCGCAACGCATCGGCCGCCGCGGGGGTCAGGTGGCGGCCGGCATCCCCCTTCGTCGCGACGGCCACGATGCGCCCCCGTGGGATTGCGTCCAGATAGGCCGCCAGCGCGTCGGCCTCATAGGCATTGGCCGCGGTGTCGAACCCGCGCTGATCCAGCAGCGCGCCGCTGCGCGGGTCGAACACCGCGACGTTGTAGCCGCGGCGGCTCGCCGAAGCCTTCACCTCGCGGCCGTCGGCAGTGAACGCGCTGATGAACGCCTCGGAGAACGCGTGCGCCTCCAGATTGACCGGGCTGGCGACGCCGGTCGCGCCGATCACGGCCCGGCTGGCCCCATCGGGGAAGGCGCGGCGCGGACTGACCGCCCACGCGAACTCCAGCCGGACGCGATTGGGGCCGCGGCGCGTGGCCGACGCCGGCACAGCGGCCGTCACCGTCTGCCAGCCGGCGGCCAGCTCATGCTCGCGCAGGACGAGCGCGTCGTTGACGCGAATCGAGAGCTTCTGCGGCGCCGCGCCCGCGTAGCCGAGCGGCGCGATGGCCAGGCGCAACGTGACGGCCTGCGCCGCGGACAGCGGCAGGTACAGCTCGGCCGTCCGGCCGACGACCCAGTTGGCCGTGGCGCCGTAGGGCTGCTCGTCGGTGCGCACGTCCCAGCCGGCGCCCAGATAGGGCTCGGCGCCCGGCGTGCCCACATCCACGCGGAACGGCAGGCGCACCGGCTGCTGGATCACGCGGTACGCCTTGTAGCCGCCGCCCTCCCAAAACGCCGGCTTTTCCAGCGGCAACACCGCCAGCGCATAGGCTTCGGTCTGCTGGAACGTATCCTGGTACGGGAAGCGCCCCGGAATCGCCGGCGTGGTGATGAAATAACGCACATCGTAGAGCGCCATCAGGTCGGCCGCGCTGGCGCGCGCCGCAGCGTCGGTCTGCGGATCCACGGGCCGGTACATCTCCAGGTCGGTAAGCGCCTTGAAGAGCGGAATGCGGCCGAAATAGTCCATCTTGTAGGCCGGTGCGCGGCTGATGTTGCCGCCGATCATCGGCTTGCCGTGGACGGTCTGAAAGTATTGCAGGTTGGTCTGTTCGCTGCCCAGCACGCCGAAGCTGTTGCGCCAGCCGAGCGGCAACTGCATCACCGCGAACTCGCCCGGCTCGGCCGCGATCAGCCGATATACCTCCGGCGTCCGCGCATCGGTGGTGGGCAACGGGATCGCGAGATGTTCGAGGAGGATGCCGACGGCCAACACCCCTGCCACCAATCCGGCAATGAGCGTTGCGCCGCGCGCACGCCCCTCGGCGATTGGCGATTGGCGATTGGCGATCTGCGCCAACAGCCACGCCGCCCCCATCGCCGCCAGCATCGCCACGCCGAGCATCAGGAGCACGCTGTTGCGGTTGGGCGCGCGATTGGCATTGACGAACGGGATGAAGTGCAACAGCGCGAAGGGCAGCGGAAAGGTCACTCCTTCCGGCAGCAGATTGTCCAGGCCGAAGCGATAGCGGCCGTTGATCTGCAACAGCGGGCCGAGCGCCAGCACGCCGAAGGTGAGCGCCGTCCACGTCCAGACCGCCGCCCGGCGCCGGCCGACGACCGCGCCCATGGCGGCCAGCGCCAGCGTCACGAAGCCCAGGAACACCGTATTGATATCGCTGAAGCGCCCCTTTCCCTCCTCCACCCGGCGCAAGGCCGCCTGCCAGTGCACGGCCGGATCCACCGCACCCCGGACCGCGCCGGTCGCCAGCGGATTGAGGTCGGTCGGCGTCACCAGGCCGACCAGATCGGCGCTGAGCTTGAGGCTTTCGCCCCAGCCGGTGAGCGCATAGTCGGCCGTCACGAACTCGCGGGCGATGGGGATCAGCGCGGGCGACCAGATCAGGCCGGCGACGAGGCCGACCACGATCAGCCGGCCGAGCGCGCCGTGCCATGTGGGGGCGCATGGCGTGCGCACTGGTGCGGCGTCCGCGCCCGCGGGCGGACGCCGTCCGCCCCTATGCGCGCCCGCGCGCCAACACGCCGCCAACACGATCAGCGTGAAAAGCGCCAGGAACGACGCGAAGATCATCTCGGCCAGGGCCGCCAGCGCCAGGAAGAGGCCGGCCAGAAACGCGTTCTTCAGCCGCGCCTCGCGCAACGTCTTCAGCAGATAGAGGGCGTAGAACGGCAACCATTGGGTGGTCACCATGTCGTAGTGTCCCAGCGCGGCATAGACCGCCCGATTGGAGGCGAAGGCATAGATCAGGCCGGCCAGGAGCGCGGCGAGACGGAGATGGGGCGTAGCGCGCCTTGCGTCGAGAGCCGGTTCGGCGGCATACGCGTTGCGCAATACATAAAGCGCCAACAGATACGCGCCGAAGCCGCTCAAGGCCGTCGCCACCAGGAGGGTGACGTTGCTCGCCAACGGCACATCGGCCGCGACGACGAGCGGCAGGCCGATGAGTGCGTTGAAGAAGTTGTAGGTGTAGAGGATCAGATCAATGCCCAGCGGGTACCAGATCAGCTCCGAATGAAGCGGACTGGTATGCAGGTCGAGCAGCGCGTGCTTGAAGTACCAGATGTTCCACGCGAAGGTGGACTCATCGAAGGCCCAGGTGGCCGTGCC
>DAOTZV010000112.1:0-2662 GCA_034434235.1 Anaerolineae bacterium
GACCCGCTCTTCATCGGCATCACGGCGGTCATGGCCGCGGCCGGCTCCATCGTCGGCTCGCAGTTGATGAAGGCCAAACTGTCGAGCGCGCAACTGAAGAAGGTCATCGGCGTGCTGCTGTGGCTGATCGCCGCCAAGATGATCTTCGATTTGCTCAAATAGGGGGCGTTATATGCTCAAGTCATTACAAAAATCGGCTAAGGTCATCGAGGGCAACCTGGTGCTCTTCGTGTTGCTTTCCATTGCGGCGGGGGTCGCCTTCGGTTGGGCGTTTCCCGCGGCGGCCAAAAGCCTGAAGGCTTACACTACGCTGACCTTGTTCATCATGCTCTACCCGATGATGATTGGCCTGCGCATCGAAGAAGTGGGCAAGGCGATGCTGCACCTGAAGCTCATCAGCCTGTCCATGCTGTTCAATTTCGTGCTTTCGCCCCTGCTGGCGGCAGGGCTGGCGTACCTCTTCCTGCACAGCCGCCCGGAGTTTGCCGTGGGGTTGATTTTGACCGGCACCGTCCCGTGCGCAGGCATGGTGGCGGGCTGGACGGGCTACGCCAAAGGCGACGTGGCACTGGCGCTGGTGATCGTGGCGCTCAGCCTGCTGGTCAGCATCGTCATGATCCCGATCTGGATGCCGATCCTGGCGGGCGTGTACGTGCAGATTGACGCCTGGGGCATGTTCAAGGAAATCCTGGTGGCGGTGGTCGTGCCGCTCATCCTGGGCGATCTGACCCGCCGCGCCATCATCCGCATCCGGGGGCAGGAAGGATTCAAGCAGGTACGGCCGATCCTACCGGGCGTCTCGATGCTGGGCATGTATCTCATCGTCTTCATCTCGATGGCGCTGGAGGCAAACAACGTCCTACACAACCCGCAGTATTTCGTCATCATCCTGATCCCACTGGGGCTCTTCTACAGCATTTTGTTCACCGCCTCGGTGCTCTTCTCGAAGGTGATGAAGTTCAACTACGAGGACATGGTGGCGTTTGCCTATGGCACGGCGGGCAAGAACATCTCGATTGCCCTGGCGCTGGCGACCATCTTCTTCGGCCCGCTGACCGTGCTGGTGCTGGCGCTCAAGCCGGTCATTCAGATCGGCTTCATGGCGACCTTCCTGCGGCTATCGGCGCGCCTGGCGAAGTGGTTTACGCCCGTAGTGCATTCTTCCGCATTGCCTGAGAAAATATAACCACAATCCACACCAAGGAGAGCTTTCAACATGAATCGCAACGATGAAGTCTACAAGATCGGCCTGGCCCTGCACGGCCACAAATGTCCGGCCATGCCGCTGGGCCTGCGCGCTGGCGAGGCCGCTATGCAAGCCCTGGGCGTCCAGCGCGCCCCCGACGGCCAGTTGACCGCCCTGGTCGAGATTGACCGGAACCACTGCTCGACCTGCTTCGCCGACGGTGTGCAGGTCGTTACGGGCTGCACTTTCGGCAAGGGTAACATTCGCAGCCTGGGCTACGGCAAGTTCGCCCTGACGCTGATTGACAATAAGACCGGCCGCAGCGTGCGCGTAGTCGCCACGCCCGAAGCCATGCGTCGCAGCCAGGAATCAGAATTTATTCAGTACCGCAAGAAGGGCGTGCCCGCCTCGCAGGTGGATTCGGCGTTGGTCGAGCCGTTGATTGACCAGGTGCTGAGCGAAAAGGCCGAAGTGCTGTTCAACATCGGGCCGGTCAAAGAAGTCAAACTGCCGCCCATGCAACCGCACGACTTCAACACCTTCATTTGCGCCGAGTGCGGCGAGGTGACGGTGGAACGCTATGCCCGCGTCAAGAATGGCCAGATCGTCTGCATGCCGTGCGCCGGCCAGGCGTGATGACAGGAGGAGATCCCAATCCTGAACGAAAGCCACTTTCGTGGCACCCGGCGGCGCGCCTGTGCCTGGCGCGCCGCCGTCTGAAATGAACCGCTCTCGCGGAGATTGATTCAATGACGCCTACGCTCTTATTGCTCATCAAAGTCCTCCTGGCGAGCCTGATCGCCGGCTTCGTCACTGCCTCCATCAAGTCCTGGGTGGACCGTTTCTTCCTGGTCATCCTGCTCACGGGCCTGGTGGGACTGCCCATCCAGCGGTCCATCGCCATCAACCTGGTGGTGGTCGCCCTGGCCGCGCTCATGATGGCCTTGCGTCAGAGCGGGGTGCTGAAATCCGTGCGCGAAGATTGGGCCATGCTCGTCCTGCCCGCCATGCTGGGCGGCATGTTGGGACGCTTGCTCGGTCTGCAAACCCCGACGCGCACCCTGCTGGTTGTGCTGGGCGCGTACGCCATCCTGGCCGGCCTGCGCATGGTGCTCATCAAGCCGTTGCCCGAACGCGATGACAAGGCGCACCCGGCCTGGCAGGCGCCGGTCGCCTTCCTGTTCGGCGGGCTGACCGGCCTGCTTTCGGCCGGCGGCAAGCCCTTCACCGTGCCGATTTACAACTGGGCGATGGGACATCACCCGCAGCGCGCCTATGCGCTGGCTTCGGTGGGCGTCACGGCCGCCGCGTGGAGCGCGGTCGGCGCACAGGTAGCAGTGGGAACGCCGCTCGCGGCCGCCGACCTGGCCCTGGCCGCCTACGCCTTCATTCTGGTCACGCTGACGGCGCTGGCCGTGAACCGCTTCTGGTCGCCGAAACTCAATCAGGTGGTGACCTGGATCATCGCCCCGCTGC
>DAOTZV010000113.1:0-18262 GCA_034434235.1 Anaerolineae bacterium
GCGCACGGCGGTGCGCCCTCGCGCGGCGGTGCACCCCTGCACCAATCCGCGCTGGAGCCGATCAGATAGGTGGCGGGCCGGCCGGCCGGCGGCAACGGCAGCGCCCACCGCGCGTCGAACCAGCTCAAGCCCTCGTTGCGATGGGTGAAGATCGTCTGCACGGTCGCGTGCTCGTTCAGCAACATGAAGGTCGGATGGCGATAGATGTCGGACGACAGGTAGACGTGGCCTTCCGGCCGGTTGTTCCGCAACCACTGCCAGGCGGCCGTCATGTCGCCCTCGAACGCGTCGAAGGTGGCCTGCGACGGCCCCCAAACGCGGAAATAATCCCGATAGGTGGCGCCGGCGTGGAACCCCAGAGCCAGCGCCGAAACGACGACCGTAGTGCGAAATGAATTTCGCATTACAAATGTAATGCGAAATTTATTTCGCATTACATCAATGAAAACACCCCGATGCAATGCCCGAATCAAGGCCATCAGCCCGACCGCCGGAAAGAAATACACCCCCGGGATCGTCCCCAGGACGCGCGGCAGAGTGGGCCAGCGATCGGTGGCAAGAAAAGAGGGCAACAACAGCGCGGGGAACCACGTCAACAAGAAGAGGGCCGCGGGCGTTCGCCAGCGCCGCGCCAGCGCGCCGATCCCGATCAGCGCCAGGAGCGCGGTGGGCAGGTCGAAGACCGCGCGGCGGGGCAGGTTGTAGAACTGCTCCGGATCGCCCGCGCCGGGGACGAAGAACTGCGCCACGTTCGCCAGCGCGGCCTGCGCCATGCGCGCCAGCGGATCGGCCGCCTTCGTCGCCGCGACCTCGGCCGCGCGCTGGGTGAAGCTGCCGGGATGTTGAAGGAAATAGATCGCCAGCGGCGCGAAAATCAGCGCGGCCACGAAGAAGAGGAGGACAATCCCGGCAAAGTGACGTCGCAAGATCGCTTCCCCAGGCCGACCGCCGATGCGCGCCACGAGCCAGTCCAGGATCAGAAAGCCGGCCAGGAAGAAGGGGAAAAAGCGGCTCGCCGTATAAAAATGCAACGACAGCCCCAGGAACACCCCGGCCAACCCGAACCACGACGCCGCCCCGCCATCCCCAAACCAACTCGCCGCTTTGTCGCTTTGCCGCTTTGCCGCTTCGCCGCTTTGCCGATTTACCCCACGCCAGAACGCGGCGAACGCCAGCGCGCCGCAGAGCGGCGTGAAGACCCCGCGAATGCCGAAGCGCGAGAAGTGGACATGCCAGTAGGAAGTCGCCACGTAAAGCGCGGCAAGGAGAGGAACCGCCCTCGCAAAAGACGCGCATGCGCGACCGGGCCATGACGCGTTGCCGCGAGCGACATCGCTCGCGGCCGCCCGCATCAGCTCGAGCCCCAGCCAGTAAGCGGCCAGCACGGTGGCGATGCCCGCAATGGCCGACGGCAGCCGAAGCGCCAGCGGCGTCACGCCCACGAGGCGGAACATGAGGGCCACGATCCACATGTGAAGGCCCTCGCGGCCGTAATTGGCCGGGAAGAAGACCGCGCCGCGGCCCGCGAGCACGTCCAGCGCGTCGAGGCCGTCGGTCGCCTCGTCGCCGAAGAGGCCGGGCGGAATCGCGCCGATCTGCCACAGGCGGAAGAAGGCGGCGATGAGGAGAAGAAGCGCAACATGAAACGTGAAACGCGAAACGTAAGGCGTGAGGTGCGAAACGTCAAACGTCAAACGGGGCAGACGAAGAGGGAAACGTGGTGCGTGAGGCGTCGGGCGTTTGTCGCTTTCGTTCATGGGGACTTCGTTGCTCGTCGTGTGCACGCCGGATTCCTCTGCTTGACGCGCCGGCCGCGCGGGGTTGGTAGGGCGAGATTAACCTCGCTCTACGCCCCCAATGCCTTGCGGCCCAACACCCACCGGTGATGCGCCCAAACCTGCTTGATCTGCCAGGGGATGGGGAGATGCTCCAGCCACATGTACCTCTTGATCCGATCGTAGAGATCGGGCTGGCGACCCAGGTAATAGTCCATCGTGGACCAGCGCCAGCCATCCCCCTGAAAGCGGCTCTGGAGCTTGCCGGAGCGGATCCCCAGCCGGCCCAACAGTTCGGAGGCCGGCATCACCGTGTCGGGCCAGGGCGGCACGTCGAGCACGCCCTGCTCCAGGATCTCCACCCCCAGGCCGGCCAGCTTCCGACGGATCATCCCGATGTTCGTCCAGCGCTCGTCCACTTCCCGGACGAACTCGGGCTCGGCCACATACTTGCGGAACTGATAACCGATCTGCACCGGATTGGGCACGGCGATGAAGATCAGCTTCCTGGCGCAGCGCACCAGCTCGCGGAGAAAGGCGTCGGGGTCGCGCAGCCGCCACAACGCAGCCCAGTTCCAAACGAAGTCGAAGCTGCGGTCGTCGAACGGCAACCGCGCCCAATCCTCCACCAGCACGCAGCGCGCCGACAGGCCCAGCTCGCCCCAGATCCGTTCGACCCCGGCCAGGCGCTCCGCATGGTCATCGGCCAACGTGACCGGGCATTTGACGCGCGCCAGCCATACGCTGTTGATCCCGCTCACGCCGGCCATGCCGAACAGCGGCGCTTCCAGGACGGTGTAGAAGCCGTACCGGCCCTTCAGGTCGAGCAGAAAATCGTTCAAGACGAAGCGCTCGTAAACAAGACCGAGGCCTTCGTTGTAATCGGTGAGATAGTGTTTCCAGGTGGGTTCAGCCATGATTTTCCCGTTCGCTGCGGGACGAACTAAAGTTCGCCCTACAAATCACCGTAAGGCGAACTTCGGTTCGCCTGGTTGCCTTTATTGCCGATCCAGGACGAACTAAAGTTCGCCCTACGGCACCAGTTTGGGAGTATATCATAAAACTTCGGCGGCGGCAACGTCACGCGTAAATGAGAGATTGGCCGATCTGCATCAGGTAGGCTACAATATCCCGCGGTAGATTGCGAATCCATTCAGGGCGCACCGATCATGACTTCATCGTCCGATCTCGAAACGCCGATGGCCGGGCCGGGATCGCCCGCCCCCGGCCCGGCGTCACCCGTGCTGATCACCGGCATCACCGGCTTTGTCGCCGGCCATCTGGCCGAGCGACTGCTGGCGGCCGGCGTCGCCGTGCGCGGCACCGCGCGACGGCCCGCCGCCGCGGACCGGTTGGCCCGCCTGGCCGCGGAGATCGTCCCCGCCGACCTGCTCGACGCGGCCGCGCTTCGCCGCGCGGCCGCCGGCTGCCGGACGGTGGTCCACGCGGCGGCCTGGACGGGCGGCGGCGAACTATCCGATGCGGCCGGCATGCGCGTCAACGTGGAGGGCACGGCCAATGTGCTGCGGGCGGCCGAAGCGGCCGGAGTCGAGCGCTTCGTCTACATCAGCAGCGTGGCCGTGTACGGCCTGAACCGCGCACCGCTGGTAGATGAAACCGCGCCGACCCCTCCAGTGGGCCAGGCGTATCCCGACAGCAAGATCGCGGCCGAACAGCTCGTGCGGGCCGCGGCCGTGCCGTGGGTCATCGTGCGGCTGGCGTCCACCTACGGTCCGCGCGGCGCCGCGTGGACGATCGGGCCGGTCGAACAGATCAAGGCCGGCCGGCTGGTGCTGCTGGGCGCCGACCGCGGGCTGGTGACGACCGGCTACATCAGCAACGTGGTGGATGGACTGTGGCTGGCGCTGACGCATCCCGCCGCGGTCGGCGAGACCTTCAACCTGTGCGACGATCGGGCCGTCACCTACCGCGAGTTCTACATGGCCTACGCGCGCATGCTCGGCCGGGACCGGCTGCCGACCGTGCCCGCCTGGTTCGCCGTGCTCGCGGCCACGCGGCCGGCGCGCCTGGCCCGCCGGCTGCTCGGCCGGCCGGCAGTCGGACCGTGGTCGTTGCACTTCCGACGCAACCCATCGCAGTTCAGCAACGCGAAGGCGCGGCGAGTGCTGGGCTACACGGCCGCGGTGGACTTTGCCGAGGGGATGCGCCGCACCGAGGCATGGTTGCGGGCCGCAGGTTATTTGTCCTGATCTTGTCTTTCTTGTATACTTACGCCATGCGGATTTACCTGGAATCGCTCGGATGTCGTTTGAACTACGCGGAGATGGCGGCTCTGGGCCGGCAGTTGGTCGCGGCCGGCCACGAGCTGGCGTCGGCCGCCGAGCAGGCCGACCTGTGCGTGCTCAACAGTTGCGCGGTGACGGCCGAGGCCGCCCGCCAGAGCCGCCAACTGGCGCGACGGCTGGCGCGCGCCAACCCGGCCGCCCGCCTGCTGGTCACCGGTTGCTACGCCACGTTGGAAAGCGAGACGGTGGCCCACCTGCCGAACGTCGCGTTGGTGGTGGGCAACCGGCGCAAAGACGAATTGTTGGCGCTGATCAACGAGTTCGCCGACGCACATCCGTTCGTCCGACCGGCCGGCCCTGCGACCAATGAGGCCGGCGCGGCATCGCGCACGCGCGCCTTCATCAAGGTCCAGGACGGCTGCCGGAACCGCTGCACCTTCTGCATCGTGACCGTGGCGCGCGGAGAAGAGCGCAGCCGACCGATCGCCGAGGTGGTGGCCGAGGTGAATGCCCTGCATGCGGCGGGTTATCAGGAAGCGGTGCTCACCGGCGTGCACCTGGGCGGCTACGGCAGCGACCTGGGCGCCGACCTGCGCGGCCTGATCGCCGCGTTGTTGGCCGAAACGACCATCCCGCGGTTGCGCCTCTCTTCGCTGGAGCCGTTCGATCTGGCCGCCAACCTGTTCGACCTGTGGCCGCAAAGCGCCGGCCGCCTGATGCCCCATCTGCATCTGCCGGCGCAATCGGGCAGCGATGCGGTGCTCAGGCGCATGGCCCGGCGCAATCGCGTGGCCGATTTCGAGGCGCTTGTGGCGGCCGCGCGCGCCAGGATCCCCGGCCTGACGGTGACCACCGACCTGATCGTCGGCTTTCCCGGCGAGAGCGATTCGGATTTCGCGGATACCGTCGCATTCGCCCGCCGCGTGGGCTTCGCGCACATGCACATCTTTCCCTATTCCCCGCGCGCAGGCACCGCGGCCGCCCGCTTCGATGGCCAGATTCCTGAAGCCGAACGCAAGCGCCGGGTGCGCATCCTGGCCGAACTGGACGAAGAGCTGGGACGCAAGGTCCGACGATCCTTTCTGGGCCAGGTGCGCGCGGTGCTGTGGGAGAACGCCCTGGCCGACCATCCCGCCGGCCAGGGTCGCTCGGTCTGGGCCGGCCTTACCGACAACTATCTGCGCGTGCTTACGATCGCCGGGGACGGGAGCGATCTGCACAACCGCATCACCCCCACCCATCTGGCGGAGCTGACGGACGATCAGCTTTGGGGAGAAATAAGGAGCGAAGATGACCACCGCTTTGGAAGAACGACTCAACAATGACCTGAAAGAAGCCATGCGCCGCAACGATGAGACGCGCAAGCTGGCGATCCGCGCGGTGAAAGCGGCGATTACCCAGGCCAAAGTGGCCGGGACCGAGGCGCGGGAACTGAGCGAACAAGAGGTGTTGGCGATCATCGCCAAACAGATCAAGCAGCGCCGGGAAAGCATCGAGGAGTTCACAAAGGGGAACCGGCCCGACCTGGTTGCCAAAGAACAGGCCGAGATCGAGGTGCTGGAGGCGTATCTGCCCAAACAGCTCAGCGAAGAAGAGATCCGGGCGCGAGCCCAGGCGGTCATCGCCGAGCTGGGGGTGACCGACCTGAAGGGCCTGGGCCCGGTGATGAAACGGCTCACGGCCGAGCTGAAGGGCGTGGCCGACGGCAGCACGATCAACCGGATCGTCCGCTCTTTGCTGTCCTAGCTCGCACGACCGGACCGACACCAGGGTGTGGATAGCCCTATGCCCCGCGCACCTTCCGAGCCAGATCGGGTTCAGCCGACGCAACGGCTCCGCCCCAGGGGGCCGGAGGATATCCCGTGGCGCGCCCGGGCGCGCGTGCTGAGCCTGTGGCTGATCACGAGCCTGTTGAGCACCGCGATCCTGGCGATGCCCACCCCGTTCAGCGGGCAGGTGCAGCTCCAGGTGGGCGACGTCGCGCCCTACGACGTCTTCGCGCCGCGGCAGGTCACCTATGTGAGCGAGGTGCTCACTCGACAACGCCGCGAGCTGGCCGCCAACTCTGTGCCCGAGGTGTACGATCCGCCCCAGGCCCGCATCGGCCGGCAACAGTTGACCCTGACGAACCGCATCCTGGACTTCATCGGCTCGGTGCGGGCCGACAGCTACGCGGATCTGCCCACCAAGGCGGCCTACATCAAAGCGATCACGGCCATTGACCTGCCCCGCGAGGTGATCAGTCGCACGCTCACGTTGCCCAACCCGGCCTGGGAGCGCGTGGCAAACGAGATCTTGAGCGTGCTCGAACGCACCATGCGGGAAGAGATACGCGAGAACAACCTGGCCGATGAACGGCGCAAGATACCCGCGCGCGTCCGACTCGATCTTTCCGATGAGGATGTGGCGGTCGTGACGGCGTTCATCGAAGACCTGCTGGTGCCCAACAGCTTCTACAACGCCGAACGGACCGAACAGCGCCGGCAACAGGCCCGCGATCGCGTCGAACCGGTCATGACGACCATCGAACGAAACGAGACGGTCCTGCGCGCCGGCGACATCGTCACCGAGGCGGAGATCGAAGCGCTGGAAGCCCTGGGCCTGCGGCAACCTTCCTGGTCGTGGCGAGAGGCCGTCGCCACGAGCATCTTCGCGTTGTTGCTGAGCCTGATCTTCCTGTACTACTTCTGGACGTGCGAACCTCTGCTCTGGCTGCGTCGCGCCGAGCCTTTCATGCTGGCGCTGATCGTCTTCGCGTTCATCGTCGCGGCGCGGTTTGCGCTGCCGGGCCATCCCTTGCTGATCTATCTCTTTCCCTACGCGGCGCTGGCCATGCTGGTATCCCTTCTGTTCGGCCAGCGCATGGCGCTGGTGATGGCCGGCCTGTTTGCCTTGCTGGTCGGCTGGCTCACGACGGGCAGTCTCGAGCTGATGACTTATGCCTTGGGCGGATCCCTGATCGGCATGTTGAAGCTGCGCCGGGGAGAGCATCTGGTCAACTTCGTGGTGGCGGCCGGCTATGTCGTCGCCGCCAACCTGCTGGTGGTGTGGATCTTTGCCCTGACCGCGCACCAGATAGATCTGATCAGCGCCGCCCAATCCAGCATCCTGGCCATCGTCAACGGCCTGGTCACCGCCACGACGACCCTGATCGGGATCTATCTCGTCGGCCTCCTGTTCGGCGTGGTGACGCCCCTGCAATTGATCGAGCTGTCGCGGCCGACGCATCCGCTGTTGCGGCAGCTCCTTCTGAAAGCGCCCGGCACCTATCATCATACGCTCCTCGTCAGCAACATGGCCGAACGCGCGGCCGAAGCGATCGGCGCCGATTCGCTGCTCACGCGCGTAGGCACGTACTATCACGACGTCGGCAAGACGATCCGCCCCTATTTCTTCATCGAGAACCGCACGGAAGGGCCCGACCCCCACGCCCGGCTCGACCCGTACACCAGCGCGCAGGTGATCATCAGCCACGTGAAAGACGGCATCGAGCTGGCGCGCAAACACCGTCTGCCGCAACGGATCATTGACTTCATCCCCGAGCACCACGGCACGCTGATGGTCGCCTACTTTTATCATCAAGCGGTGCGCCAGGCCGGATCGCCCGAAGGGGTGGACAAGGCCGCCTTCCGCTATCCCGGCCCCAAGCCGCAGAGCCGGGAGACCGCGATCGCCATGCTCGCCGACGGCGCGGAGGCAACCGTGCGCTCGAGGCGCACGACCTCGGTTGAAGAGATCGAGCAGATCGTGGCCGAAAGCATGGACAGCCGGCTGGCATCGGGCCAGTTGGACGAATGTTCGCTGACGATGGACGACTTACATATGATCCGTCGGGCGTTCGTAGACGTATTGCGCGGCCTGCAACATCCGCGCATCTCTTATCCGGCCGAGGTCGTTCCGGCCCGGCCGGCCGTCGAGCCGGCACCGGCCGCCGAACCGCCGCCCAAACCGGCCCGACCCACATCACGAACCCGGGAGACGCGTCGTGTCCCACCTGCCAATCGAGATTCCGGAGCCTCGCGTGCCGTTTGAGCCCGCCGAAGAGCGCATCAGCGTTCAGGTGGATGAGCCATTTGTCGCAGAGGTAGATGTGGCCGACCTGATGGCCGCCATTGCGGCGGCGCTGGAGCATGAAGGCGAGACGAACGCCGAACTCACGCTGGTCATCACCGACGATGAGACCGTAGCCGACCTCAACCGCCGTTATCGGGGCGTGGATGGTCCGACCGATGTGCTCTCGTTTCCGGCGCAGGAGCCGACTCCGGGCTTCGTCAGCGCGCCGGAAGCGGCTGCTTATCTGGGCGACATCATCATTGCGTTGCCGTTCACCCGGCGCCAGGCCGCGGAGCTGGGCCGGCCGCTCGCGGATGAGCTGCGCCTGCTGGCGGTGCATGGCGTGTTGCACCTTCTGGGCTACGATCATGCGGAGCCCGAGGAGGAGGCCGCCATGTGGGCCCGCCAGGAGGCCATCTTGAGCCGCCTGTAGCATAAGGCTTGTGCTGCGGCGACATGAGACTGATGAAGCACAATGCATGCCTTTTTGCGTAGTTTCGGTTATGCCTTCGCCGGCCTGGTTTACGCCATCCGCACGCAACGCAACCTGCGGGTGCATCTGGCCATTGCCGCGCTCGTGATCCTCGCCGGCCTGATCTTGCGAGTTGCCGCGGTGGAATGGGCGGTCTTGCTGCTCACGATCGGATTCGTCATTTCGGCCGAGCTGGTCAACACGGTGGCCGAGCTGGCGGTGGATCTGTTGACCCAGGAGTACCATCCGATGGCGAAGGTAGCGAAGGATGTCGGAGCGGCCGCGGTGGTCGTGGCGGCGCTGGCGGCCGTCGGGGTTGGCGTTGCGATCTTCGGCCCGCGGCTGTGGCAGATATTGCGCGACGTCACGTGCCAGGCACTCTGCAAGATGCCTGGCACGTAAGCGCTGAAAGCCTCTACTGCATAACTCTTGTTATTGAGTAAGGCACGAGATCAAGATCTCGCATGACAGATGCGGAAGGAGCAAACATGAAAGCACGGATGACGCGCCGCGAGCGCCTGTTGGCCACCTGCGCCGGCGAGCCGACCGATCGCGTGGCGGTGGCGCTCTGGCGACACTTTCCGGGGGACGACCAGCGGCCGGCCGACCTGGCCGACGCGACGTTGACCTGGCAGAAACAATACGACTGGGATTTCATCAAGGTCTCGCCGGCCAGCAGCTTCTGTCTGGTGGATTGGGGGATCGAGACGCGCTTCGGCGGCGGCGACGAGGGGACGCGGGAATACCTGAACACGGTCGTCCACACGCCGGCGGATTGGGCCCGATTGCCGGTCCTCGATCCGCACGCGGGCGCGCTGGCCGGCCAGCTCCATTGCCTGGAGCTGATCCGCGACGCCGTGGGCGACGAGGTGCCGTTCATCCAGACGATCTTCAGCCCGCTGGCGCAGGCGCGCCATCTGGCCGGCGCGGATCGGCTGGTGGTGCAGATGCGCCAGGCGCCGGACGCAGTGCACGTCGGGCTGGAGACGATCACGCGCAGCACCATCGCCTTCATCGAGGCGGCCAGGAGGAAGGGGATCGCGGGCATCTACTACGCCATCCAATGGGCCAGCTACAGCGTGTTGAGCCGCGCCGAATACCAGGAGTTCGGCGAGCCGTATGATCGGCGCATCCTGGCGGCCGCGGCCGATTGCTGGTTCAATATGTTGCACCTGCACGGCGCCAACGTGATGTTCGACCTGGTGGCGACCTATCCCGGCCACGCGCTGAACTGGCACGATCGGGAAACGCCGCCGTCGCTGGCCGAAGGAATGCAGCTCTTCCCCGGCGCGGTCTCCGGCGGATTGGAGCATTGGGAAGATGTGCTGCGCGGCACGCCCGATCAGATCCGCGCTCGCGTGGCCGACGCAATTGCCCAAACCGGCGGCCGACGTCTGATCGTCTCGACCGGATGCGTCGCGCCGTGTAACGCGCCGTTCAGCAACCTGCGCGCGGTGCGCATGGCCGTCGAAGGCTGAACATGGCAGAGCCCTTCACCTATTGCCCCCGTTGCGCTGCGCCGCTGGCCGACGATTTCCTCTTCGGCCGAACACGACGCCATTGTCGCTACTGCGGCTTCATCCAGTTCCAGGATCCGAAGGTCGCGGTCGCCGGGCTGATCAGCGATGGCAGACGGGTGTTGCTCGTGCGCCGTGCGGCCGTGCCGCGCATCGGCTTTTGGGCCTTGCCCGCCGGCTACATGGACGCCGACGAGGTGCCCGAAGAGGCGGTGGTGCGCGAGATCGAGGAGGAGACCGGCATCGCGGTCGAAGTCACGGGCTTGCAGGACATCGCGGCCCTCGGCGGATGGGACGAACGTCGCGGCATCCTCCTCATCTATCGGGCCCGGCCCCTGGGCGGCGCGCTGAACGCCTGCGACGATGTCAGCGAGGCGCGCTGGTTCGCGGCCGACGAGATCCCGTGGGGCGAACTGGCATTCGAATCCACCGCGCAGGTGCTGCGCGAGTGGATAGCTTCTATAACAAGCCCTGTAGGGCGAACTTAAGTTCGCCCTACCATGCGCTGTAAGGCGAACTTGAGTTCGCCCTACCATGCGCTGTAAGGCGAACTTAAGTTCGCCCTACAATAGTAGAAAGGCACTCTACATGCCCGAGCCAACCCGCCATACTCCGGCCTTCACGCCCTGGAAAACGCTCGACCGTCGGCCGATCCTGGATTGCGGCAAATTCCTGAAGGTCGAGATGCACACGGTCGAGCTGCCCGACGGCCGGGTGATAGACGATTGGGCCTGGGTCATCGCGCCCGACTTCATCAACGTGGTGGCCGAGACCGTGGAAGGGGACTACCTGTGCTTTCGCCAGACGAAGTATGCCGTAGAGGGCACCTCGCTGGCGGTGGTCGGGGGCTATATCGAGCCGGGGGAAGAGCCGCTGGCCGCGGCGCAGCGCGAATTGCGCGAGGAGACCGGCTACGAGGCAACGGAATGGCGGCCGCTGGGCGCGTTTCCGGTGGAAGCCAACCGCGGGGTCCAGACCGCCTACTTCTTCCTGGCGCGCGGCGCGCGGCGTGTCGCTGCGCCGATCGCCGACGACCTGGAAGAGCAGCAGATCGTCCGCCTGAGCCGGGCCGAGATGGAGCAGGCGCTCCTGGCCGGCGAGTTCAAAGTACTGGCGTGGGCCGCGATCGTGGCGCTGGCGCTCCTGGCACAGAAATGACGACACACGGGAGAAAGAACAAGCGTGGCGGCGATCTACACCATCGGATACGGCAGCCGGGATATGGCGGCATTCATCGCCGTGCTCAAGGCGCACGACATCGGCTATCTGATAAGGGAAGCTTTTCCAATACCAGGAAGTGACTGAGCCCAAACGCCTGCAACGGCGTGTGCTCCAGCGCATAGAGCACCCGACGCAGGAGCGCGCCCAAGCCGGGCCGCCGCGCCACCACGTTGTCGAAGCCGGGATAGATCACGCTGTGATGGACCACGGTCGCCTGGGCCGGATCGAACAGGCCGCGCAACCGGCCGGCCGTGTAAGCGCGCACGTGAGGCGCCAGGCGGTTGCGCAGAGGATCGGGCAGATAGTTGATCAGCGGCGTGTTGCCGAAATGATAGCGGCCGCGCCAGTAATGGCCATGCGTCTCGAAGGGATAAAGCCGGTTCGGACAGAAGATCACGATCCGGCCGCCCGGCGCCGTCACCCGCAACATCTCCCGTGCGGCGGCTCGATCATCCTGGACGTGCTCGATCACCTCATGAGAGAAGACCACGTCGAACGCGTCGTCGGCAAAGGGGAGCGCCTCGGCCGGCGCGACGATGATCCCAGCCAGTTGGCCGGCGGCCTGGCGGGCCGCAGAGAGATCTATCTCCACGCCGACGACGTGTGGACTGAAGCGACGAAACTGCGCGGTGTAGATGCCCACGCCGCAGCCGGCATCCAGGATCCTGGCGCCTTCCAGCCGCGCCCACCGGCGCACCAGCGCCAAACGGCGCTCTTGCCCCGCGCGCCACACGTAGGACGGATGCCCCAGCCGCGCGGCCTCATCGGCGGAACGGCGAAACTCCTCCGCAGCGGTCTCTGTCAAGGCGATTGCTCCACGGATGAGATACTGTAGGGCGAACGTGGGGCGAACTCAAGTTCGCCCTACAAAATGCAATCGTTGTAAGGCGAACTTAAGTTCGCCCTACAAAATGCGATCGTTGTAAGGCGAACTTAAGTTCGCCCTACAAAATGCGATCGTTGTGGGGCGAACTCAAGTTCGCCCTACAACTTCGGCCAGGCGCCTTGCCCCCTCTACTAACTCCTCGCTCGTCAACAACGTGAACGCCAGGCGGACATAACTGCTGCGCTGTCCATCCGCGTAGAAGCGGGCGCCGGGCACATAGGAAACGCCCGACGCCTCGGCCCGGGGCAACAGATCGGCGCTGTCCACGCCTGCGGGAAATTGCACCCAGACGAAGAAGCCGCCCCCAGGCATCCGCCACGAGCAGCTCGCCGGCAGATGGCGCGCCAGCGCGGCGCAAAACAGATCGCGTCGCGCCCGGTAAGCCGCGCGCAGCTTCTCGACATGCCCATCGAACAGCCCCAGCTCCATGAACGCCGCGACCACATGCGCGGCAAAATGGCTGATCCCGCCGCCCGAATCCATCAAGCCGCTGCGCGCACAGCGCCGCACGACTTCCGACGGAGCAATGAGCCAGCCGACGCGCAAGCCCGGCGCCAGGAGCTTGCTGAAGGACCCCAGACGGATCACGTGATCCGGCGCCAGATCGGACAAGGGCGGCGGGGGCGGCGCATCGTACCACAGATGCCGATAGACGTCATCTTCCAGGATGATGATGTCGGCTTCGCGGGCCAGCGCGACCACTGCGCGCCGACGTTCGAGCGACAGGGTGGCGCCGGTCGGGTTGCAGTAGTTCGGCACCAGGTAAAGGAAGCGCGGCCGCCGGCCCAACCGCTTCAGGCGCGCCAGCGCATCGGCCAGCGCATCGGGCTGCAAGCCATCTTCGTCGCCGGCCACGGGGATCAGATCCAGCCGATGATCGCGGAATACGCGCAGCGCCAGGTGATAGGTCGGCGACTCCACCAGGATCGGGTCGCCGGGAACCGTGTAGAGGGTACACAACAGGTCGAGCCCTTGCGAGAGGCCGCCGGCGATGAACACCTGATCGGTCCGGGGTGGCCGCGCTTCCCGCCGGCCCAGCCACGCGCAAAGTTGCTCGATCAGGCTTCCCGGCCCCTGGTCCGCGCCGTAACAGAGCGCGGCCCGATCGGCATGCGAGAGCGTCAGCGCCGCCGCGCGCGCCAGATCATCGGCCGGAAAGAGCGCCGGATCGGGATGGCCCCAGCTCAGCTCGACGATGCCGGGACGCAAATAGTGCTGCGTGTCACGCAATGACTTCATGGCGGATCAGGGGTCCACTCCTCTTTGAACCCAAAGCGCACCGTGTTATCAATCAAACGGAACCATTCTGGCCGCAAGACCCAAAAACGGGCCTGGGCCAACGGCCCGGCAAGCACGCCGGGCCCGCCAGCGCCGGCCAGCAACGCGGCCACAAACGCGTACTTCCGGCCGTAAACCGCGACGGCGTGTGCCAACTCGCTGCCCGTCACCGGCGCGGCGCGGCCGGTCAACTGCACCCCCCGGATCGCCCGCCAATCCTGTCCGTCGGCCTGGATCGTGCCGGCCACCCGGCCGTTCGCCAGCAGGTTCTGGCCGTGCCGCGTGCGTTCCTCGCTCAAGAAGTACAGGTTGAGGGCATCGTCGTGTGCGTAAAACACGGCTGCGGCCGCCGGCGCGCCATCGGACCCCACCGTCGCCAGGGTCAGAGTGGTGTGAGCGGCCAGGAACGCGGCAAGCCGCCGACGCACATCTCCGGCTTCACTGTTCATGGTCCGATTTGCGGCCCTCATCGGCCTTCCGCCGCAGGCACAGATAGATGCCGCTCAGCTCCAGCGCGCCGCCGAGCACCTGCCGGCCGCTCAGCAGCTCGCCCAGGAGCGGGATCGAAAGCAGGCCGGTGATGACCGGTTGAGCCAATAACACCACCACGGCCAGGGAAGCCGAGACATGGCCCAACGCGTAGTTGATCATCAGCCAGCCGCCGACCTGAGAGAGGAGGCCCACGCCCACCATCGCCAGATAGGCATGCGCGCCGTAACCGGTCAGCGGCAGGCGCAAGAGCAGGCACAGGGACCACAGGGCGACGGCGGCCGTGATCGCCACCAGCCATAGATACGAGAGGGTATCCAGTTGGGTGCGACCGCGCTGGGTGATGAGCAGATAGGCCGCATAAAAGAGCGCGCCCACGAACGCCAGGCCGTCGCCGGGGTTGAGGCTCAGCTCGCGAGCCGGATTGAAGCCGGTGACCACGGCCGCGCCGGCGAGCGCCAATCCCAGGCCGGCCCAATAACGCCAGCTCAGGCGTTCGCGGAAGAAGGCCATGGCGCCCAGCCCCACCCAGATCGGCGCGGTGTTGTCGAGCAGGGTGGCGGTGGCAGCCGAGGTGAGGAGCAGCGCCGAGTTGAGCAACGCCAGGTTCAGCGCGAAGCTGAGGCCGCCCAACATTCCCCAGCGTGCGCCCGGCGGGAAAAGATGCCCGCGCTGTCGCGCCTGCCGCCACAGCGGGATCGTCAATGCGAGCGCGGCGACGCTCATCCGATAGGCGGCCGAGACCGGCCCGGGCATCGCCGCCCATTTGGTGAAGATGGCCGTGAAGCTAATGCAGAAGACGCCGACCAGCAGGGCGATGTAGGCCCCGGCCGGCGATGCCGAGAGGCGCACACGGGAACGCGCAAGCGGGCGGGCGATGGTCATGGGAATATTTTACCAGCCGAACCGCTCTTCGCGCCAGGGGTCCCCTTCCATGTGATAGCCGTTGCGCTCCCAGAAGCCGGGCCGGTCACCGGCCATGAATTCGAGGCCGCGCAGCCACTTGGCGCTCTTCCAGAAGTACCTCTTGGGCACGAGCAGCCGCAGCGGATAACCGTGCTCCGGCTCCAACGGCTTCCCGGCATAGGCAAACGCGAGCATCGTGTCGTCGTCGTCCAGCACGTCGAGGGCGATGTTGGTCGTGAAGCCGTATTCGCAATGGGCCATCACGTGCGTCGCCTCGGGCTTGACCTTCACCAGGCGCATGATCTCGCGCCAGGGGATGCCGGTCCAGGTGGTGTCCAGCTTGCTCCAACGGGTGACGCAATGGATGTCCACCGTCTGCGTCTGGTGGGGCAGCTTCATCAGGTCATCCCAGGTGAGGCGCAAAGGCTCTTCGACCAGGCCGAAGATGCGCAGGTCCCAGTCGTCGAGGCTCTTGTAGATCGGCACCGAACCGTAATGCAAGACGGGGAACTTGTCGGTGACGAACTGGCCCGGAGGCACGCGGCTCTCCTGGCTGGGCCCCGGGATGTTTTTGACGCGCTTCAGGCGCTCGACGCGTTTAAGTGGATTCTCGAAATTCATGCCCATCTCCTGAAAATCAACAGATCAACGTTTTCCCATCCACATGCCTGGCACTTGGAAATGGTAGGGCGAAATTAATTTCACCCTACCATTATACGCCGAGTATGCGATGAATCAGTAATCTCCATCCGCATTGGTGCGCTGCCACAGATACCAGGCCGCCGGCCGATCGCGATCCAGGCCGTGCCCGGTCCACCGCAAAGCAAATGCGGGTGCGAAGCGCGCCAGGTCATCCGGGCCGACTCCAGGCCGCGGCGTCCCCTCGACCGTCGTCGGCTCGAAGGCATAGAGCAGATAGAATGCGCCGGGCCAGAGATGGGCGGCCAGCGAAGCCACGTAGAGCGGCCGCCGATCGAGGGGAATCGAATGAAAGCAGCCGATGTCTATGGCCAGCGTCGCCCGCACGCGCAGGAAGCCCAGATCGGCCACGTCGCCCAGACAGAAGTACGCCGCCAGGCCCGCCGCGGCCGCGGCCCGATGCCCGCGCGCCAGCGCCCGCAATGCCAGGTCAACCCCGATCACCCGAAAGCCGTGTTGCGCCAGATAGCGGCTGGTGACACCGCTGCCGCACCCCAGGTCGAGCGCCCACCCCGGCCGAAGCTTGCCGCCGGCGACCAGGGCGATCACCTCCGGCGGCACGATGCCGGTATCCCACGGGGTGTCCCCAATAGCGTAGCGGGCATCCCACCATTCGGGCGTGCCCACGGGAACATCAGCGATGGTCATGCGAACTCCGCGAGCACCGGCAGATGATCGGAAGCCGAAGCAGCCAGCGGATGCTCCCAGCGCCGACAGCTCAGCAGGTCGCCGGCCCGTTCGGCCGGCAGGAAGATGTAGTCAATCCGGATCTCGGGCGCGGCGGCAGGGAAGGTCGCGCCGTCGCCCACGCCCGACCGGGCAAAGGCGTCGCAATAGCCGGCCTTTTCGATCTGCGCCACCAGGTCGAAGGCCGGTGCGGGCCATGTGCGCGCCGCGCGTGCCGCACGCAAGGCCTGCACCGCGTCTTCGGCGGGATAATCGCGGCCGGACAGTGCGTTGAAATCGCCGATAACGAGATGGGGCCGGCCGCGTTCGCGCGTCAACCAGGTGAGGGCCGCGCGCCACTGCGCCAGACGCAGCGCCTCCGAGCGGTGATCGAGATGCGTCACATAGAGCGTGAAGGGACGGCCGGCCGGCAGGAGGACGCGCGCCTCCAGGAGGCCGCGCGGCTCGCCGTCGGTGCCGGCGCCCAGGCGATGCGCCGCGTAGGCCAGGATCGGCCAGCGGCTGAGCAGTGCGTTGCCGTAGGGAACGCCCGTGGGGGATTGCGCCGATGTCATGGCCGGGCCGAACGCGAAGTACATGCCCAACCTGGCGGCCAGGGCCGCCAAGGCCGGCCCTTCGTCGGTCGGATGAGGATGAAAGACCTCGTTGAGGCCCACCAGGTCGGCCTCCGCATCGCCGATCACCCGCTCCAGGGCATCGAAATTGGACGCGGCCTCCGGTTGCGGCGTACACCAGCCGTGGATATTGTAAGTCAAGACCTTCACGTTTCCTGCCCCCCAAGCGCAAGCCGGCCGCCGTCAGGCCATGCCCACTCCACCACTACCGGCCGGTGGTCCGAGGCATGCAGCACGTGCGCCGAATCCAACGTCTGCGCGCCGCGGATGCCGCGCGCCCAGGCCTTCGGGAAGAAGAGAAAGTCGAGGCGGAAGAGCGGCGCGCGCGCCGGGAAGGTACGGCCTGCGCCTTCGCCGTTGGCATGAAAAGCGTCCTCGTAGCCGGCCCGCTGCATCCAGCGGAGCACCGGCGGAGCGAAACGCCAGGCGCGGGGCCCGCTGAACCCCGGCGTGTTGAAGTCGCCGGCCACGAAGTGGGGGCCGCGACGCGATGTCACGGCAAGCAGGCCCCGAATCTGCCACAGGCGGGTGCCCTCAAACGCATGGTCGAGATGCGTGACGAAGGCGGTGAGGCCGGCGGCCGGGCCGGCCGCCAGGCGAGCGCCCAACAAGGCGCGCTGACGGGTTGTCGGCAGGCGGGGCAAAGGCACGTTCGTGACATCTCGCAACGGATAGCGCGCAAGCAACGCATTGCCCTGCGGACCGTGCCAGTTCGGGCCGTAATCCACCCAGCCGCTCGGCCCAAAGACGTACCACATATGCAGGCGCTCCGCCAGCTCGGCCAGGTACTCATGGACGCGGCCGGCCGCGATCACCGGATGCAACACCTCGTTCAGGGCTACGATGTCCGCCCGGGCCGAGCGGATGATCTCGGCCAGCCGCTCCAGATGCACCTGCCGATCATGCCCGGCCCAACGGTGGATGTTATAGGTCATGATGCGGATAGATTGCGCCGCTGCCGATTGTCTCCTCACGCTGATATCAACCACATGACGTCCTTGACCAAAGATACCGCCCGCCCACGAGCCGCAGGCGATAGTATATCACCGTCGCCAATCCATGCCCAAACGCGAGTCGAACGAATTCGGGATCAAGCTGCAACTTTGGGGCCGCCGAATGAATTCGGGGCGAAGGGGCGCGTTCGCCGCCAGGTCGGCCTACGCCGACCGCGCGGCCCATGTGATGGCGTCCCTGCAGAGGGACGCCCGGCCAACGGCCCGTTAGCTGCGACCTCGGTCGCCCGGCACGCCGCACGCAGGCCGCCGAATGAATTCGGGCGAGGGGGCGTCCCGCCGCGCTGGTGGCCGCCGAATGAATTCGGGGCGAAGGGGCGTCCCGCCGCCAGGTCGGCCTGCGCCGACCGGCCGCCCCGTGCCACGGCGTCCCTGCAGAGGGACGCCCGGCCAACGGCCCGTTAGC
>DAOTZV010000114.1:0-10317 GCA_034434235.1 Anaerolineae bacterium
CGCGTCGGCGCAGGCCGACGCCCTGTTGGGGCGATTGAAATCGCGGCTAACGGGCGCGCCGGCGCCGCAATGCCCACCGCCGTGGGCATGCACGCGTCGGCGCAGGCCGACACCCTGTTGGGGCGATTGAAATCGCGGCTAACGGGCGCGCCGGCGCCACAATGCCCACCGCCGTGGGCATGCACGCGTCGGCGCAGGCCGACGCTCAGCCGCAGGCTCCTTAGCCGCGACCTCGGTCGCCCTTCGTTTGGTCGCCCCCAAAAGCCCGCCGCGGTCGCCGCGTGGTGGGGCGATTGAAATCGCGGCTAACGGGCGCGGTGGCGCCGCAATGCCCACCTCCGTGGGCACCGTCGCGTCGGCGCAGGCCGACGCCCAGCCGCAGCGACCTCGGTCGCCCTTCGTTTGGTCGCCCCCAAAAGCCCGCCGCGGTCGCCGCGTGGTGGGGCGATTGAAATCGCGGCTAACGGGCGCGCCGGCGCCGCAATGCCCACCTCCGTGGGCACCGTCGCGTCGGCGCCAGGCCGACGCCCAGCCGCAGGCTCCTTAGCCGCGACCTCGGTCGCCCTTCGTTTGGTCGCTAACGGGCGCGCCGGCGCCGCAATGCCCACCGCCGTGGGCACCGTCGCGTCGGCGCAGGCCGACGCCCAGCCGCAGGCTCCTTAGCCGCGACCTCGGTCGCCCCACTCGCCTGTTTCGCCTTCCGGCGGTATAATAGGCGCGCCATCCCGGCCAGATCCCAAAGCAGAAGGAGGCGCGATGCCATCTCCGTTTCCCGGCACAGATCCCCATCTGGGGGGCGAGCGACGGCCGGAATCCCGCGGCCAGGCGCGCCGGCCGCACTGCGCCGGGCCGTCCCTGTCCCACGAGCCGACGGCCCAAGGTCCGGCGCGGATAAATGCCGCGCGGCGGGCCGCGGGTTTGCGGCAGGAGGCGACGCCGGCATGAGTACCGCGCGCGTTTCCGTGATCTGCACCGTCCTCGACGAGGGCGAATCCATCCGCCGGCTGCTCGATAGCCTGAGCGCGCAAACCCGGCCGCCGGACGAAATCGTGATCGTGGACGGCGGCTCGCGCGACCGCACCGTGGCCGTCATCCAGGAATATGCCGGCCGCCTGCCCCTGCGCGTCCTGGTGGAGCCGGGCGCCAACATCTCGCGCGGCCGCAACATCGCCATCGCCGCGGCCACCGGCGAGATCATCGCCTCGGTGGATGCCGGCGTCTGGTTGGAGCCGCAGTGGTTGGAAAAGCTGATCGAGCCGATCGTTCGGCGCATCGGCCAATCGGCCAATCCCGAGGAACGGTGCGCGGTGGCCGGCTTCTTCGTGCCCGATCCGCAGACGACCTTCGAGATCGCGATGGGCGCGACGGTGTTGCCCGCGCGGGAAGACATCCGCCCCGAGCACTTCCTGCCGTCCAGCCGCTCGGTCGCGTTCACCCGAGCCGCGTGGGCCGCGGCAGGCGGCTATCCCGAATGGCTGGACTATTGCGAGGACCTGATCTTCGACTTCCGACTGCGCGCGGTCGCGGGGCCGTTCGCGTGGGCGCCCGAAGCCGTGGCCCACTTCCGGCCGCGCGGGTCGCTGCGCGCCTTCTTCAAACAATACTACCGCTATGCCCGCGGAGACGGCAAGGCCGATCTCTGGCGGTTGCGCCACCTGATCCGCTACGCCACCTACCTGGTGGTCCTGCCCGGCCTGCTCGCGCTGAGCATCTTCCATCATCCGCTGTGGCTGCTGGCGCTCCTGGCCGGCGTGCTCATCTATTGCCGGACGCCGTACCGCCGGCTGCGGCCCCATCTGGCGCGCCTGACGCCCCGTGAGCGGCTCAAGGCCATCCTGCTGGTGCCCGTGATTCGCGCGACCGGCGATATCGCCAAGATGATCGGCTATCCCGTCGGCTGGCTCTGGCGACTGCGCAACCGCGCGCGGCCGGAGATCCACTGGCGCCGCTCGCTGGCAGGCAACGCCGGCCTGGCGCGGCGATAAACATAGCCCTCCGATTTTTCGATTTGACGCCTTCCCCTTAGAATAGCGCCAGGGCATTCATTCGGAGGAGGATTCGTCTGATGCAGCTTTTGAAAGAACGCATCTTGCGCGAAGGCGTCAATCTGGGACACGGCATCCTCAAAGTAGACTCCTTCATCAACCACCAGGTGGATCCGGCGCTGATGCTGGCCGTCGGCGGCGCGCTGGCCGCCCGCTTCGCCCACCTGGGCGCCAACAAGATCGTCACCGCCGAGATCAGCGGCATCGCGCCCGCGCTGACCACCGCGCTGGCCCTCGGCATCCCGGTGGTCTACGCGCGCAAGACCCGGCCGGTCACCATGCACCCCAACGTGATGATCGCGCGGGCCCCCTCGCACACCAAGGGGGTGATGACCGAGCTGATGATCTCGCCGGAGTTCCTGGGGCCGCGCGATCGCGTGCTGGTGGTGGACGATTTCCTGGCCCGCGGGGAGACGATCCGCGCCCTGGTCGATCTGGTGCGCCAATCGGGCGCCACCCTGGTCGGCATTGGCGCGGTGATCGAAAAGCGCTTCGAAGGCGGCCGCGCGGCCCTCGCCGATCTCGGCGTGCCGATCGAGTCGCTGGCCGTGATCACCGACATGGAGGGCGGCCGGATCGTGATCGAAGATTGATCCGGCAAGGGGAGGCGCGCCATGCACGACACGATCGTCATCCTCGATTACGGCTCGCAGACGGCCCAGCTGATCGCGCGCCGCGTGCGCGAACTGCACGTCTATTGCGAGCTGATCCCGTGGGACGCGCCGGCCGAACGCGTCATGGCGCTCAAGCCCAAAGGCTTCATCCTGTCGGGCGGCCCGGAGAGCGTCTACGATCCGGCCGCGCCGCAGTTGCCGGAGTACGTCCTGGCTTCGGGCCGGCCGGTGCTGGGCATCTGCTACGGCATGCAGTTGCTGGCGCACGCGCTGGGCGGCCGGGTAGATCCGGCCGCGCGGCGCGAATACGGCTTGGCCGAGATCACCCTCACCGACATCCCCAACCCGCTCTTCGCCGATCTGGGCCCGGCCGAGGCGCGCTTCCGGCTGCCGGTCTGGATGAGCCACGGCGACCACGTGGCCGACCTGCCGCCCACCTTTTCGCCGCTGGCGATCACCCCGGCGTCGGTGGCGGCCATGGGCGACGTGGCGCGCGGCATCTACGGCGTCCAGTTCCACCCGGAGGTGCAACATACCCCCCAGGGCCGCGAGATCCTGCGCAACTTCGTGCTCGATATCTGCGGCTGCCGGCCCGATTGGACCCCCGCCAACTTCATCCAGGAGGCCGTGGCGGCCATCCGCGCTCAGGTGGGCGACGAAGGCCGGGTCATCTGCGGCCTGAGCGGCGGCGTGGATTCGGCCGTCACAGCCACGCTCATCCACCGCGCCATCGGCGACCGGCTCACCTGCATCTTCGTGGACCATGGCCTGCTGCGCCTGGGGGAAGCGGCCCAGGTCATCGAGACGTTTCAGCGCCACATGGGCATGCGCCTGATCGCCGTCAACGCGGCCGAGGAGTTCCTGAGCGACCTGGCGGGGATCACCGACCCGGAGCTCAAGCGCAAGCGGATCGGCGCCCGCTTCGTGCGCACCTTCGAGGCCGTGGAGGCGCAGGTGGCGCGCGAGGGCCGGGGCCATGCCCACTTCCTGGCCCAGGGCACCCTCTACCCGGACGTCATTGAATCGGCCAGTCGCAGCGAACAGCGCACCGCGCGCACCATCAAGACCCACCACAACGTCGGCGGGTTGCCCGAAGACATGCAGTTCCGGCTGATCGAGCCGCTGCGCCTCCTCTTCAAAGACGAAGTGCGCGCGGTCGGCGAGGCGCTGGGTTTGCCCGACGAGATTGTCTGGCGGCATCCGTTCCCGGGGCCGGGCCTGGCGATCCGCATCATCGGCGAAGTGACATGGCCGCGGCTGGAGACGTTGCGCCGGGCCGACGCCATCTTCCTGGAAGAGCTGCGCGCGGCCGGCCTCTACCGGGCGGTCGCGCAGGCGTTCGCCGTGCTCCTGCCCGTCCGCTCGGTGGGCGTGATGGGAGATGGCCGCACCTACGCGGATACCATCGGCCTGCGGGCCGTGACCACCGACGATTTCATGACCGCCGATTGGGCGCACCTGCCGTATGATCTGCTCGGCCGCGTCAGCAACCGGATCGTCAACGAGGTGCCGGGCGTCAATCGGGTCGTGTACGACATCAGCTCCAAGCCGCCGGCCACCATCGAATGGGAATAGCCGCGCTCGCACCCTTGCCGAGGCCATAGCCCTGCATGATCCGCCGGTTGCTGCTCCTCGCCCTGCCCTTGTTGCTCCTCGCGGCCGTCTTGTTGGGGCCGTCCTATCTGCGCTATATGCGCACGCGCGGAGCGGTGCCGCCGGGGGTGCGGGTGGCCGGCCTGGAGTTCGGCCGCGCCGACGCCGCAGAGGTGGCGGCCGAACTGAACCGACGCTTCGCCGAGCCGGTGCTCGTCTACTACGGCGACCAGCGCATCATCCTCCGCCCCCAGGTCCTCGACTTTCAGGTGGACGTGGCCGCGATCCTGGCCGAAGCGCACGGCTACGAAACGCCCGGGCATCTCTTGCGCGTCTGGGTGGCCGAGGCGCTCGATCGGCCGGTCCCGGCGGTGGATGTGCCGCTGCGCTATACGCTCGACCGCGACCGGCTGGACGCCTGGCTGGCCGACGTCGCCGCGCGCTATGATCGGCCCGCGACGCCGGCGGAGGCCGCCGCGGATGGCCTGGCGATCCTCCCCGGCCGGGCCGGCCGTCAACTGGATGTGGCGGCCTCGCGCGATCGCCTCCTCACGGCCCTGAGCGACCCGAACACGCGCACCGTCAACCTGGTCGTGCGCGAGACTGCCGCCCCGCCGCCCGGCCGAGAGCTCCTGGCCGATCTGCTCCGGGCGCGGATGGATCGCTTCGACGGCGTGGCCGGGCTCTTCCTGCATCACCTGCCGACCGGCCAGGAGGTGGCGATCAACGCGGACGTAGCCTATTCGGGCATGGGCACGTTGAAGCTGGCGATCCTGATCGAAGTCATGCGCAAGCTCGACCCGCCGCTGGCCCCCTATACCACCCAAATGATCAGCCAGACGGTTGCGCTGGGGGGCACGAGCGCGGCCAACGAGCTGCTGGCGCTGATCGGCGACGGCGATGCCGATGCGGGCGCGGCGACGCTCAACCGCTCGCTGCGCCGGTTGGGCCTGCAAAACACCTTCATGGCCGCGCCCTTCGATCGGACCGGGCCAGCCGTGCGCACGCCGGCCAACACCCGCACCGACATCTGGGCCGACCCGGATCCGTACATCCAGACCACCCCGCGCGAAATGGGACTGCTGATGCAGATGCTGGTCGAGTGCAGTCGTGGAGGGGGAACGTTGCTTGCCGCGTATCGCGATCAGCTCACCCAGGCCGAATGTCAACAACTCCTGGGCTATCTGCAGCTGAACCCGGCGGCCGACATGATCGTCGCGGGCGTGCCGAAGGGGACACAGGCGATCCATCGCCACGGCTACGCCCAGGACACCCGGGGCGATGTGGCCGCGATCTGGAGCCCGGCCGGGCCGTACGTGCTCTCCGTTTTCCTGTACCGGCGCACGTGGCTGGACTGGACGCTTGCGTCGGAGACGATGGCCGATCTATCGCGGATTGCGTGGAGTTACTTCGCGCTGCTGGGCGAATAACAAAACGTAGGGGCGCACGTCCGTGCGCCCCTACCAGCCTGAAAATAGCCCGCTTTACGTGCCAGGGGCACCCCCCCAGGTGCCTGGCACGTAAAGCCGCGCTCATCATTGCGCGGGCGGTTCGGCCGGCGGCTCGGCCGCGGATCCGGGCTCCTTCTTGACTTCCAGCCGCTCGACCAGCTTGCCCAATGCCTGGTTGATGACCTCCAGGCCGGCGATCAGCCCCTTGCGGATCTCCGCGGTCACATCGCTCTCTTTGACCTCCTCCGCCACCTTCACGGCCTGGGTCTTGAGCTGTCTGGCGGCGTCGCTCTCGGCGGCCTTGCGCGCGGCCTCCGCCATCTCCTCGCTGATCTTGCGCAAGCCCTCGGTGACCTCGGCCTCCAGCTTCTTGCGGTCTTCGCTTTCCCAGGCGGACTGGACCGCCTGCGCCACCAGCTTGCCCATCTTGCTCAGCTCTTCGGTGATCGTTGATGTGGTGCTCTTTTCCTCTGCCATTGGATCCCTCCGTTCAACCGACCTGTAATCCCCAAACACCTGTTTCGACGAGGGGCGCCGACGTCGTTCGCCCCTTTCGATTTCTTCATGTATAATTATACACAAAAATATCCCAAAGGCGAAAAAGACAGATGAGACACATTCGCTTCCCCTTCTGGTTCGGCCTGATCGCGCTGCTGATGGCATTGCTGGCGTGCAGCAACATGCCGCGCCTCTTCCCCCCGGCGACCGCCACTCCGGCAGACACGCCGGTTGGCCGCTCGGGGGCCATCCTCCTCCCCACGGCCGCGCGCGGGGCAACGGCCACGCCGCGCCCGCCGGCCACGCGACCTGCGCCGGCCACCGAACCGAAGGCCCTTGCGGCCACGCCGACCGGGGCCGCAATGCGGCCGGCCGTCCCCACCCGTGGCACTTCCACGCCCGACCCCCATCTGATCGTCGTAACCGATGAGGACATCATGCGCGCCATCACCGCCGGCGCCGGCGCAGAGCAGGGCTTGAGCGCCCAAGGCCTCCAGGTGCACTTCAGCGCCGGCCAGATGACCCTGTCGGCCGATGAGCTGAGCCTGGGGCCGGTGCAGGTCAAACAGCTCGTGATGGTCGGCCGGCTGGTGGCCGAAAACGGCGAGCTGCACTTCGAAGCCGATTCGGTCTCGCCGCGCGGCCTGGTGACGAGCCTGTTGCCCACCCTGGCCGACCAGGCGCTGAGCCGTTTTGCAGCGCGCTGGTACGTCGAAGAGGTGCGTCTGCTCGACGGCCGGCTGGAACTGCGCATCCGCTAGACACTTCTTGCGATGGATCGGCTCGGAAAATAATCGCAACTGCAATCATTTGCAATAAGCCGAGAGTGATGTATAATGTCCCCAAACTGGCACATGCCGTAAGGCGAAATTTATTTCGCCGCCCGGCGTGCGTAGGGCGAAATAAATTTCGCCCTACATGATAGATGGAGGGACACGATGCACTACTCACCTGCTCCCATGCACATTCCGGATGGCTTTCTCTCGGTGGTGGTTTCGTTGCTCCTGTGGGCCGTTTCGTTGGCCGTGCTCGGCTATGCGCTGAGGCGGATCAACCAGGAGCTGGGCGAGCGACAGGCGCCGCTGATGGGCGTATTGGCCGCGGCGATCTTCGCCGGCCAGATGCTCAACTTCACGGTGGCCGGCGGCACTTCCGGGCATCTGTTGGGCGCCACACTGGCGACCGTGCTGCTCGGCCCATGGGCCGCCATGTTGGTGATGACCTGCGTGGTGGGCGTGCAGGCGTTGATCTTCCAGGACGGCGGCCTGCTGGCCCTGGGCGCGAACATCTTCAACATGGGGATCGTCGGCGTGCTGGTCTCCTATTTCGCCTATCGCACGATCCAGAAGCTGGCCGGGGGACGGTCGTGGGGCGTCTATGTCGGAGGGTTCGGCGCCGCCTGGCTTTCGGTGTTCGTGGCCGCGCTGGCCACCGCGCTCGAGCTGGCGTTCTCGGGCACGTCGCCGGCCAACGTGGCCGTGCCCGCGATGGGCGCCATCCACGCGTTGATCGGCATCGGCGAGGGGCTGATCACGGTCGGCGCGCTGGCCTTCCTGGCCGCCGCGCGGCCCGAGTTGCTGCGCCGCCAGGCGGTGCAGGGCGCGACCGGCCGGATCGTATGGGCGGTTGGGCTGATCATTGCGCTGGCGTTGGCCGTGCTTTCGCCGCTGGCATCCACCCATCCCGACGGCCTGGAATGGGTGGCCGAACAGCAGGGCTTCATCGAGCGGGCACAGAGCCCACTGTTCGAGCTCATCCCGGATTATGTCTTCCCGGGCATCAGCAACGAAGCCCTGGCGACCATCGTGTCGGGCGTGATCGGCACGGTGGTGGTCTTCTTCGTGGCGCTGGGCATCGCGCTGTCCCGGCGCCGACGCGCGCGGGCGGCCGCGAGCTGATCGGTCTGGCCGGGCATTTTGCCTGAGGAGCCCATGCACGTCCATTTTCTGGATGCCTATCGCCCACGGCCGAGCGTGGTCCACGCGCTCGATCCGCGCGTGAAACTGGTGTTGGCCCTGGCCTTCATCCTGGCCGTAGCCCTCACCCCGATCGCCGCGTGGCCGGCCTACCTGCTGTTGGCGGCCCTGGGCTTCTCGGCCGTGCTGCTCTCTGAGCTGGGCGTGGGCTTCGTCCTGAAACGCTCGGCGCTGGCGCTGCCGTTCGTGCTGGCGGCGCTGCCGGTATTGGTGACGGCCCGGGGCGCGGCGCTGTGGAGCATAGCGCTCCCGGGCTGGACGCTTGTCATCTCGGATGCCGGGATGCAACGCTTCCTGAGCATCCTGCTCAAGTCCTGGCTCTCGGTGCAGATGGCCGTCGTCCTGGCCGCGAGCACGCCGTTCCCCCATCTGTTGCTGGCGATGCGCGCCATCGGCATCCCGCGGCTGATCGTCGCTACCTTCGGCTTGATGTGGCGCTACCTGTTCGTGCTGGTGGACGAGGCGTTGCGCCTGTTGCGGGCGCGCGCCGCGCGCAGCGGCGATCCCGCGTCCGCCGCGGGCCGCAAGCGCGCCGGCGGCAGCGTGGCGTGGCGGGCGCGTGTGGTCGGCGGCATGGCCGGCAACCTGCTCGTGCGCTCCTTCGACCGGGGCGAGCGCATCTACGCGGCGATGGCGGCGCGCGGGTATGACGGCGAAGTGCGCACCTTCCCGCTGCCGCCGATTCCGGCCGGCCAACGGTTGATCCTGGCGGCGGGCGTGGTGTTGTTGATGTTGTTGGTGGGCGTAGGATATCTATCGTGAGTCAAAATTCTGTTTGGGCGGTTCGCGTCGAACGAGTTTTCTTTTCCTACGGCGATGGACAGCCGGCATTGGATGACGTATCGCTGGCGATCCGGCCCGGCGAAAAAGTGGCGCTGGTGGGGCCCAACGGCGCGGGCAAATCCACGCTGATGTTGCACCTGAACGGCATCCTGCGGCCCGCGCGCGGCGCGATCTACATCGGCGGCGTGGCGGTCGAGGAGAAGACGCTGGGCCGGGTGCGCGCCAAGGTGGGGTTGGTGTTTCAGGATCCAGACGATCAGTTGTTCTCGCCGACCGTATTCGACGACGTGGCGTTCGGCCCGATCTATCAGGGGTTGGCGGAAGGGGAAGTGCGGGCGCGCGTGGCCCGGGCGCTGGCCGACGTGCACATGGAAGCGTATGCCGGCCGCATCTCCCATCATCTGAGCGTGGGCGAGAAAAAGCGCATCGCCATCGCGACCGTGCTCGCCATGGAGCCGGAGCTGCTGGTGCTCGACGAGCCGACCGCCGGCCTCGATCCCCGCGCGCGACGCGGGCTGATCAACCTGTTGCGGACGTTGCCGCAGACCATGCTCATCGCAACGCACGATCTGCGCATGGTGGCCGAGCTGTTGCCGCGCACCATCGTCATGGACCGCGGCCGCATCGTCGCCGATCGGCCGACGGCCGAGGTGTTGGCCGATCGGGGCCTGTTGGAGGCGCACGGCCTGGAGCTGTGAGGCGACCATGAGCTGCGAAGAGACCTTCATCCGCCACCTGCGCGACCGCGGCTTTCGCCTGACTCCGCAGCGCGAGCTGGTGCTGAGCGTGTTGCATCAGATGGAGGGATTCGCGTCGGCCGAAGAGATCTACGAACGCGTGCACCAGATCAGCGCGGCCGTGGACATCTCCACCGTATATCGCACTCTCGATCTGCTCCAGGAGTTCCAGCTCGTCGCCTGCGTGGAAGGGAACGACGGCCAGCGACGCTATGACCTGGTGACCGACCACGCGCCGCACATCCACCTGGTTTGCACGCGCTGCGGCGAGGTGATCGGCGTGGCAACCGACATCCTGGCGGCCGGCCTGGCGCAGATCCAGGAGCAATACGGCTTCGCGGTGGACCGGACGCAGCTCCATCTGCCGGGCCTGTGCGCCCGCTGTCGCGCGGACGCGGGCGCCGTCCACGAATAGACGCTCGAATCCCCGAATGGCCCTCCGACGATTTGCCGCAATCTTGACAGGACGGCCAAGCTGATGTAGGCTATCATCCGCGCGGTCGGGGCAGTGGCGAAATCGGCATACGCAGCAGACTTAAAATCTGCCGGTCGGGAGACCTTGAGGGTTCGACCCCCTCCTGCCCCATCTATCATCGCCTCATACGGGTATCTTCTCAAAA
>DAOTZV010000115.1:0-13034 GCA_034434235.1 Anaerolineae bacterium
CTGTATTACCGCCAGCACCGCTTCTCGTTGACGGGTTAATTGCAATGGGGTCGGCATGGCGCTTTCTTCTTTCTGTCAGCCCCGTTCACGGGGCGCTGCTCTGTAGCCCGGCGATTGATCGCCGGGCGGCCTGGACGCACAACGCGCCGGCAAACGCGGGCGGTACATCCGGAATTGCTGGCGCTGGCAAGCCTATGACGCCGGTTACCCTGGCCTGTATGGCCAACAGGTCAGGGTGACCAGATGAAAGTCTGTATCGCGTAACGCTTGTCTATCAAAATCTGCTGCGAGAATATAGAATTAAACTTAGAATAATTCTAAGTACGGCTCTATTATATCGAATCGGCTCGCGATGTCAAATCTGGGGTATGTCCGATGAGAAAAAGGCGAGGACCACCATGACTTACGGCATGAGGCATCTGGGGAGGTGGACGGCGATGGCCTGGCGCCGCGGGACCTCTGAGGTCCCGCGGCGAAGCCGGACCCCTGAGCACCTGTTACCCCTTGACCGCGCCGGCCGCCAGTCCTGTCACGATGTGGCGCTGGACGAAGATCGTCAACAGCAGCGTCGGCAATGTCACGATCAGCGCGGCGGCGGCCAGCGGCCCCCACGAAAGCTGCTCGTAGGTCATCGAGTTGAACACCGCGACGGGCAGGGTGCGCGTCTCGCGGCCGGCCAACACCGCACCGAAGATGAAGTTGTTCCACGACTGGATGAAGGCCAGGATCGCGGCGACCGCGATGCCCGGCCGCGCCAGCGGCAGCGACACGCTGACGAACGCGCGCCAGATCGAACAGCCGTCCACCAGCGCCGCCTCTTCCAGCTCCGGATGGATATCCTCGAAGAAACTGATCATCACCCACACGATCATCGGGATGGTGATCACCAGATGCGTGATCGCCACGGGCGCCAGGGTGCCCGTCAGCCGGAGGAAGCGGAAGAGGGTGAAGAGCGGGATCAGGTAGGAGAGGCCGGGCGTGATGCGCGCCACCATGATGAGCATGCCCATGCCCATCGCCTTGCCCTTGGCGATGCCGTAGGCCGCCGGCACCCCCAACAGCAGGCCGATCAACGTGGCCGAGCCCGAGACGATGACGCTGTTGATCGTGTAGCGGCCGAACGGACTCCGCTCGAAGACCTGCTGGTAGTTGGCCAGGGTCGGCGGGTTGGGGATCCACACGGGCGGATAGGCGATGTTGTCTATTTCGTTCTTGAAGGCCAGCGACAACATCCAGAACATGACGAAGAGCGCGGGCGTGATCACCATGAGCAGGGCGAAGCCCAGCGCGAGCTTGTTGCCCAGCTTGCGCAGGCGATGTTTGAGGGCATCGAGATCGGCTACTGTGTCCATCGCAACCGCTCCCTGGCCGCCAGCAGGATGAGGGCGAGCGCCAAGATGATCACGAAGAAGACGATCACGACCGCCGAGGCATGGCCGATGTTGAAGAAGGAAAAGGCCTGCAGATAAAGATAGATGTTGATCGTCTCCGAAGCGGTGCCCGGCCCGCCCTGCGTCATCACGAAGATGATGTCGAAGCTCTTGAGCGCATCTATCGTGCGGATGATGAGCGCCACCATCAGAAACGGGGTGACCAGCGGCAGGGTGATGTAGCGGAACATGTCCCAATAGCTGGCGCCGTCGATCACGGCCGACTCGTACGGCTCGGTGGGCAGCGCGGCCAGTCCGCCCAGGACGATCAACATGACGAGGGGCGTCCATTGCCACGTCTCCACCAGCACCAGGGCCGGGATGACCGTGTTCTTGTCGTAGATCCACAATTGCGGCGGAATGCCGACCAGGCTCAACAGGTAGTTGAGCACGCCGAGCTGGGGGTGGTACATCATGATGAAGATGAGGGCGATGGCGACCGGCGTGGTCATCATGGGCATGACGAAGATGCCGCGCAGCAGTCCGCGCAGCGGAAACTGCTGATGAAACACCTCGGCCGCGAACACGCCGAGGACCAGCGGCGCAATCACGCCCAACACGGTGAAGAAGAGCGTGCGCGGGATCGTCTCCAGGAAACGCGTGTTGGTGGCCAGGTTCTGGAAGTTCGCCGGGCCGATGAAGGTGCGCTGCATGCCCATCTGCCAGTCGTTCAGGCTCATCCAGATGGTGAACAGCCACGGGAAGATGATCACCGCGAAGATGACCACCAGGGCGGGAAGCAAGAACAAGATATAGGTCTGTCGCCGCGAGTAGCCGTGACGACCGGGCAAGGCGGCTCGCAGCGGCCGGGGCACATGGTCGAGCCAGGATCGCATCGTCACCTCCAGGGTCTGCGGCAGGAAGCGCGGTGGCGCGGCGGCTTCCTGCCGCACGACGAAGGATCAGAGGGGGCCTTTCGATCAGCCCTTCTCGCTCTTCTCGTAGATCGGCTTGAAGTCGGCCGTGGCCTTCTTCAGCTCGGTGGCCGGGTCGGCGCCGCCGATCATGTTGGTGAGCGCGATGCCGAAGATGTCGCGGAACTCGGTGACCGGAATGATCTCCGGCAGGCCGGCGCGCAGGATCTTGCCCGATCCCTCCAGGCACTCGAAGTATTCGGCGGGCATGGTCGAGCCCTTGGCCCGGTCGGGGTTGCCCAGCGCCGAGCTGCGCGGAGGCACCGCCGCGCCCGCCTGTAGAACGCGCAACTGATTCAGCTTGCTGGTGGCCCAGATGCAGTAGAAGTAGGCCGGGCCTTTCTTCTTGCTGAAAGCCGAGATGCCGATGCCGTCGCCGAACATCGCCGAATGTTGCGCCTTGGGCCCTTTCGGGAAGACGCCGTAGCCGACCTTGCCGAAGACCTTCGACTTGGTCTTGTCTTCCAGCGGCGTGGCGAAGCCGATGCCGTCCTGCCACATGGCCGCCTGGCCCAGGACGAAGGCCGACTGGCACTCGTTCCAGTTGAAGCCGCTGACGCCGGCCGCGGAGTAGTTCTTGAGGAGGCTCTGATAGAGCTTGGCCGCCTCGATGGCCTCCGGCGAGTCGGTGTAGAAGTTGCCCTTTGCATCGATCGGGTCCACGCCCCAGCCCTGCATCAGGTGCGTCCACACCGGCACATTGGCGTTCTTCAGGCCGCGCGCCAGATAGCCCACGACGTTCTTGCCCGGATCATGGAGCTTCCTGGCCGCTTCGAGCATTTCGTCGAAGGTCTTCGGATACTCGATCCCCTTGGCCTGGAACAGTTCCTTGTTCCAGTAGAGCATCCAGAAGTCTATCTTGATCGGGATCGAGCAGATGCGGCCCTCGGTGTCGGTGGCGTAGGCCTTGGCGCCGGGGGAGAAGTCGTTCCAGTCGAAGTCGGGCGGGGTCATCGTGGGGTCGTTCAGGTACTCGCGCAGGTCTACCGTCCACTTGTTCTTGGCAAACAGGCGCTTGTGGACATGGTAGGAGTAGTGGCAGACGTCGAACGACGTGGCGCCGGCGTTGAACTCCATGACCTGCTTCTGTCGCGCCTGCTGTTCGGGGATCTGCTCCGCGCCGACCGTGATGCCGGTCAGATCCTCGAACTCCTTGTGGTACTTCATCAGCACGTCTACCATGTTGCCCATGGTAAACGTGATCTCGATCTTCTCGCCCTTGAAGCGTTGCCAGTTGAACGTGGCGGTTGTGACGACGGCGGGGGCGGTAGCCTTGGCCGGCGCGGCCGTCGGCTGGGCGGCTGCCGGCGCCGGGGTGGGCGCGGGCGCGCAGTTGGCCAACAACGGGAGCGTTGCCAGGCCTACGCCAGCCGTGGCCGACTTCTTCAAAAACTCGCGACGCGTGACCGACTTGATAGCCATAGGACTCCTCCTTGAACACTGGCTAGGACATACGGTAATCCGATTGGCGCACCGTGCTGTCGTTCGGCCTGGGGGCCGGCGCCACCGCGCAGCCGTATGCGCCCTCACTATGCCTGGCAGCTTCGTCGCCGACGTTGGCGACATGGGCTCATAGTGTCGATCGGCATCCTCTCGATAATCCGGGAGGACGGCGGTCGCAGACCGCCTGCAAGCAGCAACCTATCTGGGCTTAAAATCGTTGCGCCAGCTTCTCCACGATGCTGCGGCCGATGCTGAGGGAAGCGGTGGCCGCCGGCGATGGCGCATTGACCACGTGCACCATGCGCGGGCTCTCGGCGAACGCGAAGTCGTCCAACATGCGGCCGTCGGCTGCCACGGCCTGGGCGCGAATGCCGGCAGGCATCGGCTCCAACTGGTCGGCGGTGATCTCCGGCATCAGGCGTTGGAGCGCCCTCACGAACGCGGCCTTGCTGATGGAACGCCACATCTCGCCCGCGCCCATGCGCCAGTAGCGCGTGGCCAGCTTGAGGAAGCCGGGATAGCTCAGCGTCTCCCACAGATCGCGCAGATTGACGTCCGTCTTGCGATAGCCCTCGCGGGCGAAGGCGAGCACCGCGTTGGGGCCGCATTCCACCTCGCCCCAGGCGGTGCGCGTGAAGTGGACGCCCAGGAAGGGGAACTGCGGATCGGGCACGGGATAGATCAGGTTGTTGCACAGATGGCTGGCCTCGGGCTTCAGGCGATAGTACTCCCCGCGGAAGGGGATGATGCGCGCCGCCGGCCGGCTGCCGGCCAGCGCCGCCACGCGATCGGAGTGCAACCCCGCGCAGTTCACGACATAAGCCGCGGTGAACTCGCCGGCCCGGCTCTGCACCCGCACGCCGTCCTCGCGCTCGCGCAGCCCGAACACCCCGGCGTTGGTCAAGATGCGGTGGCCGGCCTCGCGTACCCGTTGCGCCAGCCGGTCGCAGACCACCCGAAAATCCACAACTCCCGCGTGCGGCAGGTAGAGCGCCCGCCGGCCCGCCGCGTGCGGCTCCAGTTCGGCCAGGCGCTCCGGGCCGATCATCTCCACCGCCAGGCCGTTCGCCCGGCCGCGCTCGTACAACATCGCCAGCCGCTCCTCGTCGGCCGCGTCCACCGCCACGATGACCTTGCCGCAGATCTTGTAGGGGATGCCCTCGCGGTCGCAGAACTCGAGCATGGCCCGCCGGCCGGCCAGCGAGTTGATCGCCTTCAAGGAGCCGGGCTTGTAGTACACCCCCGAATGGAGCACGCCCGAATTGTGGCCGGTCTGATGATACGCCAGGCCGGCCTCCTTCTCCAGCACGATGATGCGCTTGTCGGGGTATGTTTGCGTCAGCGTATACGCGGTCGCCAGGCCCACGATGCCGCCGCCGATGATCAGGATGTCGGTAGATGGCATGCGTCGTCGCCCCGGATCAGATGTGGATCGCCTGCCCGCTCACCGCGTGCGCAGCCTCCATCAGCGATTCCGCCAGGGTCGGATGCGCGTGCACGGTGCGGGCGATCTCTTCGGCGGTCAGCTCCCAGGTGTGCGCCAGCGCCAGCTCGGGCAACAGCTCCGTCACCTCGGGCCCGACCAGGTGCGCGCCCAGGATCTCGCCGTACTTGGCGTCGGCGATGATCTTGACGAAGCCATCCTTTTCGTTCAGGCCCAGCGCCTTGCCGTTGGCGATGAAGGGGAACTTCCCCACCTTGATCTCGTATCCTTTTTCCTTCGCCTGCGCCTCGGTATAGCCCAGGCTGGCCACCTGGGGCTTGCAATAGGTGCAGCGCGGCATGAACGCGTAGTCGGCGTCGCGGATCGGCCGCGTCTCGTGGCCGGCCAGGTGCTCGGCCGCCACGATCCCCTGCGCGCTCGCCACATGCGCCAGGAGCAGCTTGCCGGTCACGTCGCCGATCGCGTAGATGTGCGGCACGTTGGTTTGCATGGTTTCGTTGACCGGGATGAAGCCGCGTTTGTCGGTCTGCACGCCGGCCGCCTCCAGGCCGATCCCTTCGCTGTTGGCCGCGACGCCGATGGCCACCAGCACCACGTCTGCGCTGATCGTCTGTTCCTGGCCCGTGGCCTGATCCTTGACCCGCACGTTGACCCCATCGGCGGTCGGTTCCACGGCCTCGGTGCGGGTGTTGACCAGGGTGACGATCCCCTGCTTCTTGAACGCCTTCGCGACCTCGGCGGCCGTCTCTTCGTCCTCCAGCGGGAGCACGTGCGGCAACATCTCGATCACCGTGACGGCCGCGCCGTACGCGCGGAACACGTAGGCGAACTCCATGCCGATGGCGCCCGCGCCCACGATGACCAGGCGCTTGGGCACGGTCGTCAGCTCCAGTGCCTGGCGCGAGGTGATGATCTTCTGGCCGTCCACGACCATGCCGGGCAACGCGCGCGGCCGCGCGCCGGTGGCAATGATGATCTTGGGCGCCTCCAGCACCTGCCCCGTCGGCTCGACCCGCACCTGCCGCGGGCCGATGAACTTGCCGGTGCCCTGCACCAGCGTGACGCCGTTCTTGCGGAAGAGGAAGCCGATGCCGCGCACCAGCCGGTCGGAGACCTGGCGGCTGCGTTTCTGCGCGGCCGCGTAGTCGAGGGTGAGGTTGTCGAAGCTGAAGCCGAACTCCCTGGCCTCGGTCGTCAGGATGGCGGCCAGTTCGGCGTTGCGCAACAGCGATTTGGTCGGAATGCACCCCCAGTTCAGACATACGCCGCCGAGCGCCTCGCGCTCGACCACGGCGACCTTCTTGCCCAACTGTGCGGCGCGGATGGCGGCCACGTAGCCGCCCGGCCCGCCGCCGAGCACGATCACATCATAAGCGGAGATATCGGCCATGCTGCCCAGGCTCCTGTGAGAGTGGTTGATGACGTTTGCGGTCAGGGGGATTATGGCATACAAGGCCCGTTTTGGCAAGCGAGAGTTGTCTTCCCGTTGCGGGGGTGGTATCATATCGTATGCGGACAAATGAGGAGTGGAGCCATGGTTCAGTCAGCTTTGCGCCTGATCCCCCTCGGCGGCCTGGGGGAGATCGGCAAGAACATGATGCTTTTCGAGTATGGCCGCGCCATCTTGATCGTGGATGCCGGCATCATGTTCCCCGAACACGACATGTTGGGCATTGATGTCGTCATCCCCGATTTCAGCTATCTGCGGCCGCGCGCGGCCGATGTCGTCGCCATCGTGATCACGCACGGCCACGAGGATCACATCGGCGCGTTGCCCTATCTGTTGCGCGACGTGGTGCCCCTCGAGACGCCGATCTACGCCACGCCGCTGGCGTGCGGGCTGATCGAGGCGCGCCTGAGCGAATGGCCGAACCTGGCCGGCCGCGCCAACCTGCGGCGCATCGAGGCCGGCCAGGGCTTCCGCGTGGGCCCGTTCGAGGTGTCGTTTCTGGCCATCACCCATTCCATTCCGGACGGCGTGGGGCTGTGCATCGTCACCGAGGTCGGCCGGGTGATCCATACCGGCGATTTCAAGTTCGATTACACGCCGGTGCGCGGGGGCGGTCCGGGCTTCAGCCGGCTGGGCCAGCTCGGCGCGCAGGGCGTCCTGGCGCTGCTCTCCGATTCGACCGGCAGCGAGCGGGCCGGCTATACCCCTTCGGAGCAGGTCATCGCGCCCGCGTTCGATCAGATCTTTCGCGAGGCGCCCGGCCGGATCATCGTCGCCACCTTCGCGTCGCTGCTCAGCCGGGTGCAACAGGTGATCCATGCCGCGCACGATCACGATCGCGTGGTGGCGCTCGCGGGCTATTCGATGCTCAAGACGGTCGAGATCGCGCGCGAGCTGGGACATCTGGACGTGCCGAAGGGGTTGCTGGTGGACCTCAACGAGGCGTTGCGCCTTCCCGACCGCCGCGTGGCCATCGTCACCACCGGCAGCCAGGGCCAGCCGGAGGCCGCGCTGGCGCGCATGGCCGAGGGCACGCACCGCCAGATCGAGATCAAGCCCGGCGACACGATCGTGTTGTCGTCCACGCCGATCCCGGGCAACGAGGAGGAAGTGGCGCGGGTCATCAACAAGCTGATCGCGCGCGGGGCCGAGGTGATCTATCCGCCGCTGGCGCCGGTACACGTCTCGGGCCACGCCAGCCAGGAGGAGCAGAAGTTGATGCTGGCGCTCACCCGGCCGCGCTTCTTCGTGCCGATCCACGGCGAGCTGCGCCATCTGCACGCCCACGCGCGCGTGGCCCGGCAGTTGGGCATTCCGCAGGAGAACATCTTCATCTTGCAAAACGGCGACGTGCTCGAGCTGACGCGCGACGCCGCGCGCATCGTCGAGCACATCCCGAACGAGGAGGTCTTCGTGGACGGCGCCGGCGTGGGCGATGTCGGCCCGGCCGTGCTGCGCGAGCGGGAGATCCTGGCGCGCGAGGGCTTTGTGTTGGCCATCGTGCCGATCAGCGCGGCCACCGGCGCGGTGACCGGCCGGCCCGAACTGGTCTCGCGCGGGGTGATCTATCTGCGCGAGAACAAAGACCTGATGGAGCGCGCGGCCGAGCGCGCGTGGCAGGCGCTCCAGTCCCTCTCCGGCCGTCGCGAAAGCACGATCGTCGAGCGGACGCAAGAGGTGTTGGGGCGCTTCTTCTACGAGGAGATCAAGCGCAAGCCGATGATCCTGGCGGTGACCACAAAAACGTAGGGGCGGACGCCGTCCGCCCCTGCCGGTCATGGATGCGCGGCGCTCGGGGCTATTTCGCGGTTTCGGTCGCGCGCGTCTCGCGGATCACCAGCACCTTGATTTGCCCCGGGTATTCCAGGGTATCCTCGATCTTCTTCGCGATCTCCTTCGCCAGGCGGATGGCGGCCAGGTCGTCCACCTCTTCCGGCTTCACCAGCACGCGCACTTCGCGGCCGGCCTGGATGGCGAACGTCTGCGCGACGCCGGTGAAGGAATTGCCGATGTCCTCCAGGGCTTTGATCCGCTTGACATAGGTCTCGAGCGCCTCGCGGCGGGCGCCCGGCCGCGAGCCGGAGATGGCATCGGCGGTCGTCGCGATCACCGCTTCCACCGAGAGCTGATCCACCTCGTGGTGATGCGACGCGATGATGTTGACCACTTCCGGCGGCACGCCGTAGCGTTTGGCGATCTCCGCGCCCACCTGGGCATGGGGGCCGTCCACTTCGTGGCTGACGGCCTTGCCGATGTCGTGCAGCAGCGCGCCCATCTTGGCGATGTGCACGTTGGCGCCCAGTTCCGCGGCCAACATGCCGGCGATGTGCGTGGCTTCGATCGCGTGGGCGAGCTGGTTCTGGCCGTAGCTGGTGCGATACTTGAGCCGGCCCAGAAGCTTCACGAGTTCCGGGTGGAGCCCCTGAAGGCCGGTTTCGATCACGGCCTGTTCGCCGGCCTCCTGGATGGAACGTTCGACCTCTTCGCGCGCCTTCTCCACCTCTTTCTCGATGCGCCCCGGCTGGATGCGGCCGTCCTGCACCAGCCGGCTCAGGGTCAGGCGGGCGATCTCGCGGCGGATGGGATCGAAGCAGGAGATGATGACCGCCTCGGGCGTATCGTCCACCACCAGGTCGACGCCGCAGGCGTTTTCGATGGCCCGGATGTTGCGGCCCTGTCGGCCGATGATGCGCCCCTTCATCTCATCGCTGGGCAACGGCACGCTGGCCACGGTCGTCTCCGAGACGTGTTCCGACGCGACCCGCTCCATGACCGTGGTGATGATCTCGCGGGCCTTCTGATCGGCCTGCGCCTGCATCTCGGCTTCCACCTCGCGGATGCGCCGCGCCATGTCCTGCCGCGTCTCGCGTTCGACCGCCTTGAGCAGTTCCTGGCGGGCTTCTTCTTTTGACATGCCGGAGATGCGCGCCAGCTCGGCCACGTACTCTTCCTCTTGTTTGGCCAGCTCGGCCTCGCGCTTGGCGATGCGGGCCTCGCGCTGGTTCAGGCGGCGGTCCCGCGCATCCACCTGCTCGATCTTGTTGTCGAGCGTTTCCTGGCGACGTTGCAGCCGCTCTTCCAGCCGCTCCAGCTCCTTCCGGCGGCGCAACATCTCCGCTTCCGATTCTTCGACGATCTTGACCCTGCGCTGTTGGGCTTCCAGCTCGATGCTCTTGGCCTGGCTTTCGGCCTGGGCGATGATGCGTTGCGCCTCGGCCTCGGCATTCTGGACGCGCGTTTCGGCCTCGGCCAGCGCCTTCAGCATGCGCGAGCGCGCCGCCAGGTAGCCGATCGTCAGGCCCGCGCCGATCGCCAGCAACAGCGCAAACAAGGTCAGAAGCAGTAACTGACCTCCCATGACAGATTCCTCGCTTTCAAATCAGGCATTCTTTGGAGTTGCGGAATGAATTCCGCGCACAATCAGTGCATTCATTCATCGTCTGCGACCTGGCCCGCGCCGAATTCCTCGGCCAACCGGCCGACCACTTCGCGAATGACTTCGTATTCAAAGCCGCGTCGGGCCAGAAAGTCGCTCAGCTTGCGGCGAAAGAGCTCGGGCGCGGCGGTGGCCAGCCCGGCCATGCGTTGGCCGCGGGCCCGCGCCACCGCCAGCGCGCTGGCAGTACTATCTACGTCGGCCAACGCCGTTTCGATGGTCTCGCGATCCAATCCGTGTTCGCGCAGTTCCTGACGCAACGCCCGCGGCCCCTTGGGCCGGAATTGCTCCCGGTTTTCGACCCAATAGCGGGCGAATTCCGCGTCGTTGAGATAGCCCTGCGCGGTCAGTTTGTCCACCACGGCTTCGATGGTGGCCTCATCGCCGATCGTCCGCAGCAGATAGCGCCGCACCTCGGCCGTGCTGCGCGGCCGGAAGCTCAGGAACTGGACGGCCCGATCGTAGGCCTTCTGCACCTGATCGGCCGCCTGGAGCCGCGCGATGTCGGCGTCGCTGAGGTATTGGCCCACCCGCAAACGGGCGGCTTCCAGCGCCGGCAACCCGAAGGCGAACTTGCCGTCCAGGTACACGTTCACCCGGTCGGGATTTTGCTTTTGAAAACGCAATCCGGTGATCTGGCCTGCCATCGGAACGACCATGCCCAGTCGGAACAGGCTCCAAACAAAAAGAGCCATGATCTATCGGTCCCGTCGGGACTCCAGATCATAGCTCTTTTGCGGGCCGCGCTGAACCGTGCACCTTCATGCAGCTTGCTTCTGCACCCGTGCATCGGCGAAAGCACAAACTATGACACGGAGAGCGCCGGACTCTGCCCTGCAATGTAGGGCGAGATTAATCTCCCCCTACATCGGCGCCGCGGCGGCGCGACATAGGGATCTGCCCCTGGAATCCGGTCGGTATCTTCACATAACCGGCCTGTCGGTCAACAAAATGAACTCCCACGAGTCTCCGGTGCCAACGCCATCGGGTGGGGTGGCGCGCCACATATCTCAACGTCACACGACGTATCGAGAACAAGCTATGATCGGTTATTCCCCGCCTTCGTCGTCTTCATCGGCGGTTGCCGGTGCGATCATGCCCGGAATCGGCCCCATGGCGGCCGCGGCGCGAATCGCGGCCTCGATGCGCTGGGCGATCTCCGGCGAGTTTTCCAGGAACTCCTTGGCGTTTTCGCGGCCCTGGCCCAGTCGCACGCCCTCGAAGCTGTAGAAGGCCCCGCGCTTCTCGACGATGCCCATGGTCGCGCCGAGATCGAGGATGTCGCCCGATTTGCTGATCCCCTTGTTGTACATGATGTCGAACTCGGCGATGCGGAACGGCGGCGCGACTTTGTTCTTCTTGACGGTGACGCGCGTCCGGCTGCCGATCGTCGTGCCGCCCTGCTTGATGCTTTCCAGGCGGCGGACGTCGAGCCGCACGCTGGCGTAGAACTTCAGCGCCATGCCGCCGGTCGTGGTCTCGGGATTGCCGAACATCACGCCGATCTTCTGGCGGAGCTGGTTGGTGAAGATGAGCGCGGTGTTGCTGGAGTTGATCGCGCCGACCAGCTTGCGCAGGGCCTGCGACATCAGGCGGGCCTGGAGGCCGACGTGGCTATCGCCCATCTCGCCCTCGATCTCGGCCCGGGGCACCAGCGCCGCCACCGAGTCTATCACCACCACGTCCATCGCGCCGGAGCGGATCAGCGCCTCGGCGATCTCCAGGGCCTGTTCGCCGGTATCGGGCTGCGAGATGTAAAGATCGTTGATGTTGACGCCGCACCGTTCGGCGTAGCGGGGATCGAGGGCATGTTCGACATCAATGAAGGCCGCGATCCCGCCGAGCTTTTGGGCTTCGGCGATGATGTGTTGACAGATCGTCGTCTTGCCCGAGGCCTCCGGGCCGTAGATCTCGGTGATGCGGCCGCGCGGCACGCCGCCGATGCCCAGCGCGATGTCGAGCGAGAGCGACCCGGTCGGAATGGCCTCGACCTTCAGACGTTCCGAATCCCCCAACCGCATCACCGTGCCTTCGCCGAATCGCTTTTTCAGATTGGCCAGGGTTGTATCCAGAGCTTTTCGCTTGTCACTTTCCGCCATTTCCACACTTCCTCAAATATCGAAACCGGTCGAGGCGGCGCGCTTCCGTCGGGCCACCCCACGCTGTTTCCTGATGTGAGCTCTGTCTGCAACTTCTATCTGCGTTTTTAAAGTGTACAACAGACGTTAACAAAACGCAAATACGCGGCGTTGCGCGTCGTTGCCCGGCCGCGCGGCATCAATCCCCCGGCCGCGCCGATGTCCGGATCAGCGGCAGGAAGCGCCGCTGCGGGACATGGCCGGTGATCGCGATCTCCGCGGACGCGGCCATATTGCCGCCCGCATCGAACGCCAGCGCCCGCAGCGTATGCGGCCCGGCCGAGGGCGGCGTCCAGCTCAGGTCGAAGGGGGGCCGGGCCAACAGGGCAATGTTTTGCCCATCCGCCTGCCACGCCACCAGCGTCACCCCTACGTCGTCGCTGACCGTTGCCGTCGCTGTGATGCTCTGGCCGACGAGGAAAGATGCAGGGGCGACCGCGATGCTTACCGTGGGCGAGACGACATCCCCGCCGATGCCGATCACCTTGCGCGGGTTGTCGGCCGCGGCCGTCAGGGCGATGACCGCGGCATGGTTGCGTCGCGTCTGCGCTTCGATCACCGTGGCCGGCGGGTAGAAGCCGGGATACGAGGAGGTCGGATACATCTCGAACGTGAAGGCGAAGATGCCGCGCTCGCCGTAGAGCCAATCTACCGCGTCGCCGGAAGTGATGTACAGGTCGCTCGCCTGTTGGGGCCGATAGCCGTTCGTGGCCGCCATCCGGTCGGCCAGGGCCACGAACGCCTCCCGGTCGGCCGGGTCCATGTCGTCCGGCAGGTCG
>DAOTZV010000116.1:0-19655 GCA_034434235.1 Anaerolineae bacterium
CAAGCTTCAGCTTGTGCTCCTGTGCCGCAAGCTTCAGCTTGTGCCCTTGTGCCGCAAGCTTTAGCTTGTGCCCTTGTACCGCAAGCTTCAGCTTGTGCCCTTGTACCACAAGCCTCCGGCTTGTGGTACAGGCCATGAGATGAGAGCTATGGCCATGAAGATCGGCGTTTTCACCCATAACTACCCGCGCTATCGGGGCGATTTTTCGGGCCGCTTCATCGAAGCCCTGAGCGAGGAACTGGCCCGCCAGGGCCACGCGGTGACCATCCTGGCGCCGTGGGATCCCGCCTATCGCCGCGCGGCCGGCGACCATCGAGTTGCGTTCGTGCTCTATCGCTACGCGCCGAAGGCCGACTGGCATCGGCTCGGCTACATGCGCTCGATGGAGGCCGATGTGGCGTTGCGGCGCAATGCCTACCTCCTGGCGCCCGGCCTGTTTCTGGCGGGCATCGCCGCGGGGCTGCGCTGGGCCGGCCGGACGCGGCCCGATGTGTTGCACGCCCACTGGGTGCTGCCGAACGGCTTCATCGCGGCCGTGGCCGCGCGGCGCTATCGGATCCCGCTGGTCGTCTCCATCCCCGGCTCCGATGCGACCGTGGCGGCCGCCAATCCGTTGTTCCGGCGCATGGCGCGCTTCGCATTCGCCACGGCCGGGCTGATCACGGCCAACTCGGCCGCATTGCGCGAGGTCGCCGTCCGCGAGCTGGGGGCCGATCCGGGCCGCTTCGAACTGATCCCCTACGGCGTGGACCCGCAGGCCTTTCAGCCCGACGATCGGGGCACGGCCGAATTGCGCGCGGAGCTCGGCATCCCTTCCGATGCCGTGGTCTTCCTGGCCGTCGGCCGCATGGTGTATAAGAAGGGATTCGACCGTTTGCTGCGCGCCGCGGCGCTGCTGGCCGCCGACCAACCGGCCGGCGCGCCTGCGATCCACTACGTGTTGGTGGGCGAGGGGGATCTGTGGGCCGGGTGGCAGGCGTTGGGCCGCGAGCTGGGGCTGGGCGAACGCGTCCATTGGGTGGGCAACGTGCCGGCCGATCGGCTCGGCGTCTACTACAACATGGCCGATGCGCTCGTGATGCCGTCGGTCACGCGGCCGGCCGACGGGTTGAACGTGACCGTGTTGGACGCCATGTCGTGCGCGAAGCCGGTGGTGGGCACGGCAGCCGCGGGCAACGAGCTGGCGATCCGCGATGGCGTCAACGGCTTCCTGGTGCCCGAGGCCGATGACGCGGCCCTGGCGCGCGGCCTGGCGGCTCTGGCCGCCGATCCTGCTCTGCGCGCGGCCATGGGCCGCGCCGGCCGCCAGATGATCGAGGCCGAGCTCGGCTGGCCGCAACTGGCGCGACGCTACGTTGGGCACTTCGAGCGGCTGGCCGGAGCACAGAGATAATTCCACGCAGCGGGGAGATGCCCCGCGCACCAAAGAGGAGATGAATGGATAGATTGCGTTTTGGGTTGATCGGGTGCGGCCGGGTGGCCCCGCGCCATGCCGAGTCTATCGTGCAGTCGCCGGCGGCCGTGCTGGCGGCCGTGGCCGATGTGCGCGCATCGCGCGCCGAGCGCTTTGCTGCGCAATATCACGCCGTCGCCTATACCGACTATCGCCGCGTGATCGAGCGGCCGGACATAGACGTGGTGAACATCTGCACGCCGAGCGGCCTGCACGCCGGCATGGCCATCGAGGCGATGCGCGCCGGCAAGCACGTGATCGTCGAGAAGCCGATGGCGCTCTCGCTGGCCGATGCGAATGCCATGATCCGCACGGCCGAGGAGACCGGCCGAAAGCTGTGCGTGGTCCTGCAGAATCGCTACAACCCGCCGATGCAAGACCTGAAGCGGGTGGTGGATAGCGGCCGGCTGGGCCGGCTCCTGCTCGGCAATGCCACCGTGCGCTGGTATCGCCCACAAGAGTACTACGAGGACGAGTGGCATGGCACCTGGACCATGGACGGCGGCGCGCTGATGAATCAGTCCATCCACCACATTGATGCCCTCCAGTGGTTGATGGGCGCGCCGCAGAGCGTCTTCGCCTACACCGCGACCCTGGCCCATCGCATGGAGGCCGAGGACACCGGCGTCGCGGTGGTGCGCTTCCGCAGCGGCGCGCTGGGCGTGATCGAAGGCTCGACCATCACTTATCCCGAAAACCTGGAGGGTTCCGTGGCCGTGTTCGGCGAACGCGGCTCGCTCAAGGTCGGCGGCGTCGCGCTGAACCGCAAAGTGATCTGGAAGGTAGAAGGGGAACTGGAACACGAGAAGGAGTTGTTGACGCGCGATCAGCTCGACCCGGCGTCGGTCTACGGCACCAGCCACAGCGCGGTGATCGCGGACATGATCGCCGCGGTGCTCGAAGACCGGCCGCCCAAAACGAACGGCTACGAGGCGCGCAAGTCGGTGGCGCTGGTGTTGGCCATCTATGAGTCGGCGCGCAGTGGCCATCCGGTGGAGGTGGGCGACGGGATATGGGAGGAGGGTCGCGGCTAAAAAACTAAAGGCGACCGAGGTCGCAGCTAAGGAGCCTGCGGCTGCTCGTCGGCCTGCGCCGACGAGGGCGCATCCTCGCAGGGGAATGCGGCGGCGCAGATGTGCTGGCGACCGAGGTCGCAGCTAAGGAGCCTGTGGCTGTTCGTCGGCCTGCGCCGACGAGGGCGCACCCCGGATCCTCTTGGCCCCGAATTGGGGAGAACGAGGGGCGGAAAGTTCATCGCCGGCCGGCCTTCGATCGGCGCCGGCGGCGCCAGAGCCAGGTGCCTATGGCGATCAGCGCGGTGCCGGCGAAGGCCGAGCGACGCCAGAGCCGACGGCGTTTTTGGCGGCGCACCAGGTGCCGGACGCGAGCCCGCGCGATCAGCGGTTCCCACGTCGGGATGGCGGCGGCATCGGGCACGCCGTAGCAGCGTCGCCAGAGCGCCAGATAAGCCGCCTGTTCGGCCTCCCAGCGCGCGTCGTCCCAGCCCAGCTCGGCCTGGCAGATGGCGCGCACGCGGGGCAAGAGCGCTTCGCCGCCGGCCGGCAATAAGAGCCCCAGCCGCACGCGGCGCAACAAGAGGTCGTCCAGATGCACCACGCCTTCGGCCCGGCTGGCCCAGCGCAGCTCGGCCCAGAGGACGGGCGTGCCGGGGATCGTCGTCAGTTCGTCGCTGCGGGCCGCGGCCACGACGGCCGGCGCGGCCGCGCCGTAGCGGCCCAGCAATCGGCGCCGCACCGCTTCGCTCAAGCCCGCCGACGGCAGATGCGGGCTCACACGGTCGAGCACGGCGGTGTGCGCGTCGAAGCGCACCGGCCGGCCCAGGTGACGTCGGCCGGCCTTGAGCGCGGCGAGCGCAACGCGCCGAAATGTCGTCAGCTTGCCGCCGGTGACGGTCAGTAAGCCCGCTTCTTCCCAAACCACATGGTCGCGTGACTCCTGCGACGGATCGGCTTTTCCCGCGCCGATCACCGGCCGGACGCCGGCGAAGGTGGCCATGATGTCGTCGAGCGTCAGATGGAGGGACGGGAACTGTGCGGTGACCGCAGCCATCAGGTAAGCGACCTCTTCGGGGCTGATGGCCGGCTCTTCGTCCAGCGGGAAGCGGTGATCCACGTCGGTGGTGCCGACCAGGGTGACCCCTTCCCAGGGGAAGATGAAGACGGGCCGACGGTCGAGAGGATGCAGGAAGGTGATGGCCTGGTTGACCGGCAGGCGCTGGCCGGAAAAGATCAGGTGGCTGCCGCGCAGAGGACGGATGCGCGGCCGGCCGCCCACCTGTTTGCGCAGGCGATCGGCCCAGGCGCCGGTGGCGTTGACGACGAGCCGGCCGCGCACGTCGGCCGTCCGGTTGGCCTCCAGGTCGCGCAGGCGCACGCCGATGACGCGGCCCCTCGCATCGCGCAGGAGGCTGTCCGCGCGCACGTAGTTGATCGCGGCGCCGCCGGCGGCGACCGCCTCCTGGATGACCCGCAATACCAGCCGGGCATCGTCGGTCTGGGCATCGCCGTAGCAGAAACCGCCTTGCAGGCCGTCTTGGGCGATATAGGGCGCAAGGCGTTGGAAGTCGGCCGCGGTGAAGTAGCGGTGGCTCCATTGCAGCGCCAACAGGTCATAGATGCTCAATCCGGCGCTGCACATGCGCCGGCCGGGGCCCTCGTCTTTGTAGGTGGCCAGGAGAAAGCCCAAGGGATCGATCAGGCCGGGGCCTTCGTCCAACAGACGCTCTCGTTCGCGCACGGCCGCACGCGTCAGGCGCAATCGGCCCTGCTGGAGATAGCGCAGCCCGCCGTGCACCAGCTTCGAGGACCGGCTCGACGTGCCCCAGGCGAAATCGCGCTGTTCGACCAGCAGACAACGCAGGCCGGCGCGCGTGGCCTCGCGCAGGATGCCCGCGCCCGTGATCCCGCCGCCGATGACGATGAGGTCCCAGGGCCGGTCGAGCGTGGCCCATATTTTATCGCGCCAGTTGTGCGACCACATGCTTCGTTGAACTCCCGATAGCTTCTGGGGAGGGAGTATAAGGGAGGGCCGAAGGGGTGTCAAATCGCACAGGATAGGGAGAGATCCATCATCTTCAAATCACCAAGGAGGTACTATGCGCATCACCAGGCTCGAGACGATCTTCGTAAAGCCTCGCTGGAGCATCGTCAAGGTCTACACGGATGAAGGGATCGTCGGCCTCGGCGAGCCGACGCTGGAGGGGCGCTGCCAGACGGTTGCGGCCGCGGTGCAGGAGATCGGCCGCTATCTGATCGGCCAGGATCCGCGCAAGATCGAACATCACTGGCAGGCGATCTACCGCGGCCAGTTCTATCGCGGGGGGCCGATCCTGTGCAGCGCGCTGTCGGGCATCGAACAGGCGCTGTGGGACATCACCGGCAAGTGGCTGGGCCAGCCGGTGCATCAGTTGTTGGGCGGCGCCACGCGCGAGAAGATCCGGGTGTACGGCTGGTTGCACGGCGAGACGTTCGGCGACTATGTCGCCAGCGCGCGGGTCGGGGTGGAGAAGGGATTCACCGCGTTCAAGACGGGCGTCACCGGCCCGGTGCGCACTGTGGATTCGCTCGCGTGGATAGAAGAGAACGTGCAACGCTTCGCCGCGATCCGCGAGGCGGTGGGTCCGAAGGTGGATGTGGGGATTGACTTCCACGGCCGGCTCAGTCCGGCCATGGCGATCCGGCTGGCGCGCGCGCTGGAGCCGTACTATCCGCTCTTCATCGAAGAGCCGGTGTTGCCGGAAAACCCGGACGCGCTGGCCACCGTCGCCCGCAGCACCAGCATCCCCATCGCCACCGGCGAGCGGCTCTTCACGAAGTGGGGCTTTCGCGAGGTGTTGGAGAAGCAGGCCGCGGCCATCGTCCAGCCCGACCTCTCTCACGCCGGCGGGATCCTGGAGGCGAAGAAGATCGCGGCGATGGCCGAATGCTACTACGCGGCGGTCGCACCGCATTGTCCGCTCGGCCCGGTGGCACTGGCGGCCTGCTTGCAGCTCGATGCGTGCATTCCGAACTTCCTGGTGCAAGAGCACGTGACGCTGGGCGAGGGCTACCTGAAGAAGCCATTCGAGATCGTGGACGGCTACATCGCCGTGCCGCAAGGGCCGGGGCTGGGGATCGAGCTGGATGAGGAGGCGCTCGCCGACAAGATCTACGACGGCTCTTGGGAGACGCCCCGACTGTGGCACGCAGATGGGTCGGTGGCGGACTGGTGAGAAGGCGCTTTCAGTCGGTGCCCAGCAGCGCCAGCAGCCCCAACACATAGCTCTGCGCGCCGAAGCCGGCGATTTGCCCCTTGCATACGGCCGCGATGACCGACGTGTGGCGGAACGGCTCGCGGGCATGGATGTTGCTCAGGTGCACCTCGACGGCCGGGATGCCGACGGCGGCGAGGGCATCGCGCAGCGCGTAGGAATAGTGGGTGAACGCGCCGGCGTTGATCACGATGCCGTCGGCCCAGCCGCGCGCCGCGTGGATGGCATCTATCAGCTCGCCCTCGTGGTTCGACTGGATGATGCGCAACACGGCGCCGCGGCGGGCCGCGATCTCCTCCAGCCGCGCGTTGATCTGCGCCAGGGTAACGGTGCCGTACACGCCCGGCTCGCGCGTGCCGAGCAGGTTCAGGTTGGGGCCGTGAAGGACGAGGATGTTGGGCATGGTGGGAGGCTCCGGTTTCACGTTTTGCAAATCTTCTCCAGCGCCGCCAGGATCGCTCCTGCTTCGATGTCTTCCGCGATGGTCACCTCGCCGATGCGCCTGATCAGGATGAAGCGGAGGGCGCGGCCGCGGCGCTTCTTGTCGGTGCCCATGGCCGCGAGCGCGGCCTGAGGGTCGAAGGTGTGGCTTGTCGGCAGGCCCAGGCGGCCGAGCGCCGCGCGAATGCGGCCGGGCAACGCGGGATCGCAGTAGCCGAGCGCGGCGCTCAGCTCGGCGGCGGCGATGGTGCCCAGCGCCACCGCTTCGCCGTGCCGAAGGGTGTAGCCGGAGAGCAGCTCCAGCGCGTGGCCGAAGGTGTGGCCCAGGTTCAACCAGGCCCGCTCGCCCAGCTCGAACGGATCGCGCTCGACGACGCGCGCTTTCACGCGCACCGCGTCCGCGATCATGGCCGTCAACGAGGCGGGCCCCTCTGCGGCGAGCTGCTCGAACAGCCGCGCGTCGCCGATGATACCGGCCTTGACGATCTCGGCCAGGCCGGCGCGGAATTCGGCCCCCGGCAGGGTGCGCAACAGGTCGGGATCTATCAGCACGACCGCGGGCTGTTTGAACGCGCCGACCAGGTTCTTGCCGGCCGGCAGGTCTACGGCGACCTTGCCGCCCACGCTGGCATCCACCATCGCCAGCAGGCTGGTGGGGATCTGGACAAAGGGCACCCCGCGCAGCCAGGTGGCCGCCACGAAGCCCGCCAGGTCGCCGATCACTCCGCCGCCGAGCGCGATCACCGGCTCGCCGCGCGCCAGCCTGGCCGCAGCGAAACGGGCATAGAGGCCGGCGGCCGTGTCGAGCGTCTTGTATGCCTCGCCGTCGGGGATCTCGAAGACGACCGGCTCGAAGCCGGCATCGGCCAGCGAACGACGCAGCGTTTCCGCGTGGTGTCTCTCCACTACTTCGTTGGTGACGACCGCGCAGCGTCCGGGCCGGATCCCCGCGGCGGCGATGCGCCGGCCGGCCTCGGCGAGAAGGCCGGGGGCGATGAGGACCGCGTAGCCGGACGAAGCGGGCAGGAGGTCGGCGGAAGAACTGCGGCCCACTTCGCCTGCCGGCGCTTCGTAACGGATCGGCAGATAGTATCCATCCTCCGGCAACCCCGCGGCGAGCGCCATCACCCGTTCGGCCGCGGCCGCAAGCGAGAGATGCGTGGTGTCCAGGTGGATGGGGATCGCGTCGTAGGCCGCGGCGCGGCGGTCGAGCAGCTCGCGGATGCGCGCCAGCCGATCGGGGGCCGCGAGCATGGGCCGGTTGTCGTCGTGGCCGACCCGGCTCAGGATCGCTTCCGGCGTCGCGTCCAGGCAGATCAGGGTGCCGCCGGCCGCCAGCGCCTGGCGATTGGCCGGATCCACTACCGCGCCGCCGCCGACGGCCAACACGATGCCGGTCGGTTCGGCCATCTCGCGACAGAGCGCGGCCTCCAGCGCGCGGAAGGCGGGTTCGCCATCCTGGGCGAAGATGGCCGGGATGGATTTCCCCGCCCGCGCCACGATCAGATCGTCCAGATCTACAAAAGGTCGGCCGAGCCGGCCGGCCACTTCCCGGCCCACGCTCGTCTTGCCGGTGCCCATGAAGCCGGTGAGAATGATGTTGGGATGTGTCACGGTTATCCTTGGGTGTGCATTGTGCGTTTCACGTCTCACGCCTGATAGCCGAATTGCCATGTCGCGTTATCCATCGGCAGGTCGGCGAGATGGCTGCGGCGCAGGGACGCGAAGCGCGGCAGTTGTTCGGCCAGCGAGTCGCCGCCGAGTTTCTCCAGCAGCGCGTCGGCCACCACCCACGCGACCATCGCCTCGCCGACGACCACGGCGCGCGGGACCGCGCAGAAGTCGGAGCGTTCGTAGCGGGTGGCCGCGGGCTCGCCGGTCGCCAGATCCACGGAGCGCAGCGGCGTGAGGGTGGTGGCGATCGGCTTCATCGCGGCGCGCAGGACGATCGGCTCGCCGGTGGTGATGCCGCCTTCCAGTCCGCCGGCGCGATTGCCGGCGCGGCCCAACTTTCCGCCGTCGTCTTGTTTCACGATCTCGTCGTGCACCTGTGTCCCGCGGCGCCGGGCATTGGCGAAGGCCGGCCCGATCTCCACCCCTTTGATCGCCTGGATCGAGCCGAGCGCGGCCAACAGCCGGCCGTCCAGCCGGCGGTCGAAGTGCACATAGCTGCCCAGGCCGGGGGGCGCGCCGAGCACGACGATCTCGAACACGCCGCCGATCGTGTCGCGCGCCTGCATGACGTCCCAGATCAGCTTGCGCATTGCTTCGGCGGCCGTCGGATCGGGACAACGCACCTCGTTGGCTTCGGCCAGGGCGAACCGCTCGGCGTAGGGCAGCTCGTCGGGGAGAACGGCTTCGACCGGGCCGATGGAGGTGACGTAGCCGCCGACCGTGATGCCGAACTGCGCCAGGTACGCCTTGCAGATCGCGCCGACGGCCACGCGCATGGTCGTCTCGCGCGCGCTGGCGCGCTCCAGCGCCAGCCGCAGATCGCGATAGCCGTACTTGATCGCGCCGGTGAGATCGGCATGGCCCGGCCGCGGCACGGTCATCGGCGGGATCTCCCTGGTGGCCCACGACGGATAATCCAGGTTGGCGACCTCCAGCCCGATGGGCGCGCCGGTCGTGAGGCCGGCCATCACGCCGGCGGTGATCGCCACCGTATCGCGTTCGATCTTCATCCGGCCGCCCGATCCGTAACCTTGCTGGCGTCGCGCCAGCTCGCGATTGATGGTTTCTGCCGTGAGGGGAAGGCCCGCGATCATGCCTTCCAGGATCGCGGTCAACCTGGGGCCGTGGCTCTCGCCGGCGGTCAGAAAGCGCAATGGACTCATGGCTCCCTCTCGAAGGACGATAGATCGAGGGCGCCGTTGCCCACGCCGGAAAGTTTAGCACGGAACGGCCGTAGCGACAAGACTGGCTCCTCCGGTTTTTGACAGTCCGCCGTTCTGGTGGTATACTGGGGCTCGTGGTTGGGCAGAGGGACGCCGTGGAGGGATGGCCGAGCGGCTTATGGCGGCGGTCTTGAAAACCGTTGTGGCGGCAACGTCACCGGGGGTTCGAATCCCTCTCCCTCCGCCAGAATAGAATGTACCGCACCCTGGGGAGGTCGCATAGCCTGGTCGAGTGCGCCCGCCTGCTAAGTGGGTAAGGGTGTATTTAAAGCATCCTTCGCGGGTTCAAATCCCGCCCTCCCCGCCAGGCCCTCTCGCCAGGGCGAAAATATAAACGCATGTCCCAGTAGCTCAGTGGATTAGAGCGCTTCCCTGCGGAGGAAGAGGCCGAGCGTTCGAATCGCTCCTGGGATACCAACAAAAAAGCTCCCGATTTGGGAGCTTTTTTGTTGGCAGCGGCCGGTTAGCTTTGGCGGCGCCGCGCCAGGAACGCCCCGTTGCATCTCAGGCTTCCCACACCTGCATCGCCGCGCCCACCAGCCCCGAATCCGCGCCCAGCGCGGCGGGCAGGAGGGGCGTGCGGGCGAACGCCGGCATGGCGCATTCCGCCACGACCGCGCGCACCCGGTCGAGGAACGCCTCGCCCGCCTGCGCCACCCCGCCGCCGATGATCACCGCCTCGGGGTTCAGCACGTAGAGCACGCTGGTGATCGCCACGCCGAGCGCCCGCGCCGCGTCCGCGATGGCGGCCTGCGCCCGCGGGTCGCCCGCGGCGGCCGCCGCGAAGACCTCCTCGCTGGTCAACGGCCGCTCTCCTGCGCCCAGGCCGAGCTCTCGGCCCAGCCGGGCAATCCCCGTTCCCGAGGCGTAGCCCTCCACCGGCCCCGGCGTGCGCGAGGGGAAGATCGGCCCGCGCCAGTCCACCGAGATGACGCCCAGATGGCCGGCCAACCCCGCCGCGCCGTGCACCAGCCGGCCGTCCACGAACACCGCGCCGCCGATGCCGGTGCCCAGGCCGAAGTAGACCAGGTGGCGGTAGGGCCGGCCCGCGCCGCAGCGGAACTCGCCCAGCCCGGCGACTTTGGCGTCGTTGTCGAGCCACACGGCCGCGCCGAGCGCCGCGGCCAACCGGTCGCGCAGGGGAAAGCCGACATATTCCTCGTAGTCGGCAGTCGTGCCCAGGATGCGGCCCGTCTGCCGGTGGATCTGGCCGATGCTGCCGACGCCGACGGGCAACCCATGTACGCCCGCGGTCGCCTCCACCTCGCGCACGCACGCGACGACGAGCTGAACCAGGTCATCCGGCGGCAAACACCTCTCGGCAAAGCGCGTCAGCCGCTGCGTCCGCGCCACGATCTGCCCCGATCGAGCGACGACCGCGGCCCGCGTGTTCGTCGCGCCGATATCTACGCCGATGGCCAATTGCGCATCCATCACCTCAACCTCAGCCTTAACCTTTCCCCTGCCCTGGCGTGGCGGCCACGAAGCGTTGCGTGATCAACCAGGGCCGGGTGATGGCCGAGCCGACGACGACCGCCCACGCGCCCGCGTCGAACGCCGCCCGCACCTGCTCCGGCGTCCAGTAGTTGCCCTCGGCGATCACCGGCACGGGCAGGCGCGCCAGCGCGGCCACCAGCGCGATGTCCGGCGTGTAGTCCGCGCAGTGGAAGACCGAGAGGGTCGTTGCCACCAGGTCGGCGCCGGCGTCCACCGCAGCGAACGCCTCGGCCGGCCACTCGACATCGGCCATGACCGGCACGCGCAGTTCGGCGCGCAACCGGGCGATCAGTTGCCCCGCGGTCAGGCCGCCGGGCCGGGGGCGGTCGGTGGCATCCAGCGCCACGATATCCGCGCCGGCCGCTACAAGGGGCACGGCGGCTTCGAGCGACGGCGTGATGAGGGTGCGGCCATCGGGACCGGGCGCTTTCTGGATGCCGATCACGGGCAGTCCGGTCGCGGCCTTGATGGCGCGGATGTCGTCCGGCCCGGAGGCGCGGATGCCCGCCGCGCCGCCGATCTGCGCGGCCCGCGCAAACGCGGCCATGAAGTGCGGGCCATAGGTGGGGTCGCCGGCCGCGGCCTGACAGGAGACGATCAGCCGGCCGCGCAGGCGCGTCACGACCGGCGATCCGCTGCTTGCTCGTTCGCTGGATTCATTCATCTCATTGAACACGCACCTTCAGCACGACTTTGTGCAACTCCCCGTCCGAGATCATCGGCAGGTGCGCGTCTTCGGGGAAGAAGATGGCGAACTCGCCCGGCCCGACTGCAACCCAGGCGGTCGGCTGGTCGGCGAAGAGCATGACGTCCTTCTCGGCGTTGTAGGGCACGGCGATGTCCGTGCAGGTCGGGGTCGGCCGCCAGCCCATCGTGTCCACGCCGTCGAGGACGACCTGGACGTCAATGTAGTTGCGATGCGCTTCCAGCTTGCCGGCGTCGGGCTTGCGGCCGGGCTGGCGTTGCACCAGCGCGTAGACCCGGTCGCCGTCAACCTCGTAGCGGCCGACCGGCAGCTCGCGCAGGTCGGGCCGGGCCAGGAAGGCGAACGCCGCGGCGAAGCCGGGGTTCAAGGCAAGATAGCGGTTGGCGTTTTGGAGGGTATCGAGGATCATGAGAAGAGTCTCCTTGTCAGAATTCGAGTAACGGTTCAGCTTACAGGCTACACATCGCAAAGATGATAGGCGGCGCGAAGAGCTTCCAGCGCGTCCCCCTTCGGAATGAACTCCTGGCCGACGAAGCCGGTGTAGCCGATCTCCTTCAGCGCCCGCATGATCGGCGGGTAGCAGATCTCCTGCTCGTCGTCGAGGTCGCGGCGGCCGGGGTTGCCCGCGGTGTGGACATGGCCGATCCACGGCGCAGCGACCTCGCGGATCGTGCGGATGATGTCCCCCTCCATGATCTGCATGTGGTAGATGTCGTAGAGCAGCTTGACGGCCGGCGAGTTGACCAGGTTCATCACCAGCACGCCCCACGCGGTGTGATCGCACTGGTAATCCGGGTGATCCACTTTCGAGTTGAGCAGCTCCAACACCAGGGTGACCCCGGCGGCCTCGGCCAGGGGCGCCAGGCGGCGCAATCCTTCGGCCGTGACCAGCGCGCCGGCCTCGTCGCTCAGTCCGCCGCGGTTGCCGGAAAAGACGATCAGGTTGGGGATGCCGTAGCGGACGGCCAGCTCCAGCTTGGCCTTCACTTCGGCCTCGATTTCAGCGTGGTGCGCCCGGCGGTTCAACCCGCGCTCGATCTTGCCCGCGCCCTCGCTGACGATCGTCAGGCCCGCCGCGCGGGCCGCATCCCACAGCTCGCGCGGGAGCAGTTCGACGCCCCGATAGCCGATCTTGCGGGCTTCCCGGAAGAAGGTCGGCGGATCGGCCACCCCGCGACCGAAGCTCCACCAGGCAAAGGATTGTTGGAAGTGTGACATGGGGATCCTTTTTGGGAGTGAAACGTGAAACGTAAAACGTGAAACGTCAAATGTCGAATGGGTATTGCAGGCCGATTTGGCGGCGTACCTCGTCCATTGTTTCGGCGATGGCGAGTGTTTCGTCGAGCGACATGGCCGGGCTTTCGGTGCGGCCGGCGGCCAGGCACGCCATGACCTCGGCGATCTCGTAACGGAAGCCGTGATCGCCTGTCGCGATGAGCGGCTCTTGCTGGGGTCGGATCAGCCGCGCGGTCTCGGCGCGCCAGAACGCCGGGACTTCGATGGCGCCTTCGGTGCCGTCAATGCGCGCGCTTTGCGGGGTGGCCGTGCGCACGGCGCATGTGAGGCTGGCGAGCTGGCCGCCGGCATACTTCAGCGCCATGGCGGTCTGTTCGTCCACGCCGGTCTCGCCGATGTGCCCCGCGGCCCGGATCTGGACGGGCCGGCCGAAGATCATCGAGGCGTAGGCCAGCACGTAGACGCCCACGTCGAGCAGCGCGCCGCCGGCCAGCTCTGCGTTCAGGATGCGGCTCTGCGGGTCCCACGCCGCGCGGAAGCCGAAGTCAATCGTCGCCATGCGCGGCTCGCCGATGCGCCCCTCCGCCAGCCACTGCCGCACCTGCACCGTGATCGGGTTGAAGCGGGTCCACATGGCTTCCATCAGGAAGAGGTTGCGCTGCCGCGCCCGGGCGATCATCCGCCGCGCCTGGTCGGCGTTGACCGCGAACGGCTTTTCGCACAATACGGCCTTGCCGGCGTCGAGCGCCAGCAGGGTATGCTCGCAATGCCAGGGATGCAATGTGGCGACGTAGATCGCGTCCACGTCGGGATCGGCGACCAGGTCGGCGTAGCTGCCGTAGGCCCGCGCGATGCCGTTTTGTGCCGCGAAGGCCGCGGCCCGCTCGGCCGAGCGCGCGCCGACCGCGACCAGCCGCGCGCCCGGCACAAGTCTCGCTTCGCTGGCGAACCGGCCGGCGATCCGGCCGGCGCCCAGGATGCCCCAACCGACGATATGGTGCATGGCATTCTCCCTGTAGGGCGATCTTTAGATCGCCCCGTGTGCGCATGAGCGATCTGCATGTGCATGAGCGATCTGAAGATCGCCCTACGTGTGGATGAGCGATCTGGAGATCGCCGAACGCATGCGTTCCAATGCCTCCTCAAGGGTGGCGCGCGGGCAACCGAAGTTGAGCCGGACGAAGCCTGCGCCACCTTTGCCGAAGGTGGCGCCTTCGTTCAGCGCCACGCGTGCTTTTTCCAGGAAAAACTTGCCCGGAGGCATGTCCGCCGGCAGGCCCGCGTTCCGACAGTCGAGCCATGCCAGGTAGGTGCCCTCCATCGGGCTCATGGTGATGCCGGGCAGGTTGGCTTCCACATAGCGATACAGGAAGTCCCGATTGGCCTCCAGGTAGCGCAGGCACGCGTCGAGCCACGGCTGGCCGTCGCGATAGGCGGCCAGTGCGGCGACGTAGCCCAGGTTGTTGACGTGGCCTGAAAGCCCGCGATGGGCGTTCTGATACCGCTTCCGCAGTTCCGGGTTCGGGATGACGGCCACCGCACAGCCGAGGCCGGGGATGTTGTAGGTCTTGCTCGGCGCCATCACCGTGATGGTGCGCGCTTCGATCTCCGGCGCCAGCGAGGCGATCGGCGTGTGCCGATGGCCGCTGTAGATCAGATCGCCGTGGATCTCGTCCGAGATGATGTACACGTCGTGGCGCAGGCAGATCTCGGCCATGGCGCTCAGCTCGGCCGGCGTGAAGACGCGGCCGACCGGGTTGTGCGGGTTGCACAGCAGGAACGCGCGCGTGCGATCGGCGATGGCGCGCTCGAAACGGTCGAGGTCCACGAAGTAGCGGCCGTCGGGCCCGCGCGTCAGCTCCATCTCCTGGCTTTGCGCGCCGGCCCACTTCGCCGCGCTCAGGAAGGGCGGGTAGACCGGCGTCTGGATCAGCAGCGCGTCGTCGGGGCCGAGCAGCGCGTGGCACGCCTGGTCGTAGCCGACCACCACGCCGGTGACGAAGACCAGCGCCTCCGGCGAGACCCGCCAGCCGTAGAGCCTCAGCAGGCGCTCGACGATGACTTCCCGTAGCTCGTCGGGCGCGCCATGCGCGTAGCCGAACAGCCCGCGGTCAACATATTCGTGTAAGGCGCGGATCACCGGTTCCGGTGCGCGAAAATCCATGTCGGCCACCCACAGCGGCAGGACATCTTCGGGATAGCGGTTCCACTTCTCGCTGTCGGAGTGGCGACGATCTATGATGCGGTCGAAGTCATAGGCCATGATCGGAATGCAGGGAATCCTTTCTGGGTGAAATCACCAAATCGGCAAATCGGCGGATCAGCGGGCGGCAGTGGGCGCGATGCCGCCGAGTTGGGCGGCCTGGTACGCCAGGCGACGGGCCCAGGCGGCCGCATCTTCGGCCAGCTCGGCCACCGTGACGCGCACGACGAGCCATTCGTCCGCGGCGAGCAGGTAGTCGGCCGGGGGCGCTTCGTGCAGCTCGCCCTCGGCCCGCGGCTCGTCGGTGACGAGCACGGCGATGCGGCCATCCCGACAGAAGAGCGCGAAGTCGGCCACATATTGCGGCAGCTCGTCCCGCAGCGGATACTGTCGTTCGGCCTCCAGGTCGGCTTCCTTCAGCGCGGCCCACAGTTGCTCCTGCGCGCGGCTCTTGATCCACAGGTCGTTGATCTCCTCCGCCTGCAGCAGCCGGCCCAGGGTCGTCGGGATGAAGGTGATGCGCCGCAGCCGGCGGCTGGGCACCGGCCGCGGCAACGGCTCCAGCGCGCCGAGCACGACTTTGTAGTAGAGCGCGTCGGCGCGCGGGTGGTCGGGCTCATCCGGGATCAGCTCCCGGCGCATGGCGATCCGATAGCCGCGCACCGGCGCCAGCCAGCGCACGGCCCACCGCTCGTCGGCCGGAAACGCCGCTGTCTGGTAGAACGCCAGGTAGTCGGCCGCCACGCGACGCGGCGCCCGGTCGAGCGGGATGCGATACCACCCCTCGTCGCGTGCCCGCGCCAGATCGGCCGGGTCGTTGACCACGACGACCAGGACCGGGCTTTCGTCGGGAGCGGACGAAGACGGCATGGGGTGAGACGGGAAATGTAAAACGTAAAACGTAAAACGTCAAACGTAAAACGTTAAACGTGAATACGTGAGCACGTGAACACATGAGCACGTGAGCACGTCGGATCTCAGCGGGCGGCCCACAACATGCCGCGGAGCTGGATCTCCAGGGCCTCGGGCACTTCGAAGTCTTTGGCGACGTGGCCCAGCGACGAGTAGAAGACGCGGCCCGCGCCCCACATGCGCTTCCAGACGACCGGCATGACCGTGCCCTTGATCCACGGATACTTCGGCGAATCGAAGGTCGTGGTCGCCAGCACCTCGTTAGAGGGGTCCACGTGCATGTAGTATTGCTCGGAATGCATCTTGAAGTCGGGGATGCCGGCCGTGATCGGATCGGTATGGTTGACGATGTTGACCACGTAGTCGGTGATGCCGTCGGGGTGCGAGACCCATTGGCCGCCCACCATGAACTGATATTCGGTGTTGTTGCGGAACGAGTCGCCCATGCCGCCGTGCCAGCCGGCGATGCCCACCCCGCTGCGGACGGCGTCCAGCAGCCCGCGCTCCTGTTCGCGCGTGATCGTGCCCATGGTCCAGATCGGCACGATCAGGCTGAGCGCCTGCATCTTGTCCTGGTCGAGGTAGACATCCAGCGTGTCGGCCACCTCGACCTCGAAGCCTTTGGCCTGAAGGAGAGGGGCGAAGAGCTCGGCGCACTGCTTCGGCTCGTGGCCGCTCCACCCGCCCCAGACGATAAGAGCCTTCTTCATGATATTGCCTCTCAAAGTTGATGATGACGTTTCACGCTTCACCCATCCAGCGTTCCGTGTCGTAATCCCAACGGCAACGCGGCGGGACGCGGGACGCCGCTCGTGATCTCGATGTGGCGGCCGCTCTCCGACGCCTCGCCGAAGGCCTGCATCACGTCGAGCACGTGATAGGCGAGCGCACCGCTGGCGCGATGCGGCCGGCCCGTGGTGAGCGCGTAGGCCATGTCGGCCACGCCGACGCCCCGGCTGTTCTCGACATACGGGAACATCAACGGGATGTCGCTCCATTCCTGCGCGCCGGCCCGGCGCACCTTTACCGGGCCGCCGAAGGTGTTCGGGTCGGGGACGGCCAGAGAGCCTTCGCTGCCGTAGATCTCGATGCGCGGCAGGTTGGCGAACCAGACGTCGAAGGTGGTGATGATCGTGCCGATCGCGCCCGACGCAAAGTCCATCACGCCCGCGACGTGCGTGGGCGTCTCGACCACGATGCGTTTGCCGCGCTTCGGCTGGCTGCCGATCACCCGTTCGGGGAAGGTGATGCGCGCCGAGCCGGTGACGCGGCGGATCGGGCCCATCAGGTTGACCAGCGCGGTCAGATAGTACGGCCCCATGTCGAGCATCGGCCCGCCGCCCACTTCGTAGTAGAACTCCGGATCGGGGTGCCAGCTCTCGTGGCCGTGGCACGTCATGAACGCGGTGGCCGCCACCGGCTCGCCGATCCAGCCGTCGTCGATCAGCTTGCGGCAGGTCTGGATGCCGGCGCCGAAGAAGGTGTCGGGCGCGCAGCCGAGCAACACGCCTTTCTCTTTGGCCGCGGCCAGCGTGCGGGCGCCGTCGGCCCGGTTGACCGCCAGCGGCTTCTCGCAATGCACGTTCTTGCCCGCGGCGATGGCCGCCAGGTTGACCTCCGCGTGCGCCTTCGGGGTCGTCAGGTTGACGACGATCCGGATGTCGGGGTTCGCCAGCAACTCTTCGACGGTGCACGCGATCGGGATGTTGAATTCGGCGGCCCGATTGCGGGCGCGGTTCATGTCTATGTCGCTCACCGCGACCAGATCGAGGATCTCGAACATGCGGCAGCCCTTGATGTAGGCCGGGCTGATGTTGCCGCAGCCGATGATGCCGACAGGGACTTTGGCGGACACAGTGAACTCCTTATTCCAACGTGTTCTTGCTTCTGGTCTTTTGCAACGGGTTCTCCGGCAGCCGGCGATTGAGCAGGTCGAGCGAGATCTCGGCGACCTCGCGCGCCTCGTCGGCCGTGGTGCAACCGATCGTCACCATATCCTGGTCGCGAATCGTGTTCCAGACGAACGCCAGCCCGACGACGGGCAGAAGCCGGCCGGCCGCCAGCGGCTTGATCGTCATCACCGGCTTCTTGGCCCTCTGGATGATGCGCATCACCCAGTCGGCCTCCACCTGCATCAGGAAGCCGGCCGCGTTGTAGATCTGGATGTATGTCTCGACGTCGGCGCCCATCTTGTCGGCGTAGACGACCGCCTCGGGCATGTGCGTCGAGAGGCCGGGGATCATGCCGCGCTCCCGGATCATGGCGCTATAGCGGTCCAGGTCGCGGATGACCCCGTGCATGCGGTCGAGCAGCGCGTCGGTGACGCATTGGTGCGGCATACAGAAGGTGGCGTTCAGCCGCACGCATTCGTCGAACGCGGCCTCCGGCTCGCGCTCCTTCGGCCCGCCCGGCACGATGTTGAAGCTGGGGGTGATGATGCGGATGATCCGCCGGCCGGTCCGGGCTTCGGCGTCCTGGAGCGCGTTCTCCAGATGCTGCGAAGGCGGGCCCATCACCGCATCTATGCCGTACTCCAGAAAGGCCGTGACGACATCGGCAATCCGTTGCCGATCCTGAAGTTCTTTGATGAAGCGATCTTTCGCCAGGCTGGTGTGGGAATAGCCCAGGAACCAGTTGGTTCCGATGATCAGGCGGGGCAAGCTGATCCCGCCGACGGTGGTGCGCGGAAAGTCGGTCATGGGATGCTCCTTTGGGAGACGTGAAACTTAAAAACGTAAAACGTAAAACGTGAACACATGAACACGTGAGCACTCACTCATGGACCAGATCTTCCCACGTCTTGAAGACCTGGTAGACGTTTTCGGGTTTTCCGCCGGGGCCGAATTCGCATTGGGCGATGCAGCCGCCGTTGCGCCAGAGGGCATCCTTGACGCGACGGACGGCGGCCGCGATCTCGGCCGGCGTGCCCGAAGGCAATAGATACTGGCGATCTATCTCGCCCCAGAAGGTGATCTTCCCGGCGAACCGGCGGCCCAGCTCCTCGATGTCCATGGTGAAGAGCTGGCAGTTCAGCGCGTCGAGCCCCAGCTCCACCAGGTCGCCGATGATCGGCGCGATGTAGCCGTCGGAATGCATGAAGATCTTCTTGCCGTGGCGATGGGCGATGTCAATGTAGTCTTTGTAGAGCGGCTTGAAGAGCCGGCGCCACATGGCCGGCGAGATGAGCAACGCCCGTTGCGCGCCCCAGTCGTCCATGAACTGGAGCGCGTCCACCTCCGTTCGCACCCAGATCTCCAGCTCGGCCATGTAGAACGCATGCAAACGTTGCAGAAACGCCAACATCTCCGGCCGGCCTTCGCCCAGGTCGGTGTAGAGATTGGCCGAGCCGCGGTAGAATTGCAGGCGCTCGAACGGCCGGGGGCACGTGCCGGCGAGGACGAACCGGTCGGTGTTACGACAGAAGGCGTTGACCGCCTCCACGTCCACGGTGAGCCGCTCCTCGGGGAAACGGATCTCGTCGGCCCGCGACCAATCGGGGATGGCCGGCGTCTTCACCTCGCCGTGAACCCCTTCCTGGATGTTCTCGAAGATGCACCCCCATTCGTCCACGAACGTCCCGACCACGTAGGGGTCGCCTTGGACGGCCGGCGGGCGGCGCAAGCACGCCGGCGCGGCGACGATGTCGTCGGGGAAGCGGCGCTGGATTTCGGCGAGTTCCTGGGGGTAGTGGTTCTTCGCCCACGGCAGCGTCCACAGTTGTCGCGGGACGCGGGAGGGGGAGCGGAACTCGAGGGTGCGTCTGACCAGATCACGGGAAGTGCTCATATCGCCTCCAGTTGCCAGATGTCCAGCGCTTCGACGCGCGCCGCCGGGCCTGCGGCGAAGACCTCCAGGCCGACGCCGGCAGGGGAGGGGAAGATCAGGTCGGTGAGCACGGCCTGGCCGTCCCCGCCGAAGGCCTCGACGGAGCAGCGATCCACGAGCACGCGCAGTTCAACCCGGCCCTCATCGGCCGGCAGCGCGACGGCGTGGCGGCCGGCGAAGCGCGGGGAGAAGTCCACCGCGCCCGACCGCGTGCG